>CALWSN010000020.1 GCA_944384215.1 uncultured Clostridia bacterium | reverse complement strand
GTCTTTTTTTGTGCTACCACCTATATTAGTATTTAAGTTTCGCCTTTGTAGCTCATTTAAAATCATTGTTCTTTTTCTTGTTTTTCTTTTTATAGTTTTATCTTCTGGCTCTAGCACTATTTCTACTGCTTTTAGAGGGCTATCTAAAGCAACTGTTATAAGGCCTATATCCATAGACTTTAATATTTTTAGCATATGTTTAGTTTCTTTTTTTCTAAAGTTTTTAGGGCGACTTATAGCTACAAAAACTTTGTCTGCAAAAGATTTTCTATCCATAGCTTGATATAAAAGTTTTAAATTAAAGCTTTTTTTCATCTCTATAACAATAAGCTTATCTTCATATAAACAAGCTATATCACAGTTTTTAACCTCTGCCTGTACTTTATATCCATTTTTTAAAAGATAACTTTTTATAGGTTCATAAAGCTCTGTTTCTTTCATAAATTAACGATTTTTAAAGAAATTTTCTATTTCTTCTACGGTTTTTATTATATCTTTAGATAAATTTTCATAGCCTGTTTCTGTAACAAGTATGTCATCTTCTATTCTTATGCCTATTCCCTCTTCTGCTATATAAAGCCCTGGCTCTACTGTTATAACCATACCTGGTTTAAGCCCACTATCTGTGCCTAAATCTCTTGACACATCGTGAGTGTCTAATCCTAAATAATGGCTTACACCGTGATAGTAATATTTTGATATTTCACTTTTGTCTTTTATAAGACCTATTTTGGCAAGTTCTTCTTCATAATGTTCTATTAATATTTCATTAAGTCTTTTAAATGGTAGTCCTGGTTTTACTGCCTCTATAACTTTTCTTTGCCCTTCTAAAACTATATTATATAGTTGCTTTTGTCTATCACTAAATTTACCATTAGCAGGGAAAGTTCTTGATATATCTGCATTATAATAACCATAAGTAGCACCTAAATCTATAAGTATAAGCTCACCATCATTTATCTTATCATTGTTTTCTCCATAATGTAGCACTGTTGCATTTTTACCACTAGCAAGTATTGTGTTAAATGCCTTATCTTTTGAACCATTTCTTTTTATTTCATAATCAAAACAAGCCTCTAATTCATATTCCATAATGTCTGGTTTAGTATGTTTCCATATATTTTCTATACCTTTTTTAGTGATAGATATAGCTTTTTTCATATTTTCTATTTCTTCACTTGTTTTAAAAAGTCTAAAATAGCCTAAATCATTATAAATATTTTTTATATTAATATATGGATAATTTTCTTTTATTATATTAGCTTGTTTAAAGCTAGCTTTACTATTATCTAAATATCTATTTTCTAGGTCTAAATATACAGTTTCTATACTATTTCTAAACATTAAATTAGAAAATGTAGCTTCAAACTCATCTAAGTATTTTATATTTTCTATACCAGATAGATTTTTAGCTTCTTCTTCGCCAATAGATGCCCCGTCCCATTTTGCTTTAAGCTCATCATATCTTTCTATAAACAATGTTTCATCTATATTTTCTCCATTTTTTATAGCCATATATATAATATGAGGTTTATCTATACCTGTCATATAATAAAAGTTTCTATTTGGCTCAAAAGGGAAAAATTGGTCACAAGTTTTATGTTGTGCTTTGCCTGCAAATAAAAATATAATTGCTTTTTCTTCTTTTAATGAACTAATTACTTTTTTACGATTATCTTTAAACATAACATATGCTCCTTTATTTAAAATTTTCATATTCTTCTTGTTTAAAACCTACTAATACTTTACTATCATTTACTAAAATAGGTCTTTTTACAAGTTTACCATCAGTTGATAAAAGCTCCAACATTTCATCTTCTGACATATCTTTTATTTTATCTTTAAGCCCCATTTCTCTATATAAAACACCGCTTGTATTAAAAAATTTTTTAAGCTCAAGCCCACTTTTTTCATACCAGTTTTTAAGCTCTTCTTTTGTAGGGTTATCTACTGTTATATCTCTATCTATAAAATTTATACCGCTATCTTCTAAAAATTTTTTAGCCTTTCTGCAAGTGCTACATTTTGGATATTGTAAAAATAAATTTTCCATTTTCTTACCTCCTTTTGTTACAATTAATTTTATAATATTAATTATAACTTTAAAAGTATGTTTTAGCAATTATTTTATATTATATATTTAAAAGTATATTTTATAAATTATTTTAGTTTTAAAAAATATATTATTATGCTATAATTATTATATCTTTAACTAATTAATTTAGAAGGTGCTTTATGTATAAGAAAATTTTAAAGATGAAACTAGTAGGTAGCGAATATGTGGAGCAATATAATGCATTGATGAGATATGATTTTCAAGTAACAGAGCAAGAATTAAGCTCTGTTGGTTGGCAAGAAAAAGAAATAATAAGAGCAAAATTTCCTACTATGGAAAAAGCTGATGTTATAGGTTGGTTTGATAATGATACACTTATATCACAAGTAGCTGTTTATCCTATGAAAGTTAGAATATTTGATAAAACATATAAAATGGGTGGATTAACTGGTGTAGGTACATATCCAGAATATTCAAACCTTGGCTTAATGCACAAATTATTAGAACAAGCTTTAAAAAATATGCAAAAAAGAGGACAATATATATGTTATCTATATCCTTATTCTATACCATATTATAGACGTAAAGGTTGGGAGATTATATCTAACAAGCTAACATATCAAATAGGTGATTATCAATTGCCTAAAAATAAACAAGTGCCTGGAGATGTAAGACGTGTAAGTACAGATAGCGAAGAACTTAAAAAAACATATGAAATATATGCTATGCAAACACACGGTGCAATACTTAGAGATGAGCTTGCTTGGAACGAATATTGGCTATGGGATACAGATGATATAATGGCAGCCATTTATTATAACGAAAACAATGAACCTAATGGTTACTTAATATATTGGATAGAAAATGAAATATTTCATATAAAAGATATGATTTTTAATAATGAAGATGCCAGAACAGGTTTATGGAACTTTATATCTGCTCATTTTTCTATGGTAGAAGAAGTAATAGGTGATATATATACAGATGAACCTTTAGCCTTTTTATTAGAAGATGCTAGTATAAAAGAAACTATAACACCTTATTTTATGGGTAGAATTGTAGATTTTGAAAAATTTATAGAAAACTATCCATTTAAACAATCTACTATGGACAGAGAATGGAAATTTACTCTTACAGACCCTATAATGACTTGTAACCAATCTACATTTTTATTAAAAATAGAAAAAGATGGTTCGGCTAAAGCCACAAGAATAAATGAAAAATGCCAAGATACAGTAAGTATACAAACAATGACAACAATGCTTATGGGCTATAAACGCCCTAGCTATTTATCAAAAATAGGTAGAATAACTACTGATAAAAATATTATTAGTATGTTAGAAAACTCTATTAAACAAAAAACCCCTTATATATCTGACTATTTTTAATTAAAGAGCAATATTAAAAATTATGTATACCAATACAATAAATAAAAGGCTAGAAATTTATCTAGCCTTTTATTTATTGTATTGGTATATATTGTATTTTCCAAATATCATTATCTTTTGTAACATCAATAGCCATTGAATGGTTTTTTTGAAGTTCATATTCTATATAACCTTTTTCTTTAGTTTCTTCTACAAATTTACCATTTGCTGCTGCTTTTAAATTAGATATATAGTCCTCTTTTAAATCTTCATCAAAAGATTTTATTATTTTCATATAGCTTTCTTCATCTTCACCTTTATACAATGTATAAGCTATGTTATATTCTTGCTCCATTATAGCTTGTGTATAATATTTAACCATTGTTGTAGGCTCAATACCTTTAAATACGTCTATATTTTTGTCCTTTTTATAGTTATCATATATTTTTTGTTGGTCTGATGATAAATATCCTGTTACAGCATAAGGCTTATTATTAGGTGTACTTCTGTTGTCTACTTTAATAGCAAAATTATATTTTACTAATATATCATCCCAACTTATTAACACCTCATATATAACTAAATCTAAATATTTATCATTAGTATCAAATGTATGCTTAAAATCTACATTACCATTTTTATTTAGCTCAACAACCATACTTTCATCAACATTTTCAGTGCCACCTTTACCATTTTGTTTTACATAGGTTTTAATAATATTAACTTTACTATCTTTTGGCAATTCGTGTGGAAATTCTATTCTAATATTTTCATCATTTTCTAGCTGTATTAGTTCGTCTTCTGCACGTTTATTAATAAAATCTAATACCATTTTAAGTTTTTCATCATTATTATCAAAATTTTCATCTCTATCAGAAATTTTGCTATATTCTATTTCCTCATCTTTTGTAAAAATAGATATATCTGTTTTATTTTTTTGTACCTCTTCTGGTTCTTCTTGTTGTGTTGTAGATGTTGTTGTATTAGTTGTAGTTTCTGTTGTTGTGCTTTGTTCATCTTGTTTTGAACACCCTGCTAATATAAGAGAAAATATTATCCCTATTGCTATTAGTTTCTTTTTCATAAAATCACCTTCTTGTGTATTAATTTTGTATTATAAAATCTTTAAGCCTGTTTTCCATTTCTTCATCTGCATATATTTCAAAAAACATACCATCTTCTCTATTTTCATTTTGCACTATTTCACATCTACCGTGTATCATACCAACATAATTAGACTTTTCATAAGGTATTAATATGTTTATAGATTTTTTAAAGCTTTTAACAACATCTTCTATTGTGTTTAAAAGATTTTCTATACCATCACCTTTTTTTGCTGATATTTCTAATGTATACATAGCAAAATCATCTTTAGGTAAAGGTCTTGTTACATCATCTTTATCCACCTTATTATACGCAGTAATTATAGGTTTGTTTAAACAATCTAAATCTTTTAATGTTTTATAAACTATATTCATCTGTTCTTCTCTAGCATTGTTAGAGCTATCTACCACGTGCACTAATACATCTGCATATTTTGTTTCTTCTAAAGTTGCTCTAAATGCTTTAATAAGGTTATGTGGTAACTTTTGTATAAAGCCTACCGTATCTGTAAAAAGATACTCTCTACCAGATTGTAGCTCAATTTTTCTTGTTGTTGTATCAAGTGTTGCAAAAAGCTTATCCATAGCTAATACATCTGATTTTGTAACTGTGTTCATAAGAGTAGACTTACCTGCATTTGTATAACCTACAAATGCCACTATTGGCTGTTTATTTTTAAGCCTTTTTTCTCTCATAACTTGTCTGTGTTTTTCTATATATTTAAGCTCTTTGTTAAGCTCTGCTATTCTATCTGATATATTTCTTCTATCTATCTCAAGCTTTTTTTCACCAGGGCCTCTAGTGCCTATACCACCACCTAAACGGCTCATATCTTTACCTTGTCCTACAAGATGTGTTAGCTTATATCTAAGCTGGGCAAGCTCTACTTGCACCTTACCTTCTGCCGAGCTTGCTCTTCTTGCAAATATATCTAATATAACAAGTGTTCTATTCATTATTTTAACTTTTAACATACTAGCCATATTTTTCATTTGACTGGCAGTAAGCTCATCATCACATACAATACCTGTTGCCCCAAGCTCTTCTACGTATGCTTTTAGCTCTTCTATTTTACCTTTACCAAAATAATGTGCTTTATGTATGCCCTCTCTTTTTTGAACCATACGCCCTATAACAGTAGCACCTGCTGTTTCTACCAATTCTTCTAGCTCATCTAAGCTAGCATATATATTCATTAAATCTTTCTCATTATCTATACCAATTAATACTACTCTTTCTTCTATCTCTTTTGTTTCATAAGTTTTCGTTTGGTTTTTTTCCATTACAATCCCACCTTTTATCTAACATTAAGATAAGTATTATATATTAATTATACCATATATGTTATTTTTTTACTAGAAATATTTAATTATACAAAATAATGCATTAAAAATCTTTAGCTTAATTTTATATACTATAATAAACATTAATTATACCCAAAATATATTAAAAAAATTATAAAATTTTCAAAAATAATAAATACTACAAAGGAATTTAGTTAAAAAATAAAAAGCTATGGTAAAACATAGCTTTTTATTTTTTAACTAAGATATAATTTTATTTCTATTGTTGTGCAACAGCACTTTCTTGCATAGTTTCATCTTCTAAAAGAGCCTGTTCATATTTAGCTAAAATAGCTTTTTGAAGAGTTTCTCTAGCAGAAGAATTGATAGGGTGTGCAATATCTCTATATTCTCCATTGCTAGTTTTTCTGCTAGGCATAGCTATAAATAATCCATTTTCACCTTCTATTACTTTTATATCGTGTACAACAAATTCGTTGTCAAGAGTAATAGATACAATTGCTTTCATTTTACCTTCTTGATTAACTTTTCTAATTCTTACATCTGTAATGTTCATAGACAAATCTCCTCCTATAAAGTAGAATAAAATGTATATAAAAGGCAAAGCCTTGACGCAGGGTGGTTTCTACTTTATACCTAAAAATTATGTAAATATTTTGGTATTAAAAAATTAAGTAAAACCATAGCTGATATAAACATTATATAACTATTTTATATAAAAATCAATATTTATTTTATATTTTTTTGTTATTTTTATATGTTTTTTGATATTTATTTTTTATAGGTTGTTTAATTATAATAAAGAAACGGTTATATATTACATTTATAACGTTATTTTTTACAATACAGTTTTATTTATATATAATTATACATTTTTGTTAATAATAAAAATAACTTAGTATAATTAATAGTTGATAAAATATACTATTATATATATAATATACCTAGATATAAATTGTGTTAGGAGATAAGGCTATTATGGATACAATAACTATAAAAAATATTTTTCCTTATAAAAAGCTATACTTTATAGGTATAGGTGGTGTTAGTATGTCTGGTCTTTGTGAAATACTTTTAGCTGAAGGTGGATATACTATATTAGGCTCTGACAATAACAACTCTGAGCTTATAGAAAATCTTGTAAAAAAAGGTGTTACTGTATATATAGGACAAAATAAAAATAATATTACTAGCGATATAGATTTGGTTATATACACAGCTGCTATTAAAGAAGATAATGAAGAGTTTATAAAAGCTAAAGAGCTTGGTTTAAAAATGGTTGAGCGTTCTACCTTTTTAGGTGAGCTTATGAAAGCCTATAAATATCCTTTATGTATAGCAGGTACTCACGGTAAAACTACTACTTCATCTATGGTATCTGAAGTATTTTTACAAGCTAAAAAAGACCCTACTATATCAATAGGTGGTATACTTTCTTCTATAAATAGTAATTTTAAAGTTGGTAAAAAAGATTATCTTGTTTTAGAAACTTGTGAATATTGTGATACATTTTTAAAATTTAACCCACATTCTGCTATTATATTAAATATAGATGAAGACCATTTAGATTATTTTAAAGATATTAATCAAATATATGATAGCTTTAAAAAATTTGCAAGCCTAGTAAAAGAAGATGCTTGTCTTGTTATAAATGCCGATATTAAAGACTATGAAAAAATAACAAAAGATTTAAAATGTAGTGTTATAACTTACGGACAAAACGAAAATAGTATGTGGCAAGCTAAAGATATTGTTTTTGATGAATTTGGATATGCTAGCTATAAAGCTTATTTTAACAATAATTTTATGTATAATATAAAATTAAGTGTTGTAGGGCTTCATAATGTTTATAATTCTTTATCTGTATGTGCCCTTTCTCATTTTTATAACCTAGATAAAGATAGTATAGAGCAAGGGCTTAACAATTTTAAAGGTACAAACAGACGTTTTCAATATAAAGGCACATTTAATGGTGTTAAAATAATAGACGATTATGCTCACCACCCAACAGAAATTTTAGCTACTGTAAAAGCTGCTAAAGCACAAAATATTAATAAACTTTGGTGCGTTTTTCAACCACATACTTATACTAGAACAAAGGCTCTTTTAGACGATTTTGCAAAAGCTCTTTTAGATGTAGATAACATTTTAATAGCCGATATATATTCTGCTAGAGAAAAAGATACTGGTGAAATACACGCTAAAGATTTAGTTAATAAAATAAAAGAGCTAGGAAAAGATGCAATATATATAGAAAGTTTTGAATGTGGAAAAGATTACATTGAAAAAGATTGTCAACATAATGATATGTTGATAACTATGGGTGCTGGAAATGTGAATTTACTAGGAGAAATGTTATTAAGTAAATAGTTTTCCACATTATCCACATTTTTTTCAACAATTATAATGTATATAAATGTTATATTACGAACACTTGTTTGATAGTTTACAATAAAAATAACCAGTAAAAACCCTTAAATATTCAAGGTTTTTTACTGGTTATTTTTTAACTTTTTTACATATGTTTAAATCTTTACTAGCTTGTTTAAAGTTTTCAACATATATGTGTATTATTTGTTGATAAGTGCTTCTTTTAAAGCTTTTGCTAATTGGTCTGGACAAGATGTATCTTTGTTTCCACAAGTTAAACCTTCTAGCTTTTTAATAACATCTTCTACTTTTAAACCTTCTACAAGGCTTGCTATACCTTTAAGGTTGCCATTGCAACCACCGTTAAAGCTTACACTTTTTACAACATCTCCATCTAGCTCAAACTCAATATTTTTTGCACATACACCTTTTGTGTCAAAGTTATTCACAATATCACTCCTTAATATTAATTATCAAAAAAAGTATATCAGTTTATTTTTAAAAATGCAATTAGTTTTCTTGTTTTTTTATCTGCATTTTATAAGCTAGCTTTGTTATTAATATTCTTGGCATTATATCTACAAAAAATGGTAAAACCTTTGCATAGCTAGGTATAATAATAGCTTTTTTCTTAAACATTTTATCAATAGCATATTTAGATGCTTTATAACTATCTAACCCTTTTACATTGCCTTTAACACCTGCCTTTTTATGAAAGTTTGTGTTAATAGTAGCAGGGCAAAATGTACCTATATATACATTAGATTTTTGTTTTTTTAGCTCTTCTTTTATTGCAAGGCTTAAATTTAACACATAAGCCTTACTACCATAATAAGATGATAACAAAGGGCTTGCAAAAAAGCTACCAATAGAACCTACATTTAAAATATATCCTCTATCTTTATTTACCATATCTTTTAAAAATAGTTTTGTTAAAATATGCAGAGATTTAATGTTTAAATCTATCATATTAAGCTCATCATCTAAATTTGTATTTAAAAATTCTCCAAAAACTCCATATCCTGCATTGTTTATTAGTATATCTATATCTTTAGCTTGGTTATAAAGTTTATAACAATTTTCTATTATAGATAAATCCATAGATATTATTGTACAGTTTTTTATATTTTTAAAAGCTTGTTCCATTTTTTGTTTATTTCTAGCTACAACTATTATATTATATCCCATATTTGATAATATGATAGCCATATCTTTACCTATACCATCACTAGCACCAGTTATTAAAGCATTTTTCATATATTTTCACCTATATATTTTAATAAAAATTGTTTATTATTTTTATCTGGTTGCTCTAAAACTATGTTTAAAGCCATTTTTAAGCTATCTCCTATTTGCTTGCCATTAGCTATACCTATTTCTTTTAAATCGTTACCTGTTATAGCTAAAGTTTTTAAGGAAAAACAATGATTTTTTCTAATAGTTTCATCTATTTCATCATATATGTTATCATATTTTTTACATTGTATTAAATCATTTTCTACAAGGCTTATACAAAATTTTATTTCTAATATTTTTTTAAATAAATCTGGCTCTATAACAGACATTATTTTTCTTGTTTCTGTTCTATCATCTATAAAGTTATAATTAAAATATTTAAGGATAGTTTTTATTTCTTTTATAGTTTTATTATCTAGCTTTAATCTTTTTAAAATATCTTCACCTGTTTGTTCATCTAAATGGCTTAATAAATAGGCAAGCCTTAAATCTTTAGATACTTTTTTTAATATAAATATATTTTTTTTATAATTTGTAAAAATAGGCTCTATTTCTGGTATAAAATATTTATAAAGCTTTGTTTCTTGTAAAAGATTTAATTTTTCTATATAGTCAGACTTTATTAGCTTTAAAAACTCATCTCTTGTTCTTTCTATACTAATATTTTCTATTAGCTTAGCATCTTCTTTTATTGCAACAAAAGTCTTTTCTTCTATATCAAAACCTAACTGAGCAGAAAAACGTACACCTCTCATCATTCTAAGTGCATCTTCTTTAAACCTTTTATCTGCATCTCCAACACCTTTTATAAGTTTACTTTCTATATCATCTCTACCACAAAAAGGGTCTACAAAGCCTTTGCTTATGCTATAAGCTATGGCGTTCATTGTAAAATCACGCCTGCTTAAATCTTCATCTATTTTTTTGCTAAATATAACGGTTTCTGGGCGTCTGTTATCTTTATATTCTCCGTCTATACGATATGTGGTTACTTCAAAATTTTGTTTATCTATTACTACTGTAACAGTGCCGTGCTCTATACCTGTATCTATTGTATGTTCAAACATATTTTTTATATCTTGTGGCATTGCATCTGTTGTTATATCAAAATCTTTTGGCTCAAAGCCTAGTAAATAATCTCTAACGCAACCACCTACTATAAACCCTTCAAAACCATTTTTTTCTAGTTGTTCTATTATATATATAACCTGTTTAGGAATATTCACAAAATCTCTCCTTTTTTATTATTCTATTAATATGATACCATATATTAATATTTAGTCTAGTATTTTTTATCTTTTTATAGCTATATTGTTAATAACTAATATGTATTAGACAAAAATATAAAAAAGTGTTAGAATATATATAAAGTTTAAACAGATTGGGAGATAAAAATGAACACTCTTACAAGAACAGAAATACTAATAGGTAAAGACAATATAGAAAAGCTTAAAAATAGTAGTGTTATAATATTTGGTGTTGGAGGTGTTGGCTCTTTTTGTGTTGAGGCAATAGCTCGTTGTGGTGTGTCTAACATACATATTGTAGATGATGATACTATATCTATAACAAATATTAACAGACAGCTTATAGCTACTCATAGTACAATAGGTAAAGACAAAATAGAAGTTGTAAAAGAACGTATACTAGATATAAACCCTAATGCAAATGTAACTTTGTCTAAATTATTTTATACAAAAGATACAATAAATAGCATTGACCTATCTAAATACGACTATATAATAGATGCAATAGATACTATATCTTCAAAAATATTACTTGTAGAAGAAGCAACAAGGCTTAATGTGCCTATTATTTCATCTATGGGCACAGGCAATAAGCTAGACCCTACAAAGTTTGTTGTAACAGATATATACAAAACGTCTATGTGCCCTTTAGCAAAAGTTATGCGTTATGAGCTTAAAAAGCGTGGCATAAAAAAATTAAAGGTTGTTTATTCTACTGAAAAACCTATAAAACCTGCTCCTATTGAGCTTGGTGAAAATGCTAAAAGCTCAAGCCCCTTTAGGGATACTAATAAAAGAAGAGAAACCCCTGGTAGCATATCTTTTGTACCTTCTGTTGCAGGGCTTATTATTGCTAGCCAAGTTATAAACGATATAATAAAAAATAAATAATTAAAGAGGTAAAATATGGAAAAAATAAAAGTTTTAAGTATTTTTGGTACAAGACCAGAAGCTATTAAAATGGCTCCTATTATTAAAGAAATGGAAAAATGTGAACATATACATCAAGAAGTTTGCGTTACAGCACAACACCGTGAAATGTTAGACCAAGTTTTAAATATTTTCAACATAAAACCAGATTATGACCTTAACATTATGACACAAAATCAAACTCTTACAGGTATTACTATAAATGCTCTTAAAGGCCTTGAAGATACTTTAGAAAAGGCAAACCCAGATATTATTTTAGTACACGGAGATACAACAACAACTTTTGTAGGTTCTTTAGCTGCCTTTTATAAAAAAATTAAAATAGGACACGTTGAAGCAGGGCTTAGAACATATAATAAATATGAGCCTTTCCCTGAAGAAATGAACAGAAAGCTAACAGGTGCTATGGCAGATTTACACTTTGCCCCAACTAACCTTTCTAAAGAAAACCTTTTAAAAGAAAATGTAAATGAAGATGATATATTTATAACAGGTAATACATCTGTGGACTGTGTTAAAACAACTGTTAACAAAGATTATAAATTTTCTTGTGATATTCTTAATCATATAGATTATAACAACAAAAAAATTATTACTATGACTGCTCATAGAAGAGAAAATTTAGGCAAACCTTTAGAAAATATTTGTAATGCTATTTTAAAATTAGTGCAAGCTAATGAAGACGTAGAGGTAGTATATGCAGTACACTTTAACCCTCTTGTTAGAGAAGTTGCCAATAGAATATTAGGAGATAACCCTCGTATACATCTTATAGACCCTATTGATATGACAGATATGCACAACCTTATAGACCGTTCTTATATGGTTATGACAGATTCTGGTGGGTTACAAGAAGAAGTGCCTTCTCTTAAAAAGCCTGTTTTAGTTTTAAGAAATGTTACAGAGCGCCCTGAAGGTGTTGCTGCTGGTGTTTTAAAGCTAGCTGGCACAGAAGAAGAAACTATTATATCTTTAGCAACAGAGCTTTTAAAAAACAAAAATACTTATAGCTCTATGGTTAATGCAAAAAATCCTTTTGGTGATGGCTTTGCCTCAAAAAGAATTGTAGAAGCTATTTTATACCATTTTAACAAAATAGATAAAAAACCACAAAACTTTAATTAAAAACTAGATTTTTTAATTTAATAGGTATATAATATATATTGTTTAAAACCTAAAGGAGGTATTTTAATGAATAGCTTTGCAAGAGCTTTATCAAAGCTTACACAGGTTGGTATAACTATGGTTGTAACCATTGGTATGTGCTTTTTTATAGGCAAATGGCTTGATGAAAAACTAGGCACTGATATAATCTTTTTAGCTATATTTACCTTTTTAGGCATTGGTGCTGCCTTTAGAAATCTTTATATGATGGTTATGTTAGAATATAAAAAAGAAGAAAAAAAAGAAAAGCAAAAACGTGACTTAGATTATAAAAATATAAAAAAATAGAATTAAATATTAATTTTAGGAGAAAAATATGAATATATCTAACACAGCAAAACAAATAATAATAACAACTATCGCTTTATTTTTTATAGTATTAGGTATTAGCACATTTATTGTTGATGATATAAAAAATTTTTTAATAGGTCTTATTTTTGGTACAATATTTTCTATATTAAAGCTTATCCTTTTAGAAAAAACTTTAAACAAAGCTATGAGTATGTCTACCTCAAAAGCAATAACCTATACTAGAATACATTATACTCTTAGGTTTTTCTTAACCTTTGTTGTACTTTTTATAGGATATTATAGAGGTTTTGATATTATAGGGGTTGTAATAGGTATTTTATTAACTAACCCTGCAGTATATATTGTAAACTTTAAAAATAAAAATAATACCAATATTTAATATTGACTATTTTATAACAAAAAGTGTATAATATATAATTGAATTTAAAAAAATTTAGTTTATTTAATAAAGTATAATTTTATACTTTATTTTAAATAAATAGGCTATACTTTATAGCCTAGTAGCCTATCTACAAAAAATATTTTGAGAAGGGAGGTTAAACCATGGAGTTTGACTTTGGTGCTAAAGTTATAACCCAAATAGGTGGTGTAAATATAACACAAACTATGATGAATGCTTGGATTGTTATGTCTGTTTTAATAATTTTAGCTTTAATAGTTAGAATTAAAATGAAAAAATTTACAGATGTACCTACTACAACATTTCAAAATATAGTAGAGCTAATCATAGAATCTATGGAAAACTTCGTTATACAAAGTATGGGTGAAAAATACAAATATTTTGGTAACTGGTTTTTTGGTGTATTTTGCTTTATACTTGCATCTAACTATATGGGTTTATTAAGTTTTAGAGCACCTACTGCCGATTTAGCTACAACGCTAGCTTTATCTCTTTCTACATTTACTCTTATACACTTTATGGGTATAAAAGTAAATAAAGGAGATTATTTTAAAGGTTTTGTAGAACCACATTGGTTATTCTTGCCACTTAATCTTATAGGCGAAATAGCTACACCTATATCTTTAAGCTTACGTTTATTTGGTAATATTTTAGGTGGTACAATAATTATGGGGCTTTTATACGGAGCTTTACAACAGGGGCATATTATTATACAAATAATAGGTTTTGGTGCATTAACACCTCTATTACACGGTTATTTTGATGTGTTTGCTGGATTTTTACAAACATTTATATTTGTTATACTTAGTATGACATTTATAAAAGATAAAATTGGAGATTAAACTAAATGGTTTAATTTAATATTTTTAAAACTTTATAATTAAAATTTTTATTTTTTAGGAGGATTTTAAAATGGAATTTAATGATGCTTTTATTTTAGGTTGTTCTGCAATTGGTGCAGGTTTAGCTATGATTGCAGGTATTGGTGCAGGTGTTGGTCAAGGTTATGCTGCTGGTAAAGCTGCAGAGGCTGTTGGTCGTCAACCAGAAGCTAAAGGTACTATTATGTCTACAATGTTAGTTGGTGCTGCCGTTGCAGAAACAACAGGTATCTATGGTCTTGTTATTGCCTTTATATTATTATTCGTTCAACCTTTTACTAAATAATATTATATAGTTTAATTAAAAATTTTTCTATATTACATAGTATAGAAAAATGAAAGGAGGGCAAATTTTCTTGGATAGCTATATACTTACTTTAGACTCACAGCTTCTTTATGGCGTTGTTGTTATTTTAATATCGGTTTGTATCTTTTGTGCATTAATGTCTAAAATATTATATAAACCTGTTACAGAGTTCTTACAAAAACGTAGAGAACGTATTGAAAATAACTTAAACGAAGCAAATGAAAAACTTGCAGATGCTGATAGTCTTAAAGCAGAATATGAAATTAAACTTAAAGAAATAGAAAAAGAAAAAGCTACTATATTAGAAGAGGCTCGTGCTCGTGCTAAACAAAATGAGGCTCAAATAATAGAAGAAGCTAAAAAAGAAGCAGAGGCTATTAAAAGCAGAGCTATGCTTGATATTCAAAGAGAACAAGACAAAGCTAAAGAAGATATTAGATTACAAATTATAGAGGTTTCTTCTTTAGTTGCTAGCAAATTTATTAGCGAAAACATCAACCAAGCTGAACAAAACAAGCTTGTTGACCAAGTTATTGCAGATTTGGGGGAAGTTAAATGGCAAAATTAATTTCTAAAAGATATGCAGTTGCTCTTTTTGAATTAGCAAAAGAAACAGATAAAATTGATTTGTTTAATAATCAAGTAGAATTAGTGTATAACTCTATTAAAGATGATAAAGAATTTTTAACTGTTTTAAATCACCCTAGAATATCTGGTGGTGAAAAATTTAATCTTTTTAAAAACATTTATAAAGATAATATTTCAGAAGAAATTTTAGGGCTTATATCTATTGTTGTTAAGAAAAATAGAGAAACTGAAATACTAGAAATATTAGAAACATTTTTAGAGCTTGTAAGAGATTATAAAGGCATTACTACGGCTTATATACACTCTGCTATTGCTCTTACTGATGAACAATTATCTAAAATTAAAGAAAACTTATCTAAAAATTTAAATAAAGAAATTATTATTAAGGCAGATGTTAAACCTGAGCTTATAGGTGGTTTAGTTATTAATGTTGATGGCAAAGTAATAGATAATTCTATTAAAACAAATTTAGAAAACATTAAAAAAAGCCTTATTAATAATTAAGTAAAGGAGTGTAACCCGTTAATGAACTTAAGACCTGAAGAAATTAGTTCTGTTATTAAAGAACAGATTAAAGGTTATACATCAAAATTAGATGTATCTGATGTTGGTACGGTTATACAGGTTGGGGACGGTATCGCCAGAGTACACGGACTTGAAAAAGCTATGAGCGGTGAGCTTTTAGAGTTTGAAAGTGGCGTTTTAGGTATGGCTCAAAACCTTGAAGAAGACAATATAGGGGTAGTTTTATTAGGCTCTGACCAAAGTGTTAAAGAAGGCGACACTGTTAAACTTACTGGCCGTGTAGCCGAAGTTGGTGTTGGTGAAGCTATGATTGGTCGTGTTGTTAATGCAATTGGTCAACCTATAGACGAAAAAGGCCCTATTAATACTACTGGTACTCGTCCTATTGAGAGAGTAGCACCTGGTGTTATCACTCGTAAATCTGTTGATGTACCTTTACAAACTGGTATTAAAGCTATTGATGCTATGGTACCTATTGGACGTGGTCAACGTGAGCTTGTAATCGGTGACCGTCAAACTGGTAAAACTGCTATTTGTATAGATACTATTATCAACCAAAAAGGTAAAGATGTTATTTGTATCTATGTTGCAATAGGTCAAAAAGCTTCTACTGTATCTCGTATTGTTAGAAGCTTAGAAGAAGCTGGTGCTATGGATTATTCGTTAGTTGTTTCTGCAACTGCATCTGACCCTGCTCCACTTCAGTTCCTTGCACCTTATACTGGTGTTGCTATTGGTGAAGAATTTATGGAAAACGGTAAAGACGTTCTTATTGTTTATGATGACTTATCTAAACACGCTGTTGCTTACCGTGCTATGTCACTTCTTCTTCACAGACCACCAGGACGTGAGGCTTATCCTGGGGACGTATTCTACCTTCACTCAAGACTTTTAGAGAGAAGTGCTAGACTTGAAGAAAAATATGGTGGCGGTTCTATAACTGCTCTTCCTATTATCGAAACTCAAGCAGGTGACGTTTCTGCTTATATCCCTACAAACGTTATATCTATTACTGATGGACAAATTTTCCTTGAAAGTGAGCTTTTCAACTCTGGTGTACGTCCTGCTATCAATGCTGGTCTTTCTGTATCTAGGGTTGGTGGTTCTGCGCAAATTAAGGCTATGAAAAAAATTGCAGGTCCTATCCGTATAGAGCTTGCTCAATATAGAGAGCTTGAAAGCTTTGCACAGTTTGGTTCTGACCTTGATAAAGACACTTTAGAACGTCTTAACCACGGTCAAAGAATCGTTGAAATATTAAAACAACCTCAATATGCTACTTTAGAGGTTGAAAAAGAAGTTGTTATTCTTTATGCTGTTACTAAAAAATATCTTGATGATATTGAGCTTGACAGAATTGCAGACTTTGAAAAAGAATTCTTTAACTTTGTAGAAACTAAATATAACAACATTTTTACAAGCATTAGAGAAACTAAAGAAATGTCTGAAGATATAGAAAAACAACTTATCGAAGCACTTGAAACATTTAAAAAAGAATTTAAATAATAAAGAGGTGATATAATGGCATCAATGCGTGATATTAAACGCAGAATTAAAAGTGTCAATAGCACCCAGCAAATAACTAACGCTATGTATCTTGTAGCTAGTAGTAAGCTTAATAAAGCTAAAGCTAGGCTAGAAGATACTCGCCCTTTCTTTAATGAAACTAGAAAAGTTATAGCAAATATTGTTAATGGCTCTGGTAATATAAGCCATCCTTATCTTGATAAAAGAGAAGTAAAATCTACTGCTGTTATAGTTGTAACAGGTGATAGAGGTCTTTGTGGTGGTTATAACACAAACGTTAACAAAAAAGGTATGTCTGCTATTAAAAATAAAGAAACTGATAAAGTGATAGCTATTGGGAGCAAAAGTAGAGATTATTTTAAAAGCCGTGCTAATGTAATAGAGTCTTTTACAAATATTTCTGAACACCCTACATACGAAGATGCTTTACAAATTGGGCGTTTGGCACTAGATATGTTTACATCTGGCGAAGTAGACGAAGTTTATTTAGCTTACACAGAGTTTATATCAACTCTTGCTAGCGAGCCTAAGCTTATTAAGCTTTTCCCATTAGATGTAGACGATTTTAAAACTGAAGAAAAAACAGAGCCTAGCGTAAATGCTCTTACTATTTATGAGCCTAGCGAAGAATCTGTTTTAGAATATGTTATTCCTAAATACGTTAATACCGTTATATTTGGTGCTATGGTAGAATCGGCAGTATGTGAGTTAGGTGCTAGAATGACTGCTATGGATTCTGCTACAGAAAATGCTGAAGAAATGATAGATTCTTTAAACCTTGTTTATAACAGAGCAAGACAAAGTGCTATCACACAAGAAATTACCGAAATTGTTAGCGGTAGTGGTATTTATAGTTAGAAAAGGAGTGGAAACTTTTGGCTGAAAAAAATGTAGGTAAGATAATACAAATTATCGGTGCCGTATTAGATATAAAATTTTCAAGCGAAAATATGCCAGCGTTATATAATGCCATTGAGATTGAGCATAACGGCGAAACTATCGTTGCAGAAGTTGCTCAACACTTAGGTGATGACGTTGTTAAATGTATCGCTATGAGCTCTACTGACGGGCTTGTTAGAGGTATGGACGCAGTAGATACAGGAGCACCTATATCTGTACCTGTTGGTTCTTGCACTCTTGGTCGTATGTTTAACGTTGTTGGTAACCCTATTGATGAGGCTGGCGACGTTGATGTTAAAGAAAAATGGTCTATCCATAGAAGTGCTCCTAGCTTTGCTGAGCAAGCAACTGCTACTGAGCTTTTAGAAACTGGTATTAAAGCTATTGACCTTCTTTGTCCATATTCAAAAGGTGGTAAAATCGGTCTTTTTGGTGGTGCTGGTGTTGGTAAAACAGTTCTTATTATGGAGCTTATCCGTAACATTGCAACAGAGCACGGTGGTTTCTCTGTTTTTGCTGGTGTTGGCGAGCGTACTCGTGAAGGTAACGACCTTTACTATGAAATGCAAGAATCTGGCGTTATTAACAAAACAAGCCTTGTGTTTGGTCAGATGAATGAGCCACCTGGAGCTCGTATGAGAATTGCCCTTACTGGTCTTACTATGGCAGAATATTTTAGAGATAGAGAAAACCAAGACGTTCTTCTCTTCGTTGATAATATTTTCCGTTTCGTTCAAGCAGGTTCTGAGGTGTCTGCCCTTTTAGGCCGTATGCCTAGTGCCGTTGGTTATCAGCCGACTCTTGCAACAGAGGTTGGTACATTACAAGAGCGTATTACATCTACAAAAACAGGTTCTATCACATCTGTTCAAGCAGTATACGTTCCTGCCGACGACTTAACTGACCCTGCTCCTGCTACAACATTTGCTCACTTAGATGCAACAACAGTTTTATCAAGAGCTATCGTTGAGCTTGGTATATACCCTGCTATCGACCCTCTTGAGTCTGGTTCTCGTATATTAGACCCTATGATTGTTGGGCAAGAGCATTATGAAGTAGCTAGAAACGTACAATCTATTCTTCAAAGATATAAAGAGTTACAAGATATTATTTCTATTCTTGGTATGGACGAACTTTCTGAAGAAGATAAACTTACTGTTAACAGAGCAAGAAAAATCCAACGTTTCCTTTCTCAACCATTCTTCGTTGCTGAGAAATTTACAGGTTATGATGGTAAATATGTTCCTGTTTCTGAAACTGTTCGTGGTTTTAAAGAAATTCTTGAAGGTAAACACGACGATATACCTGAAAGCTTCTTCTTAAATGCTGGTCCTATTGAAGAAGTTGTGGCAAGAGCTAAGAAATAATATTAGCGAAAGGAATGGTTGCTAATATGGCAGAAGCAAAAATACGTTTGCGTATAGTTACTCCTTCTAAGGAGCTTTATAACGATGACGCAACTATGGTTATTATGCGTGGTACAAATGGGGACTTAGGTATCTTAAAAGGGCACCAACCCCTTACAACTACTCTTGGCTATGGTCTTTTAAAAATTAAAAACGGTGAACAAGAGCTTGTTTCTACTCTTTTTGGTGGCTTTGTAGACGTTCAACCAGATGTAATTACTATCCTTACAGACTCTGCTGAATGGATAGATGATATTGATGTAAAAAGAGCTGAAGAAGCTAAAAAAAGAGCTGAAGAAAGGCTTAATAGCAAAGATGCTAATATAGACTTTTTAAGAGCAGAGCTTGCTTTAAAACGTGCTAATTTAAGGCTTAATAGCAAAAAATATTAATTTTTAATAAAAGCTATGGATTTAATCCATAGCTTTATTAATATACATATTTTTTTATATTTATTAATAAAAGCTATTGATTTTTAATTTTTTTATAGTATAATATAATAAAAATGTTTAACTAGGAGTGAATATATATGAAAAAGTTTCTTTCTTTAATAGTTGCAGCTACTTTATCTTTATCTTTAGTAGCTTGTGGTAGCTCTCAAAACAATAACCAATCTACTGAAGCTACATCTAACGAAAGCTCTTCTGAGGTTAGCCAAGAAGATAATAGCCAAGCTGATGGTGCTGTTGCTAAAATTAAAGAAAAAGGTGAATTAGTTATGGCTACATCTCCTGACTACCCACCTTATGAATTTAAAATAATAGAAGATGGTAAAGAAAAAATTGTAGGCTTTGATATAGCTATTGCTGAAGAAATAGCTAAAGATATGGGCGTAGACCTTCGTGTATTAGAGCTAGACTTTAACGGTCTTTTAGTATCTTTAAACTCTAATAAAGCTGATATGGTTATGGCTGGTATGACTCCTGATGAAGAAAGGTCTAAAGCTGTAGATTTTTCTGAAATATACTATCTTGCAGAGCAAAGTATTTTAGTACCTGCTGATAAAAAAGATGAATTAAACACTTTAGAAAGCTTTGCTGGTAAAAAAATAGGTGTTCAAAAAGGGTCTGTACAAGAAAAAATAGCTATGGAACAATTACCAGATTCTAAAATTGTATCATTAGTTAAATTACCTAATATTATTTTAGACCTTAAAGCTGGTAATATTGATGCTGCTATTGTAGAATTACCTGTTGCTAGTGGATATGTTAAACAATATCCTGAGCTTGCTATATCTGAGGCTAAAGTTATAGATGAAACTGGTGGCTCTGCTATCGCTATAAAAAAAGGTAACCAAGACCTTGTTGACCAAATTAACTCTACTATAAAAAGACTACAAGATGAAGGTGCTATCGACCAATATGTTGTAGAAGCTAATGAAATAGTAAATAATATGGTAGAATAATAAAAAATAAGCATAAATATAATATTATATTTATGCTTATTTTTATTACAATTAATTTATAGTTTAAATTTTTAAATAGATACTTTTAAATATAAAATATCTAAAAAATTTATCTAAAATATATCCATTTTAGAAACCATATCTCCTGCTTTATCTAACATCTTTTTACCATCATTTGCCATTTTATTTCTCATTCTTTTATCTGTCATAGCATAAGCTAAGCCAACTATACCTACTACACCTGTTGTTATTAAACCTGCTGTTGTCATTTTTCTCATAGCTAGTCCTCCTTTATTATTACTATAAAATATAATACAAAAAATAAAAGCATAGGTTTTTACCTATACTTTTATTATGGTTATTAACTTAAAAATTATTAATGGAATTTTTAGCTATTTATATCATCTTCTGATTGATTGTCATTTTCATTATTTTTATTTTCTTCTTTATCTTCTTTTTTACCTATTTTATCTATTTCTCTTTTTAAACCATCAAAAAGATTTTTTATACCATCAAAAATATCATCTTTAATATCTTCTTCTATATAATCTTGGTCTAGTTCTTCTTCATAGCTATTAAATATAGCACTTAATTTTTTATCTTTATTTATTATATCTTCATCTATCTCTTTTGCCTTTTTAACCATATCATCAAAGCTATCTAGCTCATTTACATAGTTATATTGTTCGTAAATATCATAAAGCCCACTTGCTAAATTATTATGCATATATATTTTACATAAAATAAGTATTGCTCTTTCATAAGATTTTTTAGGTAAGTCAAAATCTACCATTTTTAACAACTTATTTTTAGCTTCTTCTTCTTTGTCCATATTATTAGTCTTTATAAATACATTTATAAGGTTTAATAAGCTAGTTACATATTCTTCATTATATATACCTATAACATCTTCTTTTATTTTATTTTCATTTTCATAATAAAATAAGCTTTTTTCAAAATCTTCTAATATGTAATATATATCGCCCACTCTTTTTAAAGCACTAGCATAAAACATATGCTTTTCTCCAACAGTTTCTTTAATAATACTTAAAGATTTTAGCTGTATTTTTAAAGCCTCTTCTGGCTTATCTATTTTTAAATAGTTTTCTGCAAGCTTAGATAAGGCTTCTGCAAGATATGGGTGTTTATCTCCTAACTTTTGTTCTATAAGAGAGCAAGCCTTTTGATAGCTTTTTATGGCTAAATCATAATTTTCCATTTTAGAATAAACAGAAGATATGTAATATATATTTGCCATATATTCTTCAGAGTTTATGCCAAATAAACCTTTTATAATATCTAACGCTTGGTTAAAATAGCCTACTGCTTCTTCATATTTTTTTAGCTCTTGATAGCTATATCCTAAAAAGTTTAAGTTATCTACAAAGTCTATATCTTTGTTTTTTCTGTATGAAAGCTCTTCTAAAAAGTGATATATAGCATCTTCATATTGTTCTATATCATAGTATGAACAACCTATATTATGTAATATATTAACTATATTTTCTGTTTTATCATCTAAATATTTTTTTGCTAAAGATAATGCTCTTTCAAAACAATTTATAGCTAAACTTTGCTTTATAGCACTTTTTGTATAACAAATACCTAAGCTATTTTCTACATCTATAATAAATTTTATTCTTTCTATATCTTCTTTATTATTTTTATCATATTCTTTTTGTTCTAATATTTTTAGTATTTTTTTATAATATTTTATAGATATACTATATTTGCCTAGATTTTGTTGTATATATGCTAGGTTATATAAGTCTGTACAATATTCTATACTTTCTTTTTCTTGTTCATCATATAATTTTATAATATTTTCTGCTTTTTCATAACAAGAAAAATAATCTTTTTCTTCAAAATCTTTTAAAAAGTCTTTTCTAATAGATGACCTTTTATTTTTATTATTCATATTTAAAATTCCTCCAATAAATAGTTAAATGCTTTATTTATACTATCATAAGAAAAGCCTCTTCTAGCTAAATAAGCATATATTTTTTGTTTTTCTTTATAATCTAAGTCTTGTATATTTCTATTTTTCAATTTTTTTAATAGCAAATCTTTTGCTTTTTTATTTTCATCTACAAAATTTTCGTCATATAAATATTTTTTAAACACTTGTTCTTCTATACCAAGCATTTTTAAGTCATAGCTTATTTTAAAGCTACCATAACCTTTTAAATTTACTTTATCTTTTATAAAAGCCTTTGCAAATTCTTCATCATTTATATAATTATATTTTTCTAAAACTTGTATTACTTTATTTATAACATTAGATGGAAAATCATATTCTTCTAATTTTTTTATAACTTGCTTTTTAGAACGCATTTTATACCCTAAATATTTTAATGCTTTATCTTTTGCTCTTTTTAATAAAAGCTTATTTAATATATAGTTATATTTTTCTTCATCTAAAGGTTCATTTTCTTTAAGTTTATAATATAATAAATCTATTTCATCTATGCCAAAGGCAAATTGGTTATCTATAAAAATAGAATATCTTTTATTATTGTTTTTTTGTTTTTCTATTTTTGTTATTATCAAAATAATCACCTTTATTATTATAGCATAAATATAATGAAAAAATAAACAGTTTTATATAATTATTTAAACCAAAAAACTCCAATTAAAAATAATTGAAGTTTTTAGTTTAAGCTTTAGCTATTAAATATATGTATTAACGTATAATAAGTATCTATATTATAACCACTTGCGGCATATAACCCTTTTATATTTTCATCTGTTACCATTATTATATTTATCTTTATAAAGAAAACATATTAAACCTACCTATATCATATGCTTAAAGCCTTTACCTTCTACTTTTTTGGTTTCTGTTATAATAATAAGAGCTTTATCATCTAAAGATTTTATCATTTTTTCTATTTGAACACAGTCATCTTTTGTTGCTGCACATATTAAAACTCGTTGCATTTTGCTAGAGTAACCACCTTCACCTTTTAATATAGTAATAGATTTATGAGCATCTACTAAAGCTTTTCTTACTATATCTGTACATTCTGACATAATAAACATAAGGTTTTTCTTAGATGCTTGCTCAAGCATTTTATCCATAAATAGGCCAGATATATAAACAGTAACAACAGCATACAAAAGGCTTTCTATATTTTTATAAATAAAGCCAGATGCTATAACAACTGCTATATTAAGGCTTGCTATAAGCCCACCTACTGGAAATTTAGGTTTAATTTTTTGCACAATAACACCTAATAAAGATATACCACCTGTATTAGATGCACCCAAGTGTACAAGGGCAAGACCTATACCCATAAGAGCACCACCAAACATAGATGCTAAAAGAGCATCTCCTCTATATACAGGTATATATACAACAATATAATCTGTTATAAAAGAAAGAAGAGATGTTGTAGCAAGAGTTTTTAAAACAAAAGATTTAGAAAAATACTTTTTAATAAGTATCCATATTAAAAGTGGTATATTAAACACTAACACAAATGTACCTATTGGAAATTTAAATACATAATTTATAAGTATAGCTATACCACTAGCCCCACCAGGAGCTATATTATGCGGTGCTGCAAAACAGTTTATACCAACTGCATAGCTAAATGTACCCATTATATTTAAAAGAACTAAAAATAATACATTTCTAATTTTATTTTTTTCCATAATATTATTACTCCTCTATCTATTATTCCTTTTAAAAAATACCTCTTTTTTAAAAGAGGCATTTTTTAACTTAGGTTTATTATAAATAGAAAGTCTTTTTTAAGCAATTACTTTTAATATTTAAAGTAAAAAATCTATATTTTTAATAATTTTTTAACTATTTTTTTAGTTATATTTAATAAACAATAATAGCACTAACATATTGTTGCAAACACTTAAAAAATATATGGCTATTCACTTAAAATTTTATCCAAAACAATAATTTAAATATATAAATTATTCAAAATATGTATTTATATTACAATTAAATTAAAAAATATTAAAAAAAATTGAAAATATCAAAATTAATGGTATAATATCTTGTAGACTAACAAAAAATATTAAGGGGTGTTAATTTTGAAAAAAAATACTAAACAGATAATTGCTCTAGCCTTATCTGTAATGACAACTACTGTCTATACTAATACAAATGTTTATGCTAATAATACGCCTAATACGGCTAATAATACAAACAAACAAACAGAAATTATAAACGATATACCTAAAGATGAAAATGGTAATCCTTTAACTGGTGAAGACTTAAAAATATACAATATAATAAAAGATGCTCCTGTTTATACACCAACAGATTTTACGCCTATCACAACTGAAACAACTAACGAATTTTTAAACATTTCTACTAAAACAACTAAAACCGTATTTGAAAACAACGATACTTATTATATGAACAGAATATCTTTTAAAGAAACTAAGCCTGATAGATATAATGTATCTATCCCTATAAAAGGTAACACTATCACTGTTAGATATGTAGACCCTGTAAAAAAAGAATGGGTTAATACTTCTAATATGGCAAATTTAAAACATACAACTTTATTTATAGATACAGACACTCATAGCTATATAGTTAGTGTTCCTGGTGTTTATAAAAATATTTATACAAACAATACTTTAACTATTGCTAGAGATAAAGAAGAAATGGTTAAAGTTGTAAAAAAAGACGGTTATTTTGACCTTCAAATGTCTTTCCCTCAAGATGTAAACCTTATAGGTGAATATTGGTATATGGAATCTAGCAAGCGTCTTGTAGATTGGTCTACTATGAAAAGCTTTAACGAACTTTTGCCTCACGACCTTTCAGAAACTAGACGTTGGAGCTATGACGGATATTATTTTCAAACACCTTCTAACTATAAACCAGGTGGAAAAGACGTGTTATATAAACACCCTTCAAACTATACTGGTGCTTCTTTTGCAAAATATGCAATGAACCCTCTTTCTAAAAACCTTGGTTATGTTATGACAGAAACTTGTATGAAAAATCAAAATAACCTTGGCTATTGGGAGACAGGCCCTCAATCTGATTGGTTATACACAGATTTTAAAATAGGTGCTGGTTTTTATGACACAAGATTTAATACAGACTTTGCTACAAGCTTATTATATGCTTATCAAAACTATAATAATAAAGAGTTTTTAGCATCTGCTGTTAGATATGCTGAGTTTTTCTTAACATTTGCTCAAACTGATAGCTACCCTACTCAAAATGGTGGTATATTAGTTGCAGACTATGGTTATCATAAAGGACTTCACGAAAAAACTCACGTTTCTTTAAACCATCAATTAGCAGAAATGAACTTTTTATATGAAATTTATAATATAACAGGTGAACAAAGATATTTAGAAACTGCTGATAAAATGTTAAAAGGTATAGAAGATACTAGAAATCAATGGGTTTTACCTGATAACAATTTAAAATATGCTCTTTATTATACTAAAAATACTAACCCTATGATAGACTATCCTTATTTAACATACAACGACCTTTTTCAAACAAAAGTTTTACTTAAAAAGCTATTTAATAAATCTAACGATACAATAGAATTTTTAATGGCTTCTAAAAAATTATGGATGGATAAAAACAATGTTACTGGATATATGGTAGAAGTTGTTGAAGGACAAGATTTACCATTTTTAAATTAATATTTATAAAAATATAGCCTGTATTAATTATATAATATAGGCTATATTTTTATATATTTCACTCAAAAATTAGGGGGAAATGAGTGGTACAATATTATTATTAACAATTATTAGATTTATATACATTATTTTATAAAAAAATTATAATATATATTGAAATATATATATTTTTTTGTTATAATAAATTAAAATTAATATATCAGCGTTTATACTTTTGTATATGAATGAAAGCTAATCTATGTATAAATTTTTAGAGAGTTAATGGTTGGTGTAAATTAACATTTTATTATAGAGTTCCACTTTCAAAGCTTATGGTGATTAAGCCATAAGGGTAAGCCCTTTACAGCTTTTATGAGAGGCTTTATAGCAATTTGGGTGGCAACGCGGGTTTTGGCTCGTCCCTTTTTTTAGGGACGGGTCTTTTTGTATTTTTTACTATTTTAGTAGTATATAATTACAAAAATTTATATTAAAAAGTGTAAAACTAGATATAATAAATTATAAAATTAAATAAATGTAAAGGAGATTATACTATGTTAGATATTAAAAGAATTAGAGAAGACTTTGAAGGTGTTAAAAAAGCTTTAGATAAAAGAGGCAAAAAATATGATTTAGATGCTTTTTTAACTTTAGATGAAAAAAGAAGAACACTTTTACAACAAGTTGAAGAGCTTAAAAACAAACAAAATACTACATCTAAACAAGTGCCTATATTAAAAAAAGAAGGTAAAGATACAACTGAGCTTATGGCAGAAATGAAAGAGCTTTCTGAAAAAATAAAAGGCTTAGACAACGAAGTTAGAGAAGTAGATGAAGAAATTAAAACTCTTTTATATAGCATACCTAACGCACCTAATGAAAAAGTACCAAACGGTGTAGATGATACTGAAAATGAAGAAGTTAGAAAATGGGGCGAGCCTAGAAAATTTGATTTTGAACCTAAAGCTCACTGGGACTTAGGCGAACAACACGATATTTTAGATTTTGCACGTGCAGCAAAAATAACAGGTGCTAGATTTACAGTATATAAAGGGCTTGGTGCTAGATTAGAAAGAGCTTTAATTAACTTTATGTTAGATACTCACACAGATAAACACGGCTATGTAGAAGTAATGCCACCTCAAATGGTTAATAAATACAGTATGTATGGTACTGGACAGCTACCAAAATTTGCTGAAGATATGTTTAAGGTAGAAAATAATGGTTATTATCTTGTACCTACTGCCGAAGTACCTGTTACTAACCTTTATAGAGATGAAATATTAAATGGTAGCGACTTAACTATTAGCCATTGTGCTTTTACTGCTTGTTTTAGAGCTGAGGCTGGCTCTGCTGGGCGTGATACAAGAGGGCTTATACGTCAACACCAATTTAACAAAGTTGAGCTTGTAAAGTTTACTAGACCAGAAAAATCTTATGAAGAATTAGAAAAGCTTACAAATGATGCCGAAAATATTTTAAAACTTTTAAATTTACCTTATAGAGTTGTAAGACTTTGCGGTGGAGATTTAGGCTTTAGCTCTGCTATGACTTATGATATTGAAGTTTGGTTACCAAGCTATAACAGATATGTAGAAATATCTAGCTGTTCAAACTTTGAAGATTTTCAAGCTAGAAGAGCTAACATTAAGTTTAAAGATAATGTAAAAGATAAAGCTACTTTAGTACACACTTTAAATGGTAGTGGTCTTGCAATAGGTAGAACTGTTTCTGCTATATTAGAAAACTTCCAACAAGAAGATGGTAGCATTATTATCCCTGAAGTTTTAGTGCCATATATGGGTGGTATAAATAAAATAGGCTAAAATCTATATTAATTAGGGGGCAGTTTTATGAAAATTTTTAAAAATATAATACTTATTATAATTTTATCATTTTCAACTATATATACTGTTAATGCCCAATCTTCTAACTACAAAAATGTATATATAGATTATTTAAAAAATTATAATATAGATAAACAATATCCAGAAAAAGCTTTATTTTATGACTTAAACAATGATAATATACCTGAAATGATTTTACAAAGATTTGAAGCTTTAGGTAATGAAAAAAATAGTGAATATAATACTATATGTGATATTTATACTATAAAAAATAATGAATTAGAAAAAATACACACTATAAAAAATAAAACAAAATATATATTTAGAGACCACGCTATGTTAAATACTATTGTATTTTTTACAACAAGTAATAACAAAAATTTATATTATGGTTTACAAGACTTTGATGTAAACTATAATATGTCTTATTATAAATTAAACTATGATAATAATAAAATAACATCTACTTTAATAGGAAAAACAGAAACAAAGTTTTTTGAAGATTTTACACTAAGACAATTAAACCTTAATAGCGATAAATATTATTATAATAACAAGCAAGTATCTAAAAATGAATTTTTAAATAGTTTAAGATTTAAACAAACTTTAAATACTATTAGTTTAAAAAATATTGATGATATTGAAAAATCATTAAATAATTATAATAATATCCCTGCTAATCCAACATATATATTTAACGTAAGGCCTTATGAAATACAAAATAAATATGGCTCAGTAGATGCTAATCATATTATATATAATAATGGTTTATATGATTACTTTAAAGATAATATACATCTTTTAATGATAAATGGAAATATTATACCTAAAGCTAATGTAATTATAGAAAATGATAAAATTTATTTACCACTTAGAACTATTTGCAATTATATAAATAAAGAAATAGCTTATAATAATAAAAATAATAGTATAACTATTGATAATATCACTATTGATTTAAAAGATGGAAAAACTTCTAAAGGTGAAAAATTTCATATAAAAAACATAGAAGGTATAACTTATTTACCTAGTGAGTTTTTTGATAAATATTTAAATTTTAATGTTTATAATGCAAAGGTAAATGAAGGAGAAACTTCTAACACAGTAGATAATAAACCTTTAAAATATAATATCAACATAGTTAATTTAGAAGATAAATCTTTAAATATAAATTATGCTCCTATAAAACCTTTAAAAGAAGAAATTAATAATCTTAAATTTGAAGATATAACCACTTTTATAGTTAGTAGTTTTTCTGAACCTACTATTTTAGGAAGATATTATGTATTTAAAGCTAAATTAGAAACTCCTAATGGTATATTTAATTTTTATAGATATTTTATTTACGATAATTATTCAAACATTAAATATTGGTAATAATACTAAAATATAAAAGAGTAGCAAAAGCTACTCTTTTATATTTCTCTATACATAGATACAACAGTTAAGTTATCTAATTTTGTTATTTTATTTTTATATAAAAATTTATTTTCTAACCAAAAATTTTTAGCCTCTATATTTTCTTTTATATATGCTAGCTCTATATAATTAATCCCTTGTAATTTTAATAAATCAAACACCTTTTCTATTATTTGGCTACCTATACCTTTATTTTGCATACTTTTATCTATCATAAATAACCCTATATAAGCATTATTATCTTTAGGAAAATTTATTATTAAATCTAAAATAGCAATGAGTTTTTCATCTTTATAAAAACCTACAAAAAATTTATCTTTTATAGTTACATTGTTAGGCAGAGCATTAAATATTTCTTTTATATTTTCAAATGTAGGCTGTTGTTTATAATATTTATAGTATGTTTTATTATCTTTACAAAGATTATATATACACTCTATATCACTTTCTTTTAATTTTTTAACTTTATAAACATCTATATAAAACATTATATTAGCCTTATTTATACAAATAATACTAAACTAACAGCCATAACAACCATACCAGATATTAAACCATATATAGACAAATGATGTTCTCCATATTCTCTAGCACTAGGCAATAGTTCATCAAAAGATATAAATACCATAATGCCGCCAACCATAGCAAAGATTATACCAAAAACTAAATCATTCATTATAGGCATTAATAATAACCAACCAACTATTGCACCAATTGGCTCAGATAAACCAGATACAAAAGAATACATAAAAGCTTTTTTCTTAGATCCCGTTGCATAGTATATAGGGACAGAAACTGCTATACCCTCTGGTATATTATGTATAGCTATTGCTACAACTATGGGGATAGCTACGCTTGTATCTTGTAATGCAGAAACAAAAGTAGCAAGACCTTCAGGAAAGTTATGTATTGCTATGGCTAAAGCTGTAAATATACCCATACGTGCTAATTTTTTATTATTTTTATCTGATGTATTTTTTATTTCGTGAGGATTTTCTTCAGAAGGTATTAGTTTATCTATAATAGCTATTAATAACATACCTAAAAAGAAAGATAAAGTTGTTATAGCATAGCCTGTTTTTTCTCCTAGTTGTAAAACAAGGCTATCTTTAGCCTTAAAAAATATCTCTATCATAGATACATATATCATAACACCAGCAGAAAACCCTAAGCTAATAGATAGAAATTTTTTATTAGTTGTTTTTGTTAAAAGTGATATAATACTACCAATACCAGTGCTTAGCCCTGCTATTAATGTTAATAAAAAAGCAAAAAAATATTTTTCCATAACAATCCTCCTTTCGTTAGTATAAGCTAACTTTATTAAACTATATCATTTTATAATAATTTTGTCAAATACAACTAATAATAAAGGCTAAAGATTTTTTATCTTTAGCCTTTATTATTAGTTAGCTCTACCTAAATATTCACCAGTACGAGTATCTATTTTAATTTTTTCACCTTGCTCTAAGAATAAAGGAACATTTACAGAAACACCTGTTTCTACAACAGCTGGTTTTGTAGCACCTGTTGCAGTATCACCTTTAAAGCCTGGCTCTGTTTCAATAATTTCAAGTTCAACAAATAAAGGAGGCTCAATACCAAAAACATTTCCGTTATAAGAAAGAACTTTTACTATTTCGTTTTCTTTAACAAATTTTAAAGTATCTCCAACTTCTGATGCATTAACAGCAATTTGCTCATAGCTTTCATTATCCATAAAGTGATAAAGCTCACCATCATTATATAAATAGCTCATATCTTTTCTGTCAATGTGTGCTCTAGCCATTTTTTCTGAAGGTCTAAAAGTTTTTTCTACAACAGCACCTGTAACAAGGTTTTTAATTTTTGTTCTAACAAAAGCAGCACCTTTACCAGGTTTAACGTGTTGAAACTCTAAAATAACAAATATATCTCCTTCATATTCTATCGTAACACCATTTCTAAAATCACCAGCTGAAATCATTAAAAATTTCCTCCTTAAAGTTAAGTTATGTTTATTATTTAATTATTTTTATTATTACAATTAATGTATGACTTAATAATTTTTTTACTAAATTTATAAATGATTTTTTTTTAAATTTAGTGAAAAAATATTTATAAATACCTGTTTTTAATACAAAATATTAAAAAAATTGATTATAATATACTTTTTATATTATTTTTTATTTCTTTTGCTAATATAAAGGGAGATTTATCATTTATATTAAATATAATATCTGCATATTTTTCATATAAATAATCTCTTTGTTGTAGCAAATCACATATTATTTTAAATTTATCTTTATTTTTTAATAAAGGTCTTTTATTATCATATTTTAAATTTTCGTATATTTTTTCTGGTGTAGCTTTAAGATATATTATAAGACCTGTTTTTTTTAAGTTTATAATATTTTCTTCATATTTAACAATGCCACCACCAGTAGATATAACGCAATTTTTAAAATTAGATACTTTATAACAAACTTTCTTTTCTAATTTTCTAAAATATTCTTCGCCAAATATATCAAAAATTTTTTCTATTGACTTATTTTCAGCTTTTTGTATTATACAATCTGTATCTATAAAGCTAAAATTAAGATTTTTAGCAAGCTCTTTACCAATAGTTGTTTTACCACAACCCATAAACCCTATTAAAACAACATTTTTTTTATTCATCAATATTATGTCTTGGGTGTTCTTCTACAACTTTTATAGCATTAGTAATAGCTGTAACAATATCTATAAGAGATTGGTTTTCATAAGAGCTAAGCTTTGCATAGCAAACTCCTTTTTCTGTTGCTACATATTTTGTAGGTAGATGATTAAGAGCGAGAGCAGTTATATCTGCTTTACATCTTTCACAAAAACAAGAACAGTTGTTTTTTTGCATAATATCTTCTAATTGATTAGCTACTAAATCTTCCATATAATTTTTAACTTGCATTTGGATTTTCATATGAAAACCTCCTTTATAAATAATATTTAGTATATTATAACATATTTTGTATATTTTTTCAATATTTATATAAATTTAGCATATAAAAATATATATTATACATATAATTATTATTTACTAAGCAAATCTTTTTATTAATGTTAAATTAATTTTTTATTATATATAATATTAAATTATACTATTTTACTTTGTTATATTTAAGAAAAAGCTAGCTTAAAATATTATAAGCTAGCTTTAAAAAAATTAATCTTGTGTATATGCAAGTAAAGCAACGTGTCTAGCTCTTTTAATAGCTAAAGTTAAAACTCTTTGATGTTTTGCACAGTTGCCAGTTATTCTTCTAGGTAATATTTTTCCTCTTTCAGAAATATATTTTTTAAGCTTAGCAGTATCTTTGTAATCAACAAAATCTACTTTTTCAGCACAAAAAGCACAAACACGTTTTTTTCTTTT
>CALWSN010000019.1 GCA_944384215.1 uncultured Clostridia bacterium | reverse complement strand
AACAACAGATGTTGTTCAAAAAGAGATGTTTACTTTTAAAGATAGAGGCGATAGAGAATATGCTCTAAAGCCAGAAAGTACAGCAGGTACTGCTAGAGCTTATCTTGAAAATAGCTTAAGTGCTGATGTGCAACCTACAAAGTTATACTATATAGCACCATCTTTTAGAGATGAAAGAAACCAAGCAGGTAGATTTAAACAATTTCATCAATTTGGAGTTGAAATGTTTGGCTCTTTTGATGCTAGCTGTGATGCTGAGGTTATATCTTTTGTATATGAGCTTTTAAAAAGATTAAATATTAAAGATGTAACATTAAAGCTTAATAGCCTTGGTGGTAACGAATGTAGAAAAGCATATAACCAAAAGCTTAAATCTTTTGTAGAAACTAAACTTGAATGTTTATGTGAAGATTGTAAGCAAAGATATGAAAAAAATCCACTTAGAGTATTAGATTGTAAAAATCATAACTGTAAAGAAGCTTTAAAAGAAGCTCCTACAACAATAGAAAGCTTAGATGAAGAATGTAAAAACCATTTTGAAAGCCTTAAAAAATATTTAGATATAATGAACATACCTTATGAAATAGACCCTAAAATAGTAAGAGGTTTAGATTATTACACAAAAACTGTTTTTGAGTTTATTTGTAAATCTGAAAAGCTAGGCTCACAAAGCACTATTTGTGGCGGTGGTAGATATGACAACCTTATAAAAGAATGTGGTGGCCAATCTACTGGTGCAGTTGGTTTTGGTATGGGTATGGAGCGTGTTCTTATGCTTATGGAAGAACAAGGTATACAAATAGAAGAAGAAAACAGACCTTTAATTTATATAGGCTCTATGGGTGAAGAGGGCTTTACAAAAGCCCAACAAATAGCTTATAATTTAAGACAAAAAGGTATATATGTAGAATACGATATAGTTAGAAGAAGTGTAAAAGCTCAGCTTAAATATGCAGATAAAATTAATGCTAAGTATGTTATAATAATTGGAGATAACGAAATAGAAACAGATAAAGTTAATTTAAAAGATATGGATAAAAGCGAACAAAGAGAAATATCTTTATCTAATTTAGAAACAGAAATTTTATAGTTTATGGAGGAGAAAATGAAAGGTTTTAAAAGAACAAACTATTGTGGAGAAATAAAAGAAAATATGATAGGTAAAGAGGTAACACTTACTGGTTGGGTTAGCCGTAAACGTGTTTTTAGCCATTTTTCTTTTATATTATTAAGGGATAGAACAGGTATTGTTCAAGCAGTTGTTAATCAAGATACAAACTCTGAAGATGTTATTAAAAAAGATAAAGAGCTTAAGCCAGAATATGTTGTAGCTATAAAAGGTAAGGTTGTAGCTAGAACAGAAGAAAATATTAATCCTGATATGGAAACAGGTAAGGTAGAAGTTTTAATAGATGAAATGGAGATTTTATCAGAATCTGAAACACCACCTTTTCAAATTGAAGACAGTGTTAACGTTAGCACAGATTTAAGACTTAAATATAGATATTTAGACCTTAGAAGACCTAGCGTTGCTAAAAACTTAATTTTAAGACATAATATTGCTCAATCTGTTAGAAGATTTTTAGATAAAGAAGGCTTTTTAGAAATAGAAACACCATTTTTAACAAAATCTACACCAGAAGGTGCTAGAGATTATCTTGTGCCAAGCCGTGTACACCCTGGAGAATTTTATGCACTTCCACAATCTCCACAAATATTTAAGCAACTTTTAATGGCTTCTGGTTTTGATAAATATTTTCAAATAGTAAAATGCTTTAGAGATGAAGATTTAAGAGCAGATAGACAACCAGAATTTACACAAGTAGATATGGAATTATCTTTTGTTGATGAAGAAGATATAATGAGCTTAAATGAAAGACTTATGCAAACTATATTAAAAGAAACAAAAGGTATAGACATACAAATTCCTTTTGAAAGAATGCCTTATAAAGAAGCTATGGAAAGATTTGGCTCAGATAAGCCTGATGTTAGATTTGGTATGGAGCTTACAAACATTACTGAAGTTGTAGCAGGTAGCGAATTTGGTGTGTTTGAAAATGCTATTAAAGACGGTGGTAGCGTTAGAGGTATAAATGCTAAAGGTTGTTGCTCTATGCCTAGAAAGCAAATTGATAGCCTTGTAGAAATTGCTAAAACTTATGGTGCTAAAGGCTTAGCTTGGGTTGGGTTAAACGAAGATGGTAGCTTTAAAACAAGTATAGGTAAGTTTTTCACAGATGAACAACTTACAGAAATAGCTAGTGCCTTTGGAGCAGAAAAAGGCGATTTAATTTTAATATGTGCAGATAAAGATAATGTTGTTTTTGATGCGTTAGGTGCTTTAAGGTTAGAAATGGCTAAAAGGCTAGATTTAACTAATAAAGAAGATTATAAATTTTTATGGGTTACAGAGTTTCCACTTTTTGAATATGATGAAGAAGAGCAAAGATATGTTGCAAAACACCACCCATTTACTATGCCTATGGAAGAAGATATTAATCTTTTAGAAACAAGCCCAGAAAAAGCAAGAGCAGTAGCTTATGACTTAGTTTTAAACGGTTATGAGCTAGGTGGTGGTAGCCTTAGAATATATCAAAGTGATTTACAAGAAAAAATGTTTAAATATTTAGGTTTTAGCGAAGAAGATGCTAATGAAAGATTTGGCTTTTTAATAGATGCCTTTAAATATGGTGCTCCTCCACACGGTGGTCTTGCTTTAGGTCTTGATAGAATAGTTATGCTTTTATCTGGTAGCGATAGCTTAAGAGATGTTATAGCATTCCCTAAAGTAAAAGATGCATCTTGTCCTTTAGCAGATGCTCCTAACTTTGTAGATAAAAAACAATTAGATGAACTTATGATAGATGTTAAAAAAATAGAAGAATAATAAATTATTTATAGTTAGGTGTAAATAATAATATTATTATTTACACCTATAGTGTTAATAATTTACAATATAAATTTATATATAACAAAACTGTTAAAAAAATATTAAATTTATAAAAAATACTTTAAATTATATGAAAAAGATGATATAATTAAAATGTTATATGTAAATATAGATATAAAAGGAGAAAGTTTAATGTTTGGTTCTGATATAGGGATAGACTTAGGCACATCTAGTGTACTAATATATATAAAAGGACAAGGCATTGTTTTAAAAGAACCTTCTGTTGTTGCAATAGACAGGCATACTAATGAGGTTGTTGCAGTAGGTGAAAAAGCTAAAAAAATGATAGGTAAAGCTCCTGCTAATATTAATGTAATAAGACCTCTTAGAGAAGGTGTTATATCTAATTATAATGTTACAGAGATTATGTTAAAATATTTTATAAAAAAAGTACTTGGTAAAAGCTCTAGACGTCCTAGAATAGCAGTTTGCGTTCCTTCTGAAGTTACAGAAGTAGAAAAAAAAGCTGTTAAAGATGCAACAAAAGATGCTGGCGCTAGAGAAGTTTTTGTAATAGAAGAGCCAATAGCTGCTGCTATTGGGTCTGGTATAGATATAACTAGAGCCTGTGGTAGTATGATAGTTGACATTGGTGGTGGAACAACAGATATTGCTGTTATATCTCTTGGAGGTGCAGTTGTAAAAAGTTCTTTAAAAATAGCTGGTGATAACTTTGATGAAGCTATAATAAGACATATTAGAAAAAAATATAACGTTCTTATAGGTGAAAAAAGTGCAGAAGACCTTAAAATTAATGTTGGTACAGTTTATAAAAGAAGTGCATCTGTAAATATGGATATAAGAGGTAGAAACCTTGTTACTGGACTACCTAATACCATAAATATTACATCTGAAGAATTATACGAGGCTTTAAAAGAGCCTACATCTATAATTATTGAAACAATACACAAAGTTTTAGAACAAACACCTCCTGAACTTGCAGCAGACGTATATGAAAGAGGCATAGTTATGACAGGTGGAGGTGCTTTAATATATGGACTAGATAAAGCTATAAAAGAATCAACAGGCATAAATGCTGTTTTAGCAGAAGATGCTTTATCTTGTGTAGCTTTAGGTACAGGACAGTATATAGAGTATAACAATAAGTTTGAAAAAGCTAGATATAATTTTTTTGATAGAATATCACAATTATTTAAATGGAGATGATTTAATTGAATAGAGGTTTGTATACATCAGCAATAGGTATGATGACACAAATGAACAATATAGATGTTATAACAAATAATATAGCTAATGTTGATAACTCAGCTTTTAAAAAGGATACTACAGTTGTTCAATCTTTTTCTGAAGAGCTTATGAAAAGGCTTAATGACCCTACCCAAAGCCTTATAAAAAGAGATAATAACATAGGTACTGTATCTCTTGGTAACTTTATAACAGAAGTTAGTACAGATTTTACAATAGGTTCTATGGAAAAAACAGGTGGAACTTATGATTTGGCAATAAATGGTGATGGTTTTTTTGCCATAGAAACAACAGATAAAAATGGTAATGTTTTAGAAAAATATACAAGAGATGGTTCTTTTACAGTTAATGCTAATAAAGAGCTTATGACTAAAGAAGGTAACTATGTCTTAGGTGAAAATGGACGAATTGTTATACCAGACGGTAACATAAGTATTAGTGAAAATGGATATATATATTCTAATGGAGAATTTGTAGATAGACTTAAATTAGTAGATTTTGAAAACAAAGAAAGCCTTAGAAAATATGGCGATAATTTATATGATAAAATAGACGAAAGTGTTGAAAAGCCTTTTACAGGCTCTATATTACAACAACATATAGAAACATCTAATGTAAACGTTGTTGATGAAATGGTAAAAATGATAAATGTATCTAGAGTTTATGAGCTTAATCAAAAAATGGTGCAAACTCAAGATACTATTTTAGGAAAAGCTGTTAATGATATAGCTAGAAAATAATAGGGGGTAAAATATTATGATGCGTTCTTTATGGACTGCTGCATCTGGTATGAGTGCACAGCAGTTACACGTAGATACTATATCTAACAATATATCTAATGTAGATACAAACTCTTATAAAAGAGAAAGATTAGAATTTAAAAGTTTATTATATCAAACTATGGAAAGAGCATCTCTTGATGATGCCGACACAGGTAAACCAGTAAATTTACAAGTGGGGCTTGGGGTAAAACCTATTGCCACTAGTAGAATGTTTTCTCAAGGAAATATGGAAAGAACAGAAATAAATACAGATTTAGCAATAGAAGGTGAAGGCTTTTTTATGATACAAACTGGTGAAGACGAAGTGTCTTACACTAGAGATGGTAGCTTTAAAATAAGCTTAGGTGATGGAGAAAATAATCTTGTTACATCTGAGGGTTATTATGTATTAAATTCTGACGGAGATCCTGTTACTTTTCCAGAAAATGTACCTGTAAAAGATATTATCATTGCAGAAAATGGTGCTATAAGATATATGCAAGATGGAGAAGAACAAGATACTGGTGCAACAATAGGCGTTGTACAATTTGCAAACCCTCAAGGGTTAGAAGCCATTGGAGGTAACCTTTATACTACTACTCCTGCTTCTGGTGAGCCTATTTTAGAGGTAGATTTAGAAGGTAATAAAAGTAGAATTTCACAAGGGTTTTTAGAATTATCTAATGTTAATATTGCAGAAGAAATGGTTAATTTAATTGTTGCTCAAAGAGCTTATGAGCTTAATTCTAAAGCTATAACAACATCTGATGAAATGTTACAATTAGCTAATAACCTTAAAAAATAATAAGGGGTGGATAAAATGAGCTTAAGTAATATATCAGCTATAAATGCACAAAATATATCAGATATAAATACAGTTAAAAAATCTAGTTTAGAAACTAAAGATTTTAAACAAGCACTTGATAGTGCTATACAAAATGGTGAAGAACAAGAGCTTAAAGAAGCTTGTGTAGAATTTGAAAGTTATTTTTTAAATATGATGTTTAAATCTATGAGAAAAACAGTTGTATCTGGTGGTGGACTTTTTGAAAAAAGTAATGCAGAAAAAATGTTTCAAGAAATGTTAGACGAGGAACTAACAAAGAAAATTGCTAACGAGGGTGGCATAGGTTTAGCAGATATGATGTATAAACAACTTTCTAGACAAAATAATGCAATAGATATAGAAGCATAATAATAAGGGTGTAGACTTTGTCTACACCTTTTATAAGTGTAAAAAGAGGTGATTTTTTGAAAATTTTACATACATCAGATTGGCATTTAGGAAAATATTTAGACAAATATTCTAGGATAGAAGAACAAGAAAAATTTATAAATGAGTTAGAGCAAATATGTAATGATGAAGAAATAGACTTAATAATAATAGCAGGTGATATTTATGACACAACAAACCCACCTATATTAGCAGAAAAGTTATTTTTTAATGCTATGAAAAGATTATCTTTAAAGGGTAAAAGACCTATTGTTATAGTATCTGGTAATCACGATAGTGCTAGTAAGCTAATATCTCCTAGTCCTTTAGCCTATGAATTTGGTATTATTATACAAGGTATGCTAAATACTATTGCTAATGTAGGTAAATATGAAAACTTTGAAATTACAAGAGCTGGTGAAGGTTTTTTTGAAATAGAAATTAATAATGAAAAAGCAGTATTTTTAACACTTCCTTATATTACTGAAAAAAATATTAATGAAGTAATATTTAAAAGTGATGAAGAAATAGATATGCAAAAAGAATTTTCTGATAAAATAAAAGATATTCTTAATAATTTATCTAAAAATTATGGAAAAGATACTATAAATATTATTGTATCTCATTTATTTGTAAAGGGTGGTATAGAAACAGATAGTGAAAGAAAAATACAATCCATAGGTGGTACTTATGCCATAGACCCTAAAGTATTTCCTAAAAATACTCAATATGTAGCTTTAGGACATTTACATAGATGTCAACAAGTAAAACAAGCAGAATGTTTAGCTTATTATTCTGGTTCACCCATTAGATATAGCCAAAGTGAGATAAATTATGAAAAAGTAGTTTTAGTGTTAGATATTGAGGCTAACAAAGAGCCTACAATTAAAAAAATACCTCTTACAGATTATAAGCCAATAGATGTTTTTAAATGTAATAGTTATGAAGAGGCTTTAAAGTTTTGTGAAGATGTATCTAATAAAGATAGTTATGCATTTATAGAAATATTAACACAAGATTTTATAACAGGCGAACAAATAAGAACTTTAAGAGAAACAAAAAAAGATATTATAAGTATAATATTAAAAACAGATATAGAAGAAAAAATTATTTATGAAGTAGAAGAAGAAAAAAATATTTTAGAACAGTTTAAAGAGTTTTATACATATAAAAAAGGAAAAGATGCACCAGAAGAAATTTTAGATATGTTTTTAGATATTTTAAACGAAATAGAAAAAGAGGAGGTGATAGAAGATGAAACCACAAATTCTTAAAATAACAGGTATAAATAGCTTTAATGATACCCAACAAATAGATTTTTCTAAAATTTTAGAAAAAGGTATGTTTGGTATATTTGGCGACACTGGTAGTGGAAAATCTACAATAATAGATTGTATAACTTTAGTTTTATATGGAAAAATTGTAAGATATGATGGCAAAAGTGGTAATGGAGATTTTTTAAACCTTAATAGAAATAATGGTAAGGTAGAATTTATTTTTTCTATTAAAGATGGTAAAGAAGAAATTTTTTATGAAATAGTTAGACAATTTAAAAGAACTAATAAAGGTGAAATAAAATTAGATGTAATAAGATTAACTATTTTAAAAAATGAAGAAAAAGAAATTATTGCAGATAAAAAGAAAGATGTAGAAAATAAAATAATAGATATAATAGGCCTTAGCTATGAAGATTTTACAAAAGCTGTTGTTTTACCTCAAGGTAAATTTAGTGACTTTTTAATGCTTGAAAATAGTGATAAAAGAAAAATGTTGCAAAGAATTTTTAGCCTAGAAAAATATGGTGATAAGCTAAAAGATAAAATAAATGAAAAAAAATCTAATCAAGAAAATATAGTTAATAATTTAAAAAAAGAAATTGAAATATATGGAGATATATCTATTGAAAATATAGAAGAAGAAAATAAAATATTAAAAGAAAAAGAATTAGCATTAAATCATATAAATGATGAAATAAAAAAAATAGAAGAAGAAGAAAAATATTTTAATAATATTTTTAAACTAAAGCAAGACTTAATAAATTATAATGATAAATTGCAACAATTAATACCTTATGAAAACACTGTTTTAGACTTTGAGAAAAAATTAAATCTTATATTAGAGGCAGAAAAAATAGCGGTACATATATTAGAAGTAGATAATATATTAGATGAAAATAAAAAAATTTTAGAAAATAAAAATAGATTAAATGAAAAAATTAATATTATAAAAGATAAGTATAATAATACAGAAAAAGAATATAACTATTACAAAAATAAAAAAGATGAAGAAAAGCCTAAACTAGATAAAATAAAGCAAGGTTTAGAGCAATGTATAAATTTTATTAATGAAAAAAATAAAATAGAAAAAGAAATATTAAATATAAAGAATGATTTAGAAACCATAAAAAAAGAAAAACAAATTTTTATAAAAAAAGTATCTAATATAGAAAATAAAAAAGAATTATTAAAAAAAGAAATAGAAAGCATAGTTAATTTTAATGAAGAAAATAAAATAGATAATAATTTAAAAGAAAATTTGAAAAATGCTATTGATTTAAAAGATGAAGAGGCTAGTATAAATAAAAAAATATTAGAGATAAAAGAAAATTTAGACATATATAGCAAGAAACAAGAAGAAAACAAAATTAATATAGCTAAATTAGAAGAAGAAATATTAAATACAGAAAATATAATAAAAGCTATAATTATAAATAATATTGATAATTTACAAAATAAAATAAAACAAAATGAAAATATAATAAAAAAATTATCAAATGAAAATATAAATATAGAACAAAAAATACAAGAGATTAATATACAAATTAAAATACAAGAAAATAAAGAAGTTTTACAAGAATTAGCTAAAAATCTTATAAAAAATGAACCTTGTCCGCTTTGTGGAGCAACACAGCACCCAAGCCCTATTAATATTATTTTAGATAGCATTACAGAAACATTAAATAAAGACAAGCTAGAAAATGAACAACAACTTAATCAAAATTTAGAATATATAAATAATTTAAAATTAAAAAACAATTTAATAAATAAAAATATTGAAGATATAAAAATTATTGGTAAAAAATATAATATAGAAGATTATAAAAATATAGCTGATGATTTTATATTTAATGAAAATGATATTTTAAAAAATATATATGACTATGAAAATAGCATTAATACTTTAAGCCAACAATTAAACTTTATAAAAATATCTAATGAAAACATAATTAATTTAAAAGATGAAAAAGAAAAAGAATTAGATAATATTAATAATGTATTATTAAATGTGAAAAAAGATTTAGATAGCCTTTATAAAAGTTTAAATACAGATAATTTTTATGAAAAATATGAAAATATATTAAATATAGAAAATATTATTAATAAAAATAATGAAAGATATTTAATTATTAATAAAGAGTTAGATATTATTGATAATGAAAACAGTAATATTATAAATAATATTAATAACTTAGAAAAACAAGAAATATCACTTCAAACTAAAGAAGAAGAAAAAAGAGCAAGCATACAAGATATTGGTATAAAAATAAAAGATTTATCTTATGATAAAGACCCTAAAGAATATATATTAGTTATAGATAAAGAGATAAATGATATTTTATTAAATGAAGAAAAATATAAAAATTTGTTTGATAAAGTATTAGAAGAAAAAAACACTTTAGAAAAAGATATAAATGATATACAGTTAAAGATAAAAATAAATGAAGATAATATTAATAAAAAATCTATTTATATAGATGATTTTATAGAAAAGAGTATCTTTGAAAATAAAAATGAAGCTTTAGAAAGTTATAATCAAAGAGATAGAAAACAGTTTTATGAGCAAAAAATAAAAAGTTATAAAGAAAAATATGATGATTATAGCTATAATATAAAAAGAATAAACAAAGAGTTTGAAAACCTAAATGTGGATAACAATATAGATATAAACATATTAAGTGAAAAAGTTGAAAATATTGTTAATAAAAAACAAATGTTATTAAATGAAAATAAAGAACTTATACAAAATATAACTACACTAAAAATAAATATAAATCAAAAAGAAGAAATGCTAAAGAAAATAGAAAAAACTATCAAAATAATAAAAGAAGAAGAAAGTAAGTTAGATTTATTAAAAGAACTTTCTGATTTAAACAAAGGTGGAGTATTTGTAGAATATGTAGCTAATAGGTATCTTAAGCATATTGTTTTAGATGCTAGTAAAAGGCTTTTTAATATGAGCCAAAGTAAATATTCTTTAGACCTTTTAGATAATAACTTTGTTATTAAAGATAATTATAATGGTGGAATAATGAGAAGCCCTAGAAGTTTGTCTGGTGGGGAAGTTTTTATGGCATCTTTAAGCCTTGCTTTATCATTATCTAGCAAAATACAACTTAAAAATAAAGCACCTTTAGAAATTTTCTTTTTAGATGAGGGATTTGGTACATTAGATAATAACACTTTAGATATAGTCATCAACACATTAGAACAATTACAAACTAACAATATTAGTGTAGGTATTATTACCCACGTTGAAGAAATAAAAAATAGGGTGCAAAATAAAATAACTGTTTTATCTAGTGAAAATGGTGCAAAGATAGTTATATAAAAAAATAGTTATGTAATAGATAAGTTACTAATAATAGAATTATTTTAACAAAATATATAATAAAACAATCTATATTATATATTTATAGATTATTGTCAATAAAGTAGACACAAAAATATTGAAAAAAGACAAAAAGTCTACTTTATTGAAACATATAAAGTTAAAGATTAGAATTAAAAAATAAATTCTCTTTTTGAGTAGGAGAAATCATATCATTAAATGATTGATGCTTTTAGAATTTTATTTTTAATTGTGTATTTAATAAAACGTTGACGATAATACTTTATTTGTGGTAACATATATATGACTTGTCCTTTTGGTGTTTCTTTTACTAAATTTACTATACCACAGTGTGAAATCTTTTTTATTATTTTTTATTACCTATGTATTATACCTCAACACAAAAAAAGGACAAAATATTAAAATATTATTGACAAATAATAGTAAATATGATAAAATTAAAAAGCGTATCAAAAGATATAAAAGATAATAATAAATTTAAAAAATTGGTTATTATTGATAAAAATATCAATTTTAAAACGCTTTTTTTGTTAGTTTAGTAAAATTAGAAAAGGATGTATTTTTATTATGTATTACAACCATTTGATTTAATTTTATAATTTTTATTAGCCGAACACATTTTTTTAAAAAATAGATAGTTTTCGGTGGTTTTTTGCGTTTTAAATACTTAAAATAAAAAGCTTTTTAGCTTAAAATATATTTAAGGAGTGTAATGCCGTGGAGAAAAGTAGAATACAGCCAATTAAGCTAGGCGACGTTGTTCGTATGAGCTATTCAAGAATTGACGAAGTTTTAGAAATGCCTAATCTTCTTGCTCTTCAAAAAGATAGCTATGATTGGTTTATTGAAGAGGGTCTTAAAGAAGTGTTTGAAGATATATCACCAATAACAGACCATAGCAACAACCTTATACTTGAGTTTATTGGATTTAAACTAGATGCAGAACCTAGATATTCTATTGCTGAATGTAAAGAAAGAGATGCAACTTATGCAACAGCTTTAAGAGTAAAAACTAGACTTACTAATAAAAAAGATGACGAAATAAAAGAACAAGAAATATTTATGGGCGATTTTCCATTAATGACAGATACAGGAACATTTGTTATAAATGGTGCAGAACGTGTTATAGTTAGTCAGCTTGTTCGTTCTCCTGGTATATATTATGCTATGGAAAAAGATAAGGTTGGTAAAAACCTTATAAGCTCTACTGTTATCCCTAATAGAGGTGCTTGGCTTGAATATGAAACAGATTCTAATGATGTATTTTATGTTAGGGTAGATAGAAACCGTAAGCTTCCTGTTACATCTTTAATACGTGCCTTAGGTATAGGTACAGATGAAGAAATTATTGGATATTTTGGTGAAGAAAGCAAAATTTTTGCAACAATAGAAAAAGATGTTGCTAAAACATATGAAGAAGGTCTATTAGAAGTATACAAAAAGATAAGACCAGGCGAACCTCCAACAGTAGAAAGTGCTCAGTCTTTACTTACAAGTATGTTTTACGACCCTAAAAGGTATGACCTTGCTCGTGTGGGTAGATATAAATTTAATAAAAAATTAGCTTACAAAAATAGAGCAAAAGGCTTTAAGCTTGCAGAAAATGTAGTAGATACTTCTACTGGAGAAATATTAGCTAATGCAGGCGAAAAAATAACTAATGAAATAGCTGATAAAATTCAAAATGCTGGTATACCATACATTAATATATATGTAGAAGAAGATAAAATTTGTAAAGTTATAGGTAATCTTACTGTTGATGCAACAGATTATTTAAAAGCTTATGGCATTACAAAAGAAGAAGTTGGTATTAAAGAAGATGTTTATTATCCTGTTTTATTAGAATTACTTGAAACAGCTGATGATAAAGAAGATTTAATGTATAAAATAGAATCTAATCTTCAAAGATTAGTGCCAAAACATATTACTTTTGAAGATATTATGGCTAGTATAAACTATAATATACATTTAGATTATGGCGTTGGTGCTGAAGATGATATAGACCATCTTGGTAATAGACGTATTAGAGCCGTTGGTGAACTTTTACAAAACCAATTTAGAATAGGTCTTTCTCGTATGGAAAGAGTTGTAAAAGAAAGAATGAACACTCAAACTTTAGAAACAATAACGCCTCAAGCTTTAATAAATATTAAGCCTGTAACTGCTGTTATAAAAGAATTCTTTGGTAGCTCTCAGTTATCACAGTTTATGGACCAAAATAACCCACTTAGTGAAATGACTCATAAACGTCGTTTATCTGCTTTAGGTCCTGGTGGTTTATCTAGAGATAGAGCAGGGTTTGAGGTTAGGGACGTACATACATCTCACTATGGACGTATGTGTCCTATTGAAACTCCAGAGGGTCCAAATATCGGGCTTATTAACTCTCTTGCAACTTTTGCTAAAATAAATCAATATGGGTTTATAGAAGCACCTTATAGAAAGATAGATAAATCTGGAGATACACCTAGAGTTGTTAATGAATTTATATATATTACTGCTGATGAAGAAGAAAACTATGTTATCGCTCAAGCTAATGAACCTTTAAATGAAAATGGCGAATTTATTCACCCTAAAGTTACAGCACGTTTAGGTGAAGATAACGTAGAAATAGAACCAAGCAAAATAGACCTTATGGACGTTTCTCCTAAACAGCTTGTTTCTGTTGCCACAGCTTTAATACCTTTCCTTGAAAATGACGACGTTACAAGAGCCTTAATGGGTTCAAACATGCAACGTCAGGCGGTTCCTCTTTTAACAACAGAAGCACCTGTTGTTGGTACTGGTATGGAGCATAAAACTGCTAAAGACTCAGGTGTTGTTATAGTTGCTAAAAATGATGGTATTATAGAAAAAGTAGATGCATCTGAGATTGTTGTAAAAACTAATGAAGGTAGAAAAGATAGATATAAACTTAGTAAATTTAAAAGAAGTAACCAAAGTAACTGTATGAACCAAAAACCTATTGTATCTAAAGGGCAAATGGTAAAAGCAGGAGATATTATTGCAGATGGTCCTTCTACAAAAGATGGTGAGCTTGCTCTTGGTAAAAACCCTCTTATAGGTTTTATGACTTGGGAAGGTTACAACTACGAAGATGCCGTTTTACTTAGTGAAAGACTTGTAGCAGAAGATGTTTATACATCTATTCATATAGAAGAATATGAGTGTGAAGCTAGAGATACTAAGCTTGGACCAGAAGAAATAACTAGAGATATACCAAATGTTGGTGATGATGCTTTAAGAGATTTAACAGAAAGTGGTATTATTAGAATAGGTGCTGAAGTTTCTCCTAATGATATATTAGTAGGTAAAGTTACACCAAAAGGTGAAACAGAGCTTACAGCAGAAGAAAGACTTTTAAGAGCTATCTTTGGAGAAAAAGCTCGTGAGGTTAGAGATACATCTTTAAGAGTTCCACACGGTGAATGTGGTATAATTGTAGATGTTAAAATATTTACTCGTGAAAATGGTGACGAATTACCACCAGGTGTTAACAAACTTGTGCGTGTTTATATAGCACAAAAAAGAAAAATATCTGTTGGGGATAAAATGGCTGGTCGTCACGGTAATAAGGGGGTTGTATCTCGTGTATTACCTGTTGAGGATATGCCTTTCTTACCAAATGGTAGACCTCTTGATATAGTTTTAAATCCACTTGGCGTTCCTTCTCGTATGAACATTGGTCAGGTATTAGAGATACATTTATCATTAGCTGCTAAAGTTTTAGATTGGAAAATAGCTACACCTGTATTTGATGGTGCTAACGAAGAAGATATTATGGAAACTTTAGAGCTTGCAAATGATTATGCTAATGCTCCTTGGGAAGAGTTTGAAGCTAAATGGAAAGATAAACTTAATGATGAAATATTTGAATATTTAGATAAAAACAAAGCTCATAGAGAAGAATGGCGTGGTGTTAAGCTTAACCATACTGGTAAAATAAAACTTAGAGATGGTAGAACAGGTGAAGAATTTGATAATGCTACAACAGTAGGATTTATGCATTATCTTAAATTACATCACCTTGTAGACGATAAAATTCACGCTCGTTCAACAGGTCCTTACTCTTTAGTTACACAACAGCCTCTTGGTGGTAAAGCTCAATTTGGTGGACAAAGGTTTGGTGAGATGGAGGTTTGGGCACTTGAAGCTTATGGTGCATCTTACACTCTTCAAGAAATATTAACAGTTAAATCTGACGATATTGTAGGACGTGTTAAAACTTATGAAGCTATTGTTAAAGGTGAAAATATACCAGAACCTGGTGTTCCAGAATCTTTTAAAGTATTATTAAAAGAGCTTCAAGCATTAGGTTTAGATGTTCGCGTTCTTTTAGAAGATTCTACTGAGGTAGAGATAAAAGAATCTATTGAAGATGGTGAAACTATATCTGTAAATGTTAATATAGAAGGTACTGAAGATGAAACAAAAACAGATATTTTAGCAAATGTTTTACAAGGTGACTTTACAATAGATGAAATACCAGAATATGATGAAGTTGACCCAGTAGAAGAAGATATGTTGCTAGAAGAAGATATGGACTTAAATTTAGATGATTTTGATGATGATATTTTTGCAGATTTAAGCAAAAATTTTGATGATGAAGATAATTTTGATGAATAATAGAAAGGAGAAAGGTGTTATATGAGTGCACAAAATAGTGAACAATCTATAATTTTTGATTCTATTAAGATTGGATTAGCATCTCCTGAAAAAATACGTGAATGGTCTAGAGGTGAGGTTAAAAAACCTGAAACTATAAATTATAGAACCTTAAAACCAGAAAAAGATGGTCTTTTTTGCGAAAGAATATTTGGTCCACAAAGAGACTGGGAATGTCATTGTGGAAAATTTAAAAGAGTTAGATATAAAGGTATAGTTTGTGATAGATGTGGTGTTGAAATAACAAAATCTAAGGTAAGACGTGAGAGAATGGGGCATATTGAACTTGCTGCCCCAGTATCTCATATTTGGTACTTTAAAGGTATACCTAGCCGTATGGGTATTATTCTTGGTATGAGCCCTCGTGCATTAGAAAAAATATTATATTTTGCAAACTATGTTGTTTTAGATGCTGGTAATACATCTTTATCTTATAAAGACTTATTAACAGAAAGTGAGTATAGAGAAGCTTATGATAAGTTTGGTAATACTTTCACTGTTGGTATGGGTGCAGAAGCAGTAAAAACCCTTTTACAACAAATAGATTTAGAAAAAGAATCTAAAGAGCTTAAAGCTCAGCTTAAAGATAGCACTGGTCAAAAAAGAATTAAAATAATTAAAAAATTAGAGGTTATAGAATCTTTTAGAGTTTCTAACAATAAGCCAGAATGGATGATTTTAGATAATCTACCAGTAATACCTCCTGATATTAGACCTATGGTTCAGCTTGATGGTGGTAGATTTGCAACATCTGACTTAAATGACCTTTATAGAAGAGTTATAAACAGAAATAATCGTCTTAAAAGATTATTAGACCTTGGTGCTCCTGATATTATTGTAAGAAATGAAAAAAGAATGTTACAAGAGGCAGTAGATGCTCTTATTGATAATGGTAGAAGAGGTAGACCTGTTACTGGACCTGGTAACAGAAGCTTAAAATCACTTTCTGACCTTTTAAAAGGTAAACAAGGTCGTTTTAGACAAAACCTTTTAGGTAAACGTGTTGACTATTCTGGACGTTCGGTTATCGTTGTTGGGCCTAACCTTAAAATATATCAATGTGGTTTACCAAAAGAAATGGCAATAGAGTTATTTAAACCTTTTGTTATGAAAAAGCTTGTTGAAGACGGTATTTCTCATAATATAAAATCTGCTAAACGTATGGTAGAAAGATTACAAAGAGAAGTTTGGGACGTTTTAGAAGAAGTTATTAAAGAGCACCCTGTAATGCTTAACCGTGCTCCTACTCTTCATAGACTTGGTATACAAGCATTTGAACCTGTTTTAGTAGAAGGGCGTGCTTTAAAATTACACCCACTTGTTTGTACAGCTTACAATGCCGACTTTGACGGTGACCAAATGGCTGTTCACGTACCATTATCTGTTGAAGCACAAGCAGAATGTAGATTTTTATTACTTGCACCTAACAACCTTTTAAAACCATCAGATGGTGAGCCTGTTACTGTACCTTCTCAAGATATGGTACTTGGTATTTACTATTTAACTCTTGAAAAAGATGGAGAAAAAGGCGAAGGTAAAGTATTTAAAGATGAAAATGAAGCTATTTTAGCTTATGATAATCATATTGTTAGCTTACACGCAAAAATTAAAGTAAGAAGAACTATAAAAAATGAAGATGGTAGTGTTGAAAGTAAAATTGTAAATACTACTGTTGGTAGAATTATATTTAATGAAATAATACCTCAAGATATAGGCTTTGTTGATAGAACAAAAGAAGAAAATAAATTTGATTTTGAAATAGATTTCTTATGCGATAAAAAAGCACTTGGTAAAATTATTAACCGTTGTATAAACAAACATTCGGCAACAGATACTGCAAAAATGCTAGATGATATTAAAAACTTAGGTTTTAAATTCTCTACAAAAGGTGCTTTAACAGTTTCTGTATCTGATATGGAAATACCAGCAGAAAAAGAAGGTTTCTTAGAAGAGGCTGATAAAGAAGTTGATAAAATTACAAAAATGTTTAGACGTGGTCTTATGACAGACGAAGAAAGACATTTTAAAGTAATTAAAGCTTGGGAAGCAGCAGATGATAAGATAACAAATGCTCTTTTAGCAGGTCTTGGTAAATACAATGATATTTATATGATGGCTCACTCTGGTGCGAGGGGTTCTAATAGACAGATTAAACAGTTAGCAGGTATGCGTGGTCTTATGGCATCACCTTCTGGTGAAACAATAGAGCTTCCTATTAAAGCCAACTTCCGTGAAGGACTTACAGTTCAAGAATACTTTATATCTGCTCACGGTGCTAGAAAAGGTCTTTCAGATACTGCTCTTAGAACTGCCGATTCTGGTTACTTAACAAGAAGACTTGTAGACGTATCTCAAGATATTATTATTAGAGAGTTTGATTGTGCAGAAGAAACAGGTGAAGTTCCAGGAATGTGGGTTAAAGCATTTATGGACGGTCAAGAAACTATTGAGCCTTTATCTGATAGAATAAGAGGTAGATATTCAGTTCAAGATATTAAACACCCAGAAACAGGTGAAATAATAGTAGAAGCAGATACTATGATTACACCAGACCAAGCAGACTTAGTTGAAAAATTAGGTATTGAAAAAGTTCTTATAAGAAATATTTTATCTTGTAGGTCAAGAAAAGGTGTTTGTTCTAAATGTTATGGTGCTAATATGGCTAGTGGTCGTGTTGTTAGAATAGGTGAGGCAGTAGGTATTATTGCTGCTCAATCTATCGGTGAGCCTGGTACTCAGCTTACAATGCGTACATTCCATACAGGTGGTGTTTCTGGTGGTACCGACCTTACACAGGGTCTTCCTCGTGTTGATGAATTATTTGAAGCTAGAAAGCCAAAAGGTCTTGCTATAATAGCTGAGTTTGGTGGTAGAGTTTCTATTACAGAAACTAAAAATAAACGTGAAGTTACAGTTACAGCTGATAATGGAGAAACAAAAGAATATCTTATACCTTATGGTTCTCGTATAAAAGTATTAAATGGTGACTATATAGAAGATGGTGATGAGCTTACTGAAGGTAGTGTAAATCCTCACGATATACTTAGAATAAAAGGTATTAGAGGAGTTCAAGATTATATGATACAAGAAGTTCAACGTGTATATCGTTTACAAGGGGTTGATATTAACGATAAACATATTGAAGTTATTGTTAGACAAATGCTTAAACGTACTAAAATTGAAGAACCAGGTGATACTGACTTCTTACCAGGTAGCTTAATAGATTGGTTAGAATATGATGAAACTAACAAGCGTATGGAAGAAGAGGGCTTAGAGCAAGCAAATGGTTCACGTGTTCTTTTAGGTATAACAAAAGCTGCTCTTGCAACAGAATCGTTCCTTTCTGCTGCATCATTCCAAGAAACAACTAAAGTTCTTACAGAAGCAGCTATAAAAGGTAAGATTGACCCACTTATTGGTCTTAAAGAAAATGTTATTATAGGTAAGCTTATACCAGCAGGTACAGGTATGCAAACTTATAGAAAGATAGATTTAAAACTAGCTAAAGAAAAAGAATCTAATGAAGAAAATAATTCATCAGAAGATATTTATGTAGATGATACAACTATTTAATATTTAAGTAAAAAGGCTATATTATATATAGCCTTTTTATAGCACTAAATAATAAAAGCAGTGTAATAAAATTACACTGCTTTTATTATTTCTATATTTTTAATAGCCCATTTAATAATATAATAGGCTATAAAAGGATATGATAATCTAATAAAAATAAAAATTAAAAGTATAATATAGTTATAGTCATAAAGGTATGGTATTATTAAAATTGGTATAGCTAATAAATAAAATTTTAATATATTACCTTTAAATACTATAGGGTATTTATAATCAATATTTTTAATAATATATTTTGTAAATATTATTATTATAATAGGAAATAAAATACCAAATGAAAAAATAAGACTTATTGTAATAATAATTGCATATAATATAAACTTACCAAAGCTCATATTAAAATTTAGATAATCAAAATTAGAATTATTTTTATTATTTATGCTATTATCTAATAAAATATTGTCATCAACTATTATAATGTTAGTAATAAACCATTTTAAAATATAATAGAAAAAGTAATATATTACAGTAAACAGATATATAATATATAATCCAATAAGAATAGAACTTCCAAGTCCAAATGCCAAAATAAATGGAATAGGTAAAACTAAAAATAAAGTAATGATAGCTAAATAAATTTCTGATGAATTTCCATTAAAATATATCTTTTTACCTTCATATTCTATATTTTCAATGCACATTTTTGTAAATTTAACTAGAAAAAATGGTTTAAATAAAATTGCTAAAGGTATTATACCAGAAAACATAATTAAAAAGCTAATACCTATAAAAGTAAAGATACTTAGATTAAACTTAATTTTAATTATTTTATTATTTGTATTTTCCATAATATTATAAATATCTCATTAATTTTGTGTACGATTTCTATATACATACATCATTAGCATAAGTATTAAGAAAAATATAAAAACAACAATAGTTGCTTGATAATTTTGAATAGCTATAAGTATTGCTATAATAGCACTAAATAAGCTAAGTCCATAAAGTATAATAACAGCTTGTTTATGTGAATAGCCACTATCTATAAGCCTATGATGTAGGTGGCCTCTATCTGCACTCATTAAAGGTTTTCTATTGATAGCTCTTCTTATCATAGCAAATAAAGTGTCTAATATAGGTAATGCTACTGCTAATATAGATATAACAATAGATAATACAGCATAGCTTTTATATACGCCTATACAAGATGTTACAGCCAATACATAACCTAAAAATGTTGAACCTGTATCTCCCATATATATTTCTGCTGGGCTAAAGTTTCTAGGTAAAAACCCTAAGCAAGAACCAGCTAATATTGCAGTTAACACAACAGCAAGGTTGCTACCAGATATTAAACATAATATCATAAGGCATAATGAAGCAATAGAAGAAACACCAGCAGCTAAACCATCAACACCATCTATAAGATTTACAGCATTTACAAGGCCTATTATCCAAATCATAGTTATTATAGCATTAAAAGGTCTTAAATATTGCCAAAAAGGCCAAGACATAACATCTATTCTTGTACCAGTAGATACAACAATAATAGCTACTAATAACTGTACAACAAATTTAATTTTTGGCGAAAGCTCGTATATATCATCAAATATACCAAGTATAACTATTAATATACCACCTGTTAAAAATCCAAAAAATTGTTTGGTATGAAAGTCATCTACAAAAAAAGATAAAATAATAACAGATGATATAAATCCTAAAAATATAGCTAGTCCACCTATTCTTGGCATAGGCTCTTTATTTAACCCTCTAGATTTAGGATAGTCAATAGCTTTTATTTTAAAAGCAACTTTTTTAGCAAAAGGTGTCATAAGCATAGATACTGCAAAAGCTATTGAAAAACCAGCTAAATATAATAACCAATTATGCTCCAAAGAAAAACCTCCTTATAGGATAAAGTTTTTATAAATATAATTAAGCAATAAATTAATGTTTTTAAATAAGTATATTTAAAAACATTAATTTAAAGAGTTTATTTTGTACCAAAAATTCTATCTCCAGCATCACCAAGTCCTGGTATAATATATCCGTGGTCATTTAAGTGGTCATCTAAAGCAGCAGTATAAATATCTATATCAGGGTGTGCTTCACTAACTTTTTTAACACCTTCAGGAGATGCTATTAAGCATAAAAATTTGATGTTTTTAAATCCACGTTCTTTTATAAACTGCATAGCAGCTATTGCAGTACCACCAGTAGCAAGCATTGGGTCTACAAGCAATATATCAGTGTTTGTAGGGTCAGAAGATGGTAGCTTACAATAATATTCTACTGGTAAAAGAGTTTCTGGGTCTCTATAAAGACCAATATGACCTATGCTAGCATTAGGTATTAAATTTAAAATACCATCAACCATACCAAGACCAGCTCTTAATATAGGAACTATACCAACTTTTTTATTTAAAATATTACCTTTTGTTTTACAAAGAACAGATTCTACCTCAATTTCTTTAGTTTCTAAATCTTTTGTTGCTTCATAACAAATAAAACTAGATATTTCAGAAACAAGCTCTCTAAATTCTTTATTACCTGTGTTTATATCTCTAAGCATAGTAACTTTGCTTTGTACAACAGGGTGGTCTACTATGTATAAATTACTCAAAAAAATCACTCCTATTCTTCTATCATATTAATTCTTCTTATATGTCTTTCATCATTAGAAAAAGGTGTGTTTAAAAATGTTTTTACTATTTCTAAAGCTAAACCAACACCTATAACACGTTCTCCCATAGCTAAAATATTAGCATCATTATGTTCTCTTGTTGCTTTTGCAGAAAAAACATCGTGACAAAGAGCAGCACGAACACCTTTTACTTTATTAGCAGCTATTGATATACCAATACCTGTACCACAAATTAAGATACCTTTATCTAAAGTACCATTAGCAACATCATTAGCAACTTTTTTTGCATAAACTGGATAATCAACAGCTTCTGTTGAGTTTGTACCATAGTCTTTAAATGGTATATTATTTTCTTCTAAATATTTTATTATTTCTTGTTTTAAGTGAAATCCACCGTGGTCTGAACCTATACCTATCATATTTTCCTCCAATAATTTGTTAAAGTTTATTTGTGATATAAGATTATAAAGCTCGTCAAAGCACTTTGAGTATGTAGATATATCAGAACCAAAAGGGTCACTTACATCAAGGTCTTTATTTAATACGTATTCATATAATGTAAATATTTTATTAGCATTTATGTTAGCCGTTTTATTAAATTGAAGTAATAAATTTTTATGCTCTTTTTCCATTGTTAATATTAAATCAGCATTTTCAAACTCGGCAACTGTAAGAGGTTTTGAAAGATGATAAGGAACATCTATATTGTTATTTAATAAAACTTCTTTTGCCTTTTCATTAATAGGAACACTATTATATACAAAAACACCTCTAGATGATATATTTATATCTTTAGATTTACATAAAGATTTAGCAATTGCTTCGGCCATAGGGCTACGACAAGTATTACCAGTACATATAAATATTATATTTTTCATAAAATCAACCTTATACCTTTATTATTTTATAACCAGCTGCTTTTTTTAATCTGTTCATAACAGCTAGTCCAACACCTTGTTCTAAAAAAGATTCTATATATATTTTATCTATATTAAGTTTATCACATTCTCTTAAAATATTAAAAAGATTTTTTGCTATCAAATCTAAATTTTCTCTGCTACCAATATTTAAAGCATTAAAAGATGAATAATTATTTATAGTTTCATCAGATGCAATAACAACAGAGTTTATATTATTTATTTTATCGTTAGATAAACAATTTATAATGTATTTTACTATATTGTTTATATCGCCATCAACTATAAAAACATCACCTAATGGTGCATAATGCTTATATTTCATACCAGGTGATTTTGCTAATATATTAGAATTATTATTTAAAAGAGCTTTATCGATAGCAACATTTTCTACGACACTTTCTAACATTTCTTTTGTTATGCTACCAGGTCTTAAAATAGTAACATTATTATTGTTTACTTCTACTACAGTAGACTCTATACCAAAATCACAGCTACCACCATCTATAATCATATCTATTTTACCATTTAAGTCTTTCAAAACGTGGCTAGCTAGAGTAGGGCTTGGTTTTGTAGAAGTGTTTGCACTAGGTGCAGCTATTGGAAAACCACATTCTTTTATTAAAGCTAATGCAATTTTATTGCTAGGCATTCTTATAGCAACAGTATCTAATCCACCAGAAGTTGTTTTTGGTATAATAGAGCTTTTTTTTAATATAATTGTTAAAGCACCAGGCCAAAATTTATCCATTAAAATAAGAGCAGTTTTAGGAACACTATCTACAAGAGGGTAAATGTGGTTTTTATCTGCAATATGAACAATAAGAGGGTTATCAGATGGACGACCTTTAGCTATATATATTTTTTTTACAGCTTCTTCTCTTAAAGCATTTGCACCTAGTCCATATACAGTTTCGGTAGGGAAAGCTACTAATCCGTCATTTTTTAAAATATTAGCCGCCTTTTTTAAGGCGACTATGTTTAGACTAGGGTTTGAGCTATCAACTTTTTCAAGTATTGTATTAAGCAAATTAGTTAGCTCCACAACATTTTTTATATTTTTTACCACTTCCACAAGGACAAGGGTCATTTCTTTCAATTTTAGGTTCTCTAATAAATGTAGTAGAACTTCTTTGTCCTTTAAATAGTGCCTTTAATTGCTCTTCTGTAAAGATATTTTTCCATTCTGGAAGGTTGTAAAGATGGTCAGCTTTATATTCTACCATTTTTTTGTATAAAGTTTCAAAATTGATATTTATACATACTTGGCTATCTTCTTTTAATTCTTCTAATTTTATTTTTTCAGGTTGAATATCGTTAATACCATCAATAAAACCTACTAAATATTCAACAGACATATCAAATTTTTCAGCAAGCTCTTTAACGCTACCTTCAATTTTTTCAACTTTTTCATTTAATATATATTCATATATTTTTTGTTCTTTAGGCATAAAGTCATTCCAAAATGTGTCATTAATTCTACCATCTTGAGTATATGCTTTTTTAAACCAACTTTCGTATAAATTCATTTTTTATCCTCCTTAAAATACAATTAGCTTTGTAACTATACTTATAAAATTTGTAAATATATTTACAAAAGCATATATATTTTATTTAAAACTTTTAAATCTTATATATTTTACAATAAAATCTGTAAAATGTCTAGATAAATATGTTAAATTTAATAAATTTAAATATAATAATAAATATTATACCCTATTTTTACTTATTATACAATATAAAATTAGCCTAAAACTGTCTTTAAAAGTTCGTTTATATTTGATACAGGGCATATTTTTATGTTCTTTATAGAAGATACTTCTTTTAGGTTGTCTTTAGGTATAACAACAGTTTCGAAGCCAAGTTTTAAGGCTTCTACAACTCGTTTTTCACAAAAAGATACTGCTCTAAGCTCACCAGATAAGCCAATTTCACCAAAAATTAAAGTTTTTGCATCAATAGGTTTGTTTTTGTAGCTAGATACAATAGAGCAAGCCACAGATGCATCTAAGGCAGGTTCTAATATTTTTATACCACCAGCTAAATTTACATAAACATCATAAGAGCCTAATTGTAGGTTTAGTTTTTTTTCTAAAACTGCAATAAGTAGTATAACACGGTTAAAGTCCATACCTGTTGCCATTCTTCTAGGAATATTAAATGTTGTATAGCTTACTAAAGATTGAACTTCTGCAAGTATTGGCCTAGTGCCTTCTATACTACAAGTTACACAAGAGCCATTAGCACCAATAGGGCGGCCAGATAACATATATTCAGAAGGGTTTGTTATTTCTACAAGTCCTATTTGACGCATTTCAAACACACCAATTTCGTTTGTAGAGCCAAAACGGTTTTTAACTGCTCTAAGTATACGATAGCTTGCAAGTCTTTCACCTTCAAAATATAAAACAGTGTCTACCATATGCTCTAATATTCTAGGGCCTGCTATGGCACCATCTTTAGTAACGTGTCCTACTATAAATATAGATATGTTATCTCCTTTACCTATACGCATTATTCTTGCAGTACATTCTCTAACTTGAGTTACACTACCTGGGGCAGAAGATAAATCATCTAAAAATACTGTTTGTATAGAATCTATAATAACTAAATCTGGATTAATTTCTTTTATAGTATTTTCTATTATGTTAAAGTTAGTTTCTGATAAAAGCAATAAATTTTTTGTTGTTATATTTAGTCTATTAGCTCTAAGTTTTATTTGTTGGGCAGATTCTTCTCCAGATACATATAATATTTTTTTGCCAGATTCTCCAACGGCTTGGCATATTTGTAAAAGTAGGGTAGACTTACCTATACCAGGGTCACCTCCTACTAACGTTAAAGAGCCTTGAACTATACCACCACCTAAAACTCTATCTAACTCACCAATTTTTGTTTCTGTTCTAACTTCGCTAATAGGTGCTATACTTTCTAAATCTAAAGCTTTATTTGTAGCAGATATACTAGTGGCTTTAGATGATGAAGTTTTTTCTACAACTTCTTCTGAAAATGTAGAAAAGTTGTTACAAGAAGGGCATCTGCCAAGCCATTTGCCAGTTTCATAGCCACATTCTTGACATATATATTTAGTTTTAATTTTTGCCATAAAAACTCCTTTTATAGTATTATTTAATTATTACATTAATATTGCCTGTATCTAATAAAATTAAATCGGCTAATTTTTCTTTTTTATCTTTTGGGTCTATAATTTTTACATCTACTATTTTTTTGTCTTTAATAATAGATTTAGCCATTTCTTTATGAATAAAAATATTATATTTTTCAAGAGTATTTTTCCAAATAGTAAATTTGCAGCCTTTGTTCCAGTTTGAACAATAAAAAGCTTTGCTATTTTCTAAAATATCATTATTACATTTTGGACATAACCCAAATTTTTCTAAAGATTTATATTTGTTAGATTGTTTAAAATCGTTATATCTTTTTTCATCAATTATAATATTATTATTAGATTTTTTAGCATAGTCTACTAAAAAGTTTACATATCGTCCTATACTATCCATAAACATTTTTGGTTGCATATTACCTTTAGATATAGAAGATAATCCTTTTTCCCATTTTCCTGTTGTTTCTGGAGATTTTAGCTCTTTTGGGACAATCTGTACAAGCTTAATACCTTTTTCTGTTGGTATAAGAGATTTTCCTTTTCTTTCTACATATCCAACTTGTATTAAACGTTCTATAATAGAGGCTCTTGTAGCAGGCGTGCCAAGACCAGATTCTTTTAACTGTTCTTTTAAATCTTCATTTTCTATAAATCTACCAGCATTTTCCATAGCAGAAAGGAGGGTAGCTTCGTTATATGGCTTAGGTGGTGTAGTTTTTTTAGTTAATATTTGAGATTTTTCATTAAAAACTTCTTCACCTTTTTTTACATTAGGTAATATATCTTCTTCTTTTTTTTCTTTTTCAGTTTTTAGATTAAGTTTTGTAAAGCCCTCATCTTTTATAGTTGTGCCTTTTGTTAAAAATAAATGCTCGTCTATTTTTGTAGTAATTTTTGTAATGTTATAAACATATGCAGGATAAAATACCGCTATAAAACGTCTTACTATAAGGTCATATACATTAAATTCATCTTTAGATAAAGATGATATATTAGCTTTAGATAATGTAGGTATAATTGCGTGATGGTCGGTTACTTTACTATCGTCTATTATACGCTTTGTTATAGGTAGTTTTTCTAAAGATAGTACATAATGTAAAAATTCGTTATAATAATTAGTATTTTTTAAAGCTTCTAAAGTAGGTTTAAGCTTTGATGTCATATCTTTAGATAAATATCTACTATCTGTTCTAGGATATGTAATAAGTTTTCTTTTTTCATATAAATCTTGTGCTATTGATAAAGTTTTTTGGGCTGAATATGAAAATTTTTTGTTACAATCTCTTTGCAACTCTGTTAAATCATATAATAATGGAGGTGGTTGTTTTTTTGTTTCTTTTTCTATATTTTCTATAATACCATTTTTATTTTTTATACTATCTAAAATATTTTTAGCTTTTTCTTTATCTAATATTTTTGTTTCATTTTTTTCATCTATCCAAATACCTTTATAAAATTGAGAATTTTCTGTTAATGTTTTAAAATTTGCCTCTATTTCAAAGTATTCTTGTATTTTAAAATTTTGTATTTCTATATGTTTATCTACTAATATAGCAAGGGTAGGGGTTTGAACACGACCAATAGATAATAAAGAATTAAACCTTAATGTAAAAGCACGAGAGGCATTTATGCCTACTAGCCAATCTGCCTCAGACCTACATTTTGCCGAAAAATAAAGATTATCATATTCTTTACCATCTTTTAAATTTTCAAACCCTTCTTTTATAGCTTCATTAGTCATACTAGATATCCAAAGTCTTTTAAAAGGTTTTTTACACTTTGTAAGCTCATATATATACCTAAATATAAGCTCACCTTCACGACCACTGTCGGTTGCACATATAAGCTCTTTTACACTATCAGTATTTATAAGGGTATTTAATATTTTAAATTGTTGTTTTGTATTTTTTATAGCTTTTAGCTTTAATTCATTAGGAATTATAGGCAAGGAGTTCATATTCCATTTTTTTAAAGATTCGTCATATTCTTCTGGTTCATAAAGCGTAACAAGATGACCAATAGCCCAAGATATAATATATTTATCATTATAAAGATAACCTTCGCCTTTTTTTGTGCAGTTTAAAACTTTTGCTATATCTCTTGCAACAGAAGGTTTTTCTGCAATAACCAAACAATTCATATATTTCTCCTTATAAGCTTTGTATAAATTTTTTTATACGTAGTAGTGCTTCTTTTATTTCTTCAATAGAATAAGCATATGAACATCTAATAAAACCTTCACCACATTCTCCAAAAGCAGTACCAGGCACAACGGCTACTTTTTGTTCATAAACAAGACGTTCACAAAATTGTTGAGAAGATAAACCAGTAGATTTTATACAAGGGAAAAGATAAAAAGCTCCCAATGCTTCAAAGCAATCAAGCCCTATTTCTCTAAAGCCATTTAGCATAAACTTTCTACGTATATTGTATTCTTTTCTCATTTTAGAAACATTGTCCATACAAGAACTTAATGCTTCAAGCCCAGCATATTGGCTCATAGTAGGTGCACACATTATAATATATTGATGTATTTTTGTCATAGCAGATATAATATCTTTAGGCCCAACGGCAAAACCAAGACGCCAACCAGTCATAGCAAAAGCTTTTGAAAAGCCGTTTAAAACAACTGTTTTTTCATACATACCTTCAAACTGTGATATAGAAATATGCTTTTTATTTTCATAAGTAAGCTCAGAATATATTTCATCACTAATAACTAAAATATTTTTATCTTTTAAAATATTAGCTATTTTTTCTAAATCTTCTTTTTCCATAATAGCACCAGTAGGGTTGTTAGGATAAGATATAATAATAGCTTTAGTTTTATTTGATAATTTTGGTAAAATATCTTCAGGTGTTAGCTTAAAGTTATTTTCTGGTTTTGTGTTTATAACAACAGGTATACCACCACACATAGTTATACAAGGCTTATAAGATACAAAACAAGGCTCTACTACCAACACTTCATCTTGAGGGCAAACTACTGCCCTAAGAGCAAGGTCTATACCTTCACTAGCTCCAACAGTAACTAAAACTTGACTTTTAGGACAATAGTCAGTATTTATTGTATTTTTCATATATTTAGATATTTCTTGCCTAAGCTCTATAAGACCAGCATTAGATGTATAAGTTGTTTTACCTTGTTCTAACGTATAGATAGCTTTTTCTGTACAAGCCCAAGGAGTATTAAAATCTGGCTCTCCCACACCAAGAGAGATAACTCCTTCAACTTCGCTTGCTATATCAAAAAACTTTCTAATACCAGAATAAGGTATATTTTGTATATGTTTTGATACTAAACTCAAGGCGTTATAATAATCCTTTCATCATTTGGTGTGTTTTCATCTATTATAACTCCGTGGTCTTTATATTTTTTTAATACAAAATGTGTAGATGTGCTAAGAACACAGTCGATAGTAGCCAATTTGCTAGATACAAAAGAAGATATATCTTTAATATTTTTACCTTCTACAACTATTAATAAATCAAATGTACCAGACATTAAATACAAAGATTTAACCTCATCAAAACTGTATATTCTTTTAGCTATTTTATCAAATCCTTGTTCTCTTTGAGGTGTAACTTTAACTTCTATTAAAGATGTAATATATTCTCCTTCTTTATCTGTTTTATCCCAATTTATAAGTGTTGTATAGCCACATATAGTTTTATTTTTTTCTAATCTTTTAACAGTATCTTCTATATTTTCTTTTGTAGTGTTTAGCATATTTGCCATATCTTCAAAAGAAGTTCTACTATTTTTTTCTAATAATTCTAATATATCATTTTCCATAAAAATCACCTATGCATCAAATTTTTTTATAAAACCAACACCAATAGCAGTAGCACCAGTATGTGCACCAACGGTTACACCTATATCAAATATAGGGTAGCTTAAATTAATGTTATATTTTTCTTTTAAATTTTTTTCAAGCTCTATTGCTTCATCTTTACAATATGCGTGTGCAATAGCTATCTGGTATTTGTTAATATCTTCTTTTATATATTCATCAAATATTTTTAAAACTTCTGAAAGAGATTTTTTTCTACCACGCACTTTAGAATGAGGTTCTAAAACACCTTCGTTTAATAATAAAATAGGCTTTATATTAAGTAGACTTCCAGCAAGAGCAGATGCTTTTCCTATTCTACCACCTTTTTGTAAATATTCTAGTGTATCAATAGTAAAAACTATAATACCTTCGTGTTTTAATTTTTCCATTTTTTCATACGTTTCTTCTAAAGAAAAACCAGCTTTTTGCATTTTTGAGGCTTCTATAACTAATAGCCCTTGAGCAACAGTTGCTTTTTTAGAATCTATTACTAATATTTTTCTATCAGGATATTCTTCAAGCATTATATTAGCAGCATTTACAGCACTTTGATATGAACCACTAAGCTCAGAACATAGGGTAAAGCATAAAATATCTAATCCATTATCTAGATGTTTTTTAAAATAGTTACAATAATCTTCCATAGATGGTAAAGATGTTTTAGGTATAATCTTTTCAGAAGTCATTTTATTGTAAAAATCATTTATGTTTATATCTATATTTTCTCTTAAATAGTTTTCTTTATCAAATGAAATATAAAAAGGTACAACATCTATGTTGTATTCTTGTTTTAAATTTTCTGGTAAATCACAAGAACTATCTGACAAAATAATAAAATTTGGCATATAAACCTCCTAAAAATAAAATAAATTATAATATCATTTTAAGTATATGTATAACTAATGTCAATAATTTATTTATAATTAATAAAAATAAAAGAAAATTAAAGAAAACAAGTAAAAATAAGAGAAAAATAAAGATATGAAAAATGTTAATAAAAAATATTAATAAAAATAAAAACCTTGAAAAAAGCTAATATTATAGAAAAAAATAGACAATATATTTATTTTATATACATACCAAAAGAGAAAAAATAGCTAAATATCTTTAAAATGCTTTAATTTAGGACTTTTAATTATGATAATTATGTGGTATAATACATATAATTTTTTGATAATATAAACAATATTATCAAATTTATAAATATTAAATTTTAGGAGTGTGATTTTATTTGGATCCTGCCAGTTTGCAGATTATAATTTTAATAATCTTAATTGCTTTATCAGCTTTTTTCTCTATGTCAGAAACAGCTCTTACATCTATTAGTAAGATAAGACTTAGAACAATGGTTGATGAAAATGTAAAAAATGCTACACTTATACAAAGTGTATTAGAAGACCCAGGCAAGCTTTTAAGCGCAATATTAATAGGTAATAACCTTGTTAACATAGGTGCATCTTCTCTTGCTACTGTTATTATTGTAGATGCAGTTGGTAACAAAGGTGTTGGTATAGCAACAGCTATTCTTACAGTAGTTATCCTTATATTTGGTGAGATTACACCAAAAACTTTTGCTACTAAAAATGCAGAAAAAGTTTCTCTTTTTGTTATAAAAGCTATTAAGCTTTGTATGATAGTTTTTACCCCATTTATAATTATTTTAAATTTTATAACAGGCTTTATTTTAAGGCTTTTAGGTGTAAAAAAAGATGCTAAAGCTCCAACTATTACAGAATCTGAGCTTCTTACTATGGTTAATGTTAGCCACGAAGAAGGTGTTTTAGAAATAGACGAAAGAGAAATGATTAACAATGTAGTTTATTTTGCTAATAGTGATGCAGAAGATGTTATGGTACCTAGAACAGATATTATAGCTATTAATGTAGATGCTACTCACGAAGAGCTAATAGCTTTATTTAAAGAAGAAACTTGCTCTAGAATGCCTGTTTATGAAGATTCAATAGATAATATAATAGGTATTATTTCTTTAAAAGATTTACTATTTGTAGATAAATCTAAAGAGTTTAATATAAGAGATTATATGAGAGAGCCTTTTTTTACTTACGAATCTAAATGTCTTAGAGAGTTATTTGCAGAAATGCGTATTAATAGAATCCCTATGGCTATTATTTTAGATGAATATGGTGGAACATCAGGTATAGTTACTCTTGAGGATATGTTAGAAGAAATAGTAGGGGACCTTGCTGATGAATATGATGAGCATGATGAAGAAATAAAGCTTATAAAAGATGACGAGTACATTATAGAGGGTGCTACAAAAATAGAAGATGTAAATGAGATGCTTGGTACAAAATTTGAATCTGAAGATTTTGATTCTATTGGTGGGTTTATTATAGAAACCTTTGGTAAGTTTCCAGATAAAGATGACACTATAAAAATTGGTAGTGTTAAATTTATAGTTGAAGAAATAGAAAAAAATAGAATAGAAAAACTTAGAGCTTTAACAGGTATCACAGATATTGAATCATAATAATATAAAAAGCTAGTTTAGCTAGCTTTTTATATTATTAGTTTAAATACTATGTTTAATAAATATTTTATAGTTGCGTCGTTTATATATATATAGTATAATATGTATAAATAAGTAATAATTATAAATTTTTTAAGGAGTGTTAAATTTGTTTATGTCATTATTAAAAAAAATAAAATTAATTACACTGTCTTGCATAGCTGGTACTAGCCTTGTAGCTTGTAACTCTAGTCAAGATTTAAAGGCAGGTATAGAAGACCCTGTAGAAATATTAACTTTTGCTAAATCTGTAAATATATTTGATAGTACACATAATCAAATATCTACATCTATAAAAAGTAACTTAAACAATCAACCATTAGATATTAATATATTATTTGATACTTTATATTCTTCAAAAGAAGAAAAAAGCTCTGTTACAACATCTATATCTATTGGTGAAAATGAAAATAAAGCTTCTATATATTTAGCAAAAGATGGAGATATACCTTATAAATATACAAAAAAAGATAATAGCTGGGTAAAAGAAGAATTATCAGGTGAACAGTTTAATAATATATTACTTTCATCTAGTGAGCCTATGTATTTTGATGAACTTATATCTAAAGGTAATGCTTTTACAGTTAAAGAAGATGAAAGTAATTATACATTAGATGGTAAAGTAAAAATATCAGATATAGAAGAAACTTTACAATATATAGGTGCATTAAATATGCTATCAACTATAAATATGAATATAGAAGAAATTGACAAAAATAGTGACGTATCTTTAACTTTACAAATAGAAAAAGGAACAGGGTATTTAAAAAATGCAACAATTGATATTATTGATGCAGCAAATGAATCTTTAGCTAAAACTATAATAGATTTAGTAAATTTACCTTTAGATGCTTTTAAATTAGAAATAAAAGAATTTAAAATTAATTTAGCTTTTGACCAACCTAATTCAGTTGAAAATATAGAAGTTCCACAAGAAGCTTTAAATGCACAATAAAAATAAAAGGTATGATAAATCATACCTTTTATTTTTATATTTATTAATATTCTGGGTCTATAAGACCATAAGAACCATCTCTTCTTTTATAAACTACATTGATTTCATCTGTTGTAGAATTTCTAAATACGAAGAAATTGTGAGATATAAGCTCCATTTCCATAACAGCTTCTTCTGCATCCATAGGCTTAATATCAAATTTTTTAGTTCTGTCTATTTTAATACTATCTTCACTATCTTCAGAATCTAAGCCCATAGATATAGCTTTTAATTCATCAGCAAATGAAGAATCTCTACGAGATTTATCTCTTAAACGGCTTCTATATTTAACCATTTGTCTTTCTAATTTATCTACTACTTCATCAATAGCAGCATACATATCATCTTTTGTAACCTCTGCTCTTAAAACCCTTTTAGGAAGCATAACAGTAACTTCTATTTTATGGTCTAATTTAACAACAGATAAAGTTACATTTATATCTGTATTTTCAGGGAAAAGCCTTTCTATTCTACTAATTTTACTTGTAATTTTTTCTTTTAAAGCGTCTGTAACAGTAGTATTTTTTGCTTTGAATGTATAACGCATAACGAACACTCCTTTTTTATCCTTTAAATTAGATAAGCAATATAAATTGTTTACCTTTATATATATTATTCTACAAATATAATAAAACTCCTTTTAAATTTTATAAAAAAATTTACTAAAAAATAACAAAAAAATATATATAAATTTACCAAAAAGGACTTAATATTATATAAGTCCTTTAAATATAACATATATTAAAAATTTATTTTTTAGCCTGTTCTAATGCTTGCTCTACTGCTTTAACTAATATATCAGTAGTCATAGATGTATCCACAGAAGCAGTTATATCTGTATTTTGATTTTCTATTATTTGTGCAGAAACATCTTCAATAGAGCGTTCAAAAAGAGGATAAAAAACTTCTTGAGTTTCTCCCATATTAACAAGCTCAATATCTAATATTTCATCTTTTGATACTGTAACTTGTACAGATACAGGGTTACTATGTAAAACTATATCAGAAGAATATGTTCCTGGGTTATATGCTGTATTATTATTTTTAGGTATAAATAAATATACAATAATACCTAAGATAATAATACCTATAATAGTTAATAAAGCTTTTTTTATAACATCTCTAAGTTTTACAACAACTATTTTTGTGCTCAAATAAAACACCTCCTTATAAATAATATATTTATATTTTTATTACAATAATTATAAAAATATGTTAAAATAATAATAATTAATATAAAATGAATAGGGTGAAAAAATGAAATTACAATATATATTTGGTAAAGCTGGTAGCGGAAAATTAGAACATTGTATTAATGAAATATTAGTAAGACAAGAAGAAAAATATTTACCATCTATTCTTATTGTACCAGAGCAATTTACTTTGCAAGCAGAACGAAAGGTTATAGAAAAATCTAAAAGTAAAGTTTTGTTTAATACATATGTTTTAAACTTTAAAAGACTTGCTTATCGTGTTTTTTCTGAGCTTGGTATATCAAATAAAAAACCTCTTGAAGATATTGGTCAAACTATGGTTTTAAGAAAGGTATTATATAACCTTGGCAAAGAAGAAATGCTTAAATATTTTTCTGAAAAATCTTATGCTAATATAGGGTTATTAGAAAAAATAGGGGATATATTAAAAGAATTTTTTGAATTTGGGGTTGATATAGAAGATTTAGAAAATACAATAAAAAATATAGATATAACTGCCAATGAAAACTTAGCATTAAAGCTTAATGATTTAAAAGAAATATACAAAGGCTATAAAGATTTTATAAAAAATGATTATATAACAGATGAAAGTATACTAGATATTTTAGCAAGTAAGATACAAAGCTCTAGCCTTATAACAGAAGATACTCAAGTTTTTATTTATGGTTTTGAATCTTTAAACAACCAAGAATTAAATATTATATATAAGCTTTTTGAAAAATGTGAAAAAATAAATATATATTTTACATTAAATGAAAATTTAAATTATTTTAATAATATAAATCCTTTTGACCATTATTTTTATGTTAAAACAACTATAAATAAGATAAATGATAAAATAGTAAACAAACTTGGTGTAAATATTGAAAAAAGTATATATTTGGCAGAGAATAAAAGACATATAAATAATAATGAGCTATATTTTTTAGAAGAAAATTTTTTAAAATATAATCATAAAAAGTTTAATAATAATGTAGAAAATATAAATATATTTTGCTGTAAAAATAAATATATTGAAATAGAAAAAACATCAGCTATTATTTTAGATTTAGTTAAAAATAAGGGGTATAATTTTAAAGATATTGTAGTAATATTAGGAGATTTATCTTATCAAAAAAATATAAAAATGCTTTTTAATAAATATAAAATACCTTACTTTTTAGATGATAAAAAGAAAATAACAAATCATTGTTTGGTAGAGTTTATAATGTCTTGTTTAGATATTATTATATATAACTTTCAATATGAAAGTGTTTTTAGATATTTAAGAACGGGTATACTAGATATATTAAATACTTGTGATATAACAAAAGAAGATATTGATACGATAGAAAATTATGTTATAAAATATGGTATAAAAGGGGATAAATGGAAAAAAGATTTTGAATATGGTTTTTATGAAAATAGTATTTATACTTATGATGGTATAAATACTATTAGAAAAAATATTTTAAAAACTATGTCTAAATTAGATATTAAGAAAAATAAAAAATATACTGTTTTTGATATAAGCAAAGCTATATTAGATTTTATGGTAGATATAAACATAGAAGAAGCTATAAAAGCTATTATGGATAGAGATAGAGAGCTATTTACAAAAGGTATTATAAAAAATGCAGGTATTGTAGATGAACATATGCAAGTTTTTAATAGTATATGTGAAATATTACAAAAATTTGTTGATATATTAGGCGACGAAAAAATGACAATAGAAGAATATAGCAAAATATTAAAATCTGCCTTTGAAAAAGAAACTATAAGTATAATACCTCCTACTCAAGACCAAGTTTTGATAGGAGATTTTGACAGAACAAAAATAACAGATAATAAAGTTTTGATAGCTATGGGTATAAATGAGGGTAATATTCCTAAATATAAAGAAGAAAGTCCTTTTATATCAGATAATGAAAAAGTATATTTATTAGCTAATGGCATAGAAATGAGAGCTACAACAATATCTAGTATGTCAACTGAAATGCTAAATGTATATTCTTTAATTTTAAAGCCTAAAGATAAGCTATATTTAACATATTGCCTAAGCACTTTAGATGGAGCTAGCAAAAAGCCATCTATTATTATAGAAAAGATTAAAAATATTTTTCCTTCTTTAACAGAAAATATAGAAGAAAATAATATTAATTTAACATCTTGTCCAGAAATGGCTTTTGATAATATTTTTAAAAGTTTTAATAATATAGATATTATAGACGATAATACAAAAGATACTTTTACTTGGTTTTTAAATAATAAACAATTTTTGGAAAAGATAGAGCATATAAAAGAAGGTATTTTTAAAATAGAAAACACTAATGATGATTATATAAACAAACAATTGTTAGACAAAGTATATGAAGATAATACTATTTTATCTAGTGTATCTAAGCTAGAAGAATTTAAAAAATGTCCTTTTTCTTATTTTTTAAAATATACTCTTAATATAAAAGAAAGAGATACTAATATTTTAGACTATTTAAAGCTTGGTAATATATATCATAATATATTAGAAGATTTTTCTAACAAAATATTAAAAGAAAATGTTGATATTGAAAACATATCAGAACAAGAAATATACTTATTAGTTGATAATATTGTGGATAACATCTGTAAAAGTGATGATTTAATAAGTATGTTTGAAGCATCTGCTAAATATAAGTATTATATTAATCGTATTAAAAAAATTGTAGGTATGTCTGCTAATGCTATAATAAAGCAGATAAAAGATGGCTCTTTTATACCTAAATATTTTGAAATAAATTTTGATAATATAAATAAAAATAGTAAAGTTTATAATAATATTAAAATAGATTTACAAAATAATTATCAAATGATTTTAAAAGGTAAAATAGACCGTGTAGACAAGCTTTATATAGATGATAAAGAATATATAAAAATATTAGATTATAAATCTTCAGATAAAAAGTTAAGTATTGATAAAATTTATTATGGACTACAACTACAAATACTTATGTATTTAGATACCTTTATAAAAATAGAAGAAAATATGTTAAATAAAGAAATATTACCAGCAGGAGCTTTTTATTTTCAAGTTAAAGAAGATATGGTAGAAGGGGATTATAATAAAGAAAAATTTCAAAGTAAATTTGACTTAAAAGGTATTGTTGCAAAAGATGAAAATGTTATAAAAGGTTTTAATAAAAATGAAGATAATAAAAAAATAAAAGGTGTTTCATCTACTGATGTTATATCTATGGAAGAATTTAAAGATTTATTATTATTATCTAATATAGTAACAAAAGAAATAGGCAACGATATAATAACAGGTAATATAAAAGTATATCCTTATAGATATAAAGGAGATACAGGCTGTGAATATTGTAATTATAAAGATATTTGTAACTTTGAAATATTAAACAAAAAAGAAAAATATAATACTTTAAAAGAGATAGAAAAAGATGAAATTTGGGACAAGATAAAAGAAAAAATAAAAGATAATGAGCAATAAGAGGTTTTTATATGCAAATAAAAATGATAGGTATAGACCATATTAAAGCACCACTTGAATATAGAGAGAAAGTAGCTTTTAGCACAACAAGAATAATAGATTTTTTACAAATTTTAAAACAAGATAAAAATATATTAGGTGGTGTAGTTTTATCTACTTGCAACAGAACAGAAATTTGGATAAGCTATAAAGATACTTTATTACAAGAAGTTGATAATATTTTATGTAAATTTAAAAATATAAATTTAGAAAATTATAAAAAATATTTTGTATATAGAGAAAATAAAGATGCAGTAGAACATTTATTTATGGTTACATCTGGGTTAAAATCTAAAATATTAGGTGAAGAACAAATTATTACACAAGTAAAAAATGCAGTTGATATATCACGAGAAAATAATTTTTTAGATACAACTTTAGATATTTTATTTAGAAATGCTATAACGGCTAGTAAAAAAATTAAAACAAATATAAAATTTAATAAAGGTTCGTTTTCTGTTATAGATAGTGCTATAAATAAGCTAAAAAAGCTTAATATAAATATAAAAAATAAAAATTGTCTAGTTATAGGTAATGGTGAAATGGGACGTCTTGCTAGCGAAACATTTATGAAAAATGGTGCTAATGTTACTATGACTTTAAGACAACACCATAAAGGAGATGTAGTTATACCAATTGGTGTTAATATAATAAATTTTTTAGATAGAATAAAAGTGTTGTCACAATTTGATATAGTTATATCTACAACAGCTACTAACAGATATATGTTACAATATGAAGATGTATCAAAAATAAAATTAAAAGAAAATGTAGTTTTTATAGATTTAGCAGTGCCTAGAGATATAGATGAAAAAATATTTAATATACAGGGTGTAACAGGGTTTAATATAGATGACTTTGAAATAGAAGAAAATGAGCTTAATAATATTAATAAAAATATAGAAAAAGCAAAATCTATTTTAAATGAATATATAGAAAATTTTTATAAATGGTATTTTAATAAAGATTTAATAAATAGTGTTTTTTATATAAGTCAAAAGGTGGCAGATGACACAATATTTCGTGTTAATAAACTAATAGATGATAATAGTAAAAATATTGTAGAAAAAGCAACTAAAAAATCTATTGAAAAATTAATATTTTGCCTAAGAGATAATATGGACAATAATGACTTTAAAAATTTTATAAATATATTAGAACAAAATTATTTAAGTGAGGGTATATAATGTATTTTCCTATGTTTATAAACTTAGAAAATAAAAATATGGTTATTTTTGGTGCAGGTAAAATAGCCTTAAGGCGTGTTAAATCTTTATTAAATACAAAATGTAATATAACTATTGTTGCTCCAGATATATTAGAAGAATTTTATACAATTGAAAATATAAAAATTATAAAAGATGTCTATAATAAAAAATATTTAAAAAATGCTTTTATAGCTTTAGCTATTACAAATGATAACAGTATAAATGATAAAATATATTTAGACTGTAAAGAAAGTAATATAATAGTTAATACGGCTAGTGATAAAGAAAAATGTGATTTTTTCTTTCCTGGTGTTATTTATAAAGAAGATTATACAATAGGCATATGTGGCAATGGAAAAGACCATAAATTAATAAAAGATACAACTAATATGATAAGAAATTTTTTAGATAATAAAGAAGGTGAAAGGTTTGAAAGTAAGGATAGGTAGTAGAGAAAGTAAACTAGCAGTAGAACAGTCTAATATAGTGATAAGACAGTTAAAAGAAAGATATAAAAATATAGATATAGAGCTTATAACTATGAAAACAACGGGAGATATTATCCTTAATAAAACCTTAGATAAGATAGGTGGAAAAGGTTTATTTATAAAAGAACTAGATAAAGCTTTAATAGACAATATAACAGATATTTCTATACATAGTTTAAAAGATATGCCTATGGATATAGATGAAGATTTGCCTATTATTGCTTATTTAAAAAGAGAAAATCCTTTTGATGTTTTAATATTGCCTAAAGGAGCTACTAGAATAGATATTAATAAGCCAATAGGTACTAGCAGTAAAAGAAGAACATTTCAATTAAAACAATTATATAAAGATTATGACTTTAAGCCTGTAAGAGGCAATATATTAACAAGACTTGAAAAATTGGATAATGGTGAATATTCGGCACTTGTGTTAGCATATGCAGGTATAAAAAGGCTAAACCTTGAAGATAGAATATACAAAGTGTTTAATAGTGATGAAATAATACCAGCTTGTGGGCAAGGTATAATAGCTATACAAGGTAAAAAAGGACAAAATTATTCTTATTTAAGTTTTTTAAATGATAAAAAAGCAGAATATGAATCAAAATGTGAGCGTGCTTTTGTTAGAGAGCTAAACGGAGGTTGTAGCTTGCCTATATCTGCTTTTGCTACAATAGAAAATGATAAAATAACTTTAAAAGGTTTTTATGCAGATGATAATAGCTACATTATAAAAGAAAAAATAGGTAATATACAAGATTATGAAAAAATAGGTATAAATTTAGCTAAAAGCTTTAAGGAGATAATAAATGAAAAAAGGTAAAGTTTGGCTTGTAGGGGCAGGGCCTTCAGATTTTGAATTATTAACTATTAAAAGTAAAAAAGCAATAGAAAATGCAGATGTTATATTATATGATAGGCTTGTATCTCATAGTATAATAAATCTTGCTAAAGATAATACAGCTCTTATAGATGTAGGTAAATGTTCTAATAACCATACTATGCCTCAAGAACAAATAAACAGTTTATTGCTAGAATATGCATTGCAAGGAAAAAACGTTGTAAGATTAAAAGGTGGCGACCCCTTTTTATTTGGTAGAGGTGGCGAAGAGCTTGAGCTTTTAGAAAAAAACAATATACCATTTGAAGTTATAAATGG
>CALWSN010000018.1 GCA_944384215.1 uncultured Clostridia bacterium | reverse complement strand
ATTATTTAATATTGTTTTTATAGCATAATTAGCCCCCTTATATATACTCATATAATATAATATAATATAATATAATAAAATAAATTTTTTACATTATACTAATAAATAACTAATTTATTTTCTTTATAACTTTAGCAGGTACACCTCCAACAACTGTATTTTTAGGTATATTTTTAGAAACAACTGCACCTGCGGCTATAATTGCACCATCTTCAATGGTAACACCAGGTAAAACTGTTACATTAGCTCCAATCCAAACATTTTTTCCTATATGTATAGAGCGTGGTAAAAGATTTCCTCTTATTGATGGTTCAAATTGATGGTTTAATGTTGCTAAAACTACATTATGTCCAATTAATGTGCCATCTCCAATAACAACTCCACCTTGGTCTTGTATTTTACAACCACTATTAATAAATACATTATCACCAATAGTTAAATTTTTCCCACAATCTGTGTAGAATGGTGGAAATAATGTAAAATTTTTTCCAACCCTCTTATTTGTTAATTCAAAAAAAATATCATTTATTTCTTTTTGTGTATTATATTTTGAATTTATTTGTAAAGTTAAACGTATTGCATCTTGTGCAAGTTTACCCATATATTTATGTATTTCTGAACCATATATAACTTCTTTTCCACTATTCATATGTAATAAAAATTCTTGTAAGTCCATAAGTCTTCTCCTATATATAATCTTTAAGTTTTTTAATTTTTTTAATTTTTATCTAAAAAACTATTAATCTTTTATTTTTGTTATTATATCATCTAAATGTTACAATAACAAATACCTATATTGAATATCTATCTATACTTTACAAGCATATATGTAATTGCTATAATACCTTTAGAAAGGATTGATTATATATGGAATTTCGCGTTTTAGAATACTTTTTAACTATTACTAAAGAACAAAGTATTTCTTCAGCAGCCAAAGCTTTACATCTTTCTCAACCTACACTTTCTCGCCAAATAAAAGCTTTAGAAGAAGAACTTGGTAAACAACTTTTTATTCGTAGTAACAGAAAAATTACCTTAACCGAAGAAGGAATGTTACTTCGTAAGCGAGCAGAAGAAATTACAGAACTTATAAATAAAACAATAGAAGAAATTACGCTATCTAATGAAATTATCGCTGGAAATATTTCTATTGGTGCTGGAGAAACTGAAGGTATTCGTCATATTGCAAAAGTAGCTAAAAAGTTACAATGTAAATATCCTTTAATACATCTTCATATTGTAAGTGGAGATAAAATTACTGTTTTAGAAGAGTTAGAACGTGGACTTATTGACTTTGCATTATTATTTGGAGAAATTGATTCATCAAAATATGATTATCTATCTTTACCATCTATTGATAAATTTAGTGTAATGATGCGTAAAGATGATTTACTTGCAAATTTAGACATTATAACACCTGAAGATTTATTTGATAAACCTCTTATTGTTTCAAGACAAATTATTCGTGATTCTAATTTAGCAAAATTATTTAACTGTGATAAAAAACGCTTAAATATAGTTGCTACTTACAATTTATTGTTTAATGGTTCATTAATGGTAGATGAAGGTATAGGATATGCCCTTTGTTTTGATAAAATTATTAATGTTACAGGCGATAGTAATTTATGCTTACGCCCACTTTCTATACAAATTATGCCAAAAATGAGCCTTGTGTGGAAAAAACATCAAATTTTCACAAAGGCTTCTCAAAAATTTCTTATTGATATACATAAATATATAGAAAATATCACATAGAATAAATATTTAATTTTATCCATAATTAATAAAAATAATTATTTTATTGTATTAGTATAATCATTGTATATCGCATAAAAATAAGACTTATTTGAAATTTCTTATTTATAAAATTTTTCAATATAAGTCTTATTTTTAATTAATTATTATTTTCTTCTTTTAAAAACTGTCTACCTTCATGGTCTGCTTCTGTCAATATAGGACTTAAAATTTAATAAAATTATTTTTTTAATTTCCATCATATATAAATTAATTTAAATTTTTATTATTATATTTGTTCATGTTTCTTAGCTACACCCAAAATAATTTAACACAAAAAGAGTAGATATTTTGAAAATCTTTTTATGTAATTTTTCTATCTTCTTAAATTCAGTATAGGAGTAGCCTTTTGTTCTATCTTTAAAGTATTGGGACGCAAATATAAGATTTCTTCTATATCTTTTGAATATAAAGTTATTCCATTTTTTTTTAATAACTCCAATATTTCTATTGCTGTGAGCACATTTTGTTCTATCATTAAATCAATAGCACCTTGAAATATATTTTCATTCAATAAGTATGGGATGTCATCAGGCTCTTTAAGTCTCCAACCATTTTTTGAAATCTGACGCATTAAATATTGATATTGATTATCAGAAATAATACCTAATTGATGTGTTCTATAAACCATAGCTTGTATAGATACCTTCCACTTATTTTTTAAAAATTGATAATATTTTAAATCTGTAGGATATGAAGAAATATCTTTACCAAAACTATCTCTAGGTAATAAAAATGCACTAGCAAACATATTCGCCTGACGCTCTCTTGCTTTAAACTCATCTTTTGAAATAGCTTCTAAATCCTCACTCCATGGATGTAATAATATGTGACCCAACTCATGAACCATGTCAAAACGAATCCTTCCTTCAGGTCTGTTTCCTAATGCAAGTGCAATAAAATAAATATCATTTCCTTCTATTATAGTTTTTTGACTAAATGCATCTATTTTATCTTCTCTTGTATCAAAACCTGTTACAACAATTCCATTTTTTTCTAGTATATATTGTAAATCTTTTATTGGCCCATTGCCAATATCCCAATACTCTCTTACATTATTAGCAATCTTTTCTATTTCTTCAATTGCCTCCTCACTTTCACATTCAAAAATATCATCATATCCTACAAAATCAATACTTGGCAAATTTATTTCAGGAAATGAGATAAATTCTAGAAGTATCTCGTATATTTTCGCAACATATTCTAACTTAATACTCTGTGCTATTCTATCTTTCTTTGTAGCACTTGCCAATGAACGAAAATATGTTGCTCCTGTCTTGACGATATAACTGTCCTCTTGAAAAAAGTAATCATATGGAAATTTAAGCTCTAACGAAATTTTCCTAACCTTCATATAATCTGGCATATTATTATCATTTTCATACAAAGATAATGACTGCTTACTAATATCTGTTCGTCTTGCTAATTCAGTAAGAGTTAATCCTCTATACATTCTTGCACTTCTTAATCTCTCACCATAAAACTTTTTTTCTATCATATTCAACATCTCCTGAATTTTATTTTATAGCTTTTTCATTAAATACTTTAAGTCTAGGTTTTATACCACTCTTTATATCAACCAAGTTCTTCTTGTTTTCATTACTATATTCAAAAGACTCAATATCTGTAAGAGTAGCAAAATCTGGTTTGATATATCCCATAAGAGATTTTTCATCTACGATACTAAAATTTCTATCAAAAAGCATTAATTTAATATTTTTAATTTTTTTATTTTCTAATTTATATACAATAACATAATGTCTATAATTTTGTTCTAAATCAATTTTCCCTTGACTAATTTTTTTAAAATCATTTTCCAGCACACCTGTATCAAAAGTTGTAATTCCAAAATCATCTAATGTCATTTGTTGTTCCCTTGCAATACATTTTTTATTTAATATATAAACAAATGATTGTAAATAATGTGGACTTTTACGATTATTACTTTTTAGAATTTTATCCAATGTAACTTCTGTAGTTATTGAGTATGTAATATGTTCATTTTTATCAATTATTATCCTTCCTTCCCAACCACATCTATTAAAAGAAATAATATCAATGTCATCTTTCACAACATGGCTTCTTAAATTTGTATTAATCATATCCCCTTTTAAAAACGGAATAGAATTATTAGTTTCTTGCCTATTCTCCTTTAAATATTGCGATAAATCATCTGTAGTAGCTTTATTTATGGAATAAACAATCTTTCTTATTAAATCATCATTAATTATAATTTGAGTATCTCTATTTATATACAATAAAATCACCTCTTAAATTTATAATTTGTTATGTTTTTAATTTTTACATATTTCTTTGTTTTTGTCAAGTAGATTTTCATTTTATTTTGAAGTCGTATATTTTACTACCAATAATTAAACTATTTTAATGTAATTTATCAAAACTTATTCATAGTAATTTCATATAAAATTTTAGAAACTATAGATATATTATACCTAGTATTATAATAATATAATATAATATGATATAATAAAATATAAATTAAATGGTTATACATTATATAATTTACTACTCTCAAACAATTAATTAAACTTTTCAATTTTTATCCATCATATTTTTTTACCATCTTTTAATATATTTCAAACTTAGTAACTTAAATATAAAATATACTAACTAATTTAACGATATAAAATTACATATGAAAATAGCACACTTAATTATATTTTTAATCATTGATTTAAAATAAGTTTTCTTTAATCTATATTTTTTATTATCATAAATTTGCATAGAAATTAAATAGCTTTCATAAACTAATATTATGTTACAATTGTTATATATTCAAATACTTTAAATCATAAAATAGATTTTAAAATATATATTTTTGCGTTTATCTTGTTATTATAAAAATTTTTATATGAAAAATTATATATAATATTAATAAAAAATAAGATTTAACCGCTAAATATTATTTATTTTTGTATAACTTCATATCTAAAAATTTTATCTATAAAAATAAGACTTAATTAAAAATCTTGATTCTTATAGTATTTCTAATTAAGTCTTATTTTTATTTAATTATCATTCCCCTCTTTTACAAACTGTCTCCCTTGATAGTCTACTTCTGTCAATATAGGACTTAAATTTTATAAATATTTTTCCACTTCTTCTCTTGTTATACCATATTCTTTTGATACTTCTTCTATTATATCTTGTTTTTCCATATTAAATCTTTTTAACATCTCTATTTGTTTTATTATCATCCCTTCCTTCATTCCCTGTTTAATTCCCCTTTCAATACCTATTTTAATACCTTCATCTATTAACATTCTTTCTTTTGTTTGCATAACTTCATACCTCCTATAAAACTGATTAGTATTCATTATTTCTTCTAATCTTTTACCTAATTTATCTATTTCTTTATCACTATCATTATATTCTTTTTCTTTAAATAATTTTATTAATTCTTTTACTTTTGGATTTTTTATCTTCTCTCCT
>CALWSN010000017.1 GCA_944384215.1 uncultured Clostridia bacterium | reverse complement strand
GTAATAGCTTTTTTGCTAATTTATCAAACTTAATAACTCCAGAACAATTAGGAGAAACAGCTAATAAAGCTCTTTTTAACAATTCTTTAAATTTTACTTTAGAATATAATAAAAGTAGCTTTACTTTAGATAATACCTCTCCTATTGATGAAATAATACAAACATATATAGGTCAAGGTAAAACTTTAGTTACTCCCCTTCATATTGCACTTATTGGCTCTAGCATAGCAAATAATGGTATAATGATGACACCTTATATAGTAGAGAGTAAGCTAGATTATAAAGGCAACGTTATAGATAAAAATTTACCTAAAAAGCTTACTAATGCCTTTTCTATTGAAACTGCTCAAACTATAAAAAATATGTTAGAAAAAGTTGTAACCGAAGGAACAGGTAAAAAAGCTAAACTAGACAATATTTCTATTTCTGCAAAAACTGGTACAGCACAAGTAGATAGTCAAAAAGACCATACTTGGTTTTTAGGTATGGCTCCAACAGAAAATCCTAATATTGTAGTTTCTATAATATTTGAAAATTCAGGAGAGAATAGTAATATCGTTGAAGTAGCTAGAGATATAATTGATTTTGCTAAGCCAATGCTTAATAAAGTTGAATAAAGTTATAATTAATATTAATTTTTTAATAGATATTTTTATTATCAAACAGTAAGTTTATAATTTTTATTTTAAATAATAAAGTCATAACTTAATTTTAAAAACAAAAATAGATGTAGAGTTTTCTACATCTATTTTTGTTTTATTATTTTATTGTTATATTACCTTTAAAAATGTCTTTGTCTGTATCTTTTAAATATAATTCAACTTCTCCATTTTCTATGACAAATTGCATATCTTCATTCCATATATAAAATGATTTTTTAGGTATTGTTATTGTTATTTCTTTTTCTTCACCTTTTTTAATAAATACTTTTTCAAAGGCTTTTAGCTCTCTTATACGTCTAATAGTGCTAGATTGTTTATGATATGTGTATAATTGTAAAACTGTATGGCTATCAAAATCACCAATATTTTTTACAGTTACAGTTATACTAATATTTTCATCTAAATTATTTTTGTCTAATTCTTTTTTAGATAAATTTATATTATTATATTCAAATTTTGTATAACTAAGTCCATCACCAAAAGTATATAATGGAGTTTTTTCTAAATCATAATAATTTAATGCACCATAAGATGATTTATAATTATAATAAACTGGTATTTGTCCTGTATATCGTGGTATAGATACTGGTAACCTTCCAGAAGGGCTTATTTTACCAAATAAAATTTCAGCTATTGCCTCTCCACCTTTCATCCCAGGATAAAAACTATATAAAAGTGCATTACTATTTTCACTTATATTACTAATAGCATAAGGTCTACCACCTATTATAATAGTTACAACATTATTACAAACTTTAAATATTTCATTTGCTAATTCATTTTGTTTTCCTGGTAGCTCTAAATTAGCACAGTCCATACCTTCACCACAATCCATAGCTACTTTACTATTAGCAATAGCTGCTCCATTGCTATCAAATGTAACTTCACCAAATCTGCTACTAGAGCCACCTAAAGCTAAAATAACTAAATCACTATTTTTAGCAAGTTCTACACTTTCTTTAATATTTTCACTATTTTTATCTAAAATAGCACAACCTTTTAAATAATTTATCTCTATATCTAAATTATTATTTTTAATAAAGTCAGTTATACCTTTTAATACTGTTACACCCTCATTTTCTTTTATATAAGGTGAATAATCGCCCAATTGGTTATAAATGTCATTTCCATTAGGACCTATTACTGCTATTTTTAATTTTTTATTAGCTTTTAAAGGTAAAATATTATTTTCATTTTTTAATAACACAACAGATTGTTTAGCCAATTGTAAAGAATTATCATAATTTTCATAGTTATATTTTGTAAAATCTTCATTTTCTGGTAAATATGGGTTTTCAAAAAGTCCCTGTTCAAATTTTCTTTCTAAAACCCTTAAAACACTTTTATCTAAATCTTCCATAGATATAAAGCCTTTTTCAAGTGCCTCTTCTAGCTTACTAAAAGATAAATCCCATAAGCTTATATCAACCCCTGCTTTTAAAGCTTTAGCACCAGATAATACATAATCACCAGTCATACGGTTTAATTGGTCAATAGCTACACCATCTGCCATAACTACACCATCAAAGCCCATTTCATTTCTTAAAATATTAGTTAAAAGATTTTTGTTGGTATGGCAATATACACCATCTATTTCATTATATGCAGCCATTACACCTTTTACATTTTCTTCACAACAAGCTTTCATACTAGGTAAATGTATTTCTCTAAGCTCTCTTTCACCTATTCTGGCAGCACTTGCATTTATACCACCTGTGCATTCGCCTTGCCCTGCAAAATGTTTTGCTACAACATCTACTCCTTTACTTTGTACAGCTTTTACAATGGCTTTTGCAAATTTACTACTATGGTAAGGGTCTTCACCAAAGCACTCTTCGCTTCTTCCCCATCTAGGGTCTCTTAACATATCTAATAAAGATATTAATGCAAAATTTACACCCATAGATTTTAATTGTTCACCACAAACTTCATAGGCTTCTCCTACAAGTTCTGGATTAAATGTAGCTCCCATAGCTAAATTAACTGGCAATAAATAACCACCTAAAGCTTGGTGTCCGTGAGGACATTCTGTACTATGTAAAACAGGTATTTTTAGCCTTGAATTGTCTAATACATATTTTTGCAACTTATTATATGCTTTTATTGCATTTATACCAACTAGCCCAGTTTGAAAGTCTTTAGCAGACCAAGGGTCTGAACGGTATAACCCGTATAAAACCCCTAATCCACTATATTTTTTAACTTCTTCTTTTAGCTCATCAGTAAAAATAATTTCATTATCTTTTACTTCATAAATATTAAAACCATACAATCGTTGATTTAATTGCCCTACTTTTTCGGCAACTGTCATATATTGCAAAAGGTCTTTTGCTCTTTCTTTTGGAGATAAATTTTTATCTTTATATTTTTCCATAAACAACCTCTTATTTTATTCTAAATGTTTTTACTTCATAAGGTTTAATAGTAAATTCAAAACTATTATTGTTAAATTGAATATCTTTTTCAAATTGTTCTATTAAGTTACATTCTTCTATACTGTTAATATTTAAATCATTTAAAGTTATTGTAGCTTTAGTTAAACTATTTTCACATTCATATACACGGATAATTATACCATCTTTATCTTCAGCTTGTTTAATAGTTTCTATGATGACGTTATTTTTATTTATATTAATAAATGATTTTTCTTTATTTTTATCTGTGCCAACAATAGCATATGCTTTTTGATTTAGTTTATATGCTTCATTAACAGTATTTGCATTATACCATTTTTCATTATGTGGATATAATGAATATGTAAAATAATGCTCTTCTTGGTCTGTTTCTTTAAATGGGTGTGTACCAGATTTTATTAATGTCAAACCTATATTGCCATCTTTTATAGAGTGTCCATATTTACAATCATTTAATAAACTTACTCCATAATGTCCCTCTGATAAATCTACCCATTTTTGTCCACAGCTTTCAAATCTAGCTTTATCCCAGCTTGTATTTGTATGTGTTTTTCTTGTAATATTACCAAATTGAATATCAAATGTAGCTTCATCTGTATGTACTAAAACAGGAAAATGTACTTTTAATAAATGTTCTCTATCTTTCCAATCTACATAAGTTTCAAAATCTATTCTTCTAATATTGTTATAGAAATGTATATTTTGTACTATTTTAGATTTACTTATATTTCTTTCAATTTTTAATGTTGCTCTAACTGCTCCTATTTCTGTCCACTCCATAGATACAACGCTATCTACGTCCCAATATTTTTCTGTGTAATACATATCTATATCCCAGTTGCTATAAGCCATTGGTTTATCTTCATACATACGCATTAAATTAGCTTTAGCATTTTCTTGTAAAACTTGCCTGTCATTTTCTTTATCATAAATGCTAGTAATAAAACCTTTTTCATCAAATTCTATACTATAAAAAGGTGTTTCTAAATTGTTGCCATTTAATATAAAATTACATTTAGGTGTGGCAATATCTACAAGCTCAAAACATTTGCTACCTTTAGATTTTATATTTTCAACATATGCAATAGCTCCTGTTTCTGTATTTTGTATAGGATATATATTTCCATCTTCATCTTTTAAAGCATTTTTATTACATTTTTCAAGCTCTACTATATCATTTCTATCAAATCCTAAAGTATTATATATAGTTACATAATCACCTTTACCAGATAAATCTGACAAACACTCATTTATTAACTCTTTTAAACGTTTTTCTATCTTATCATATTGCTCTTTTGTCATATCATAAACTTCTTTTATAGAAGTACCTGGTAAAATATCGTGAAATTGGTTTAATAAAACATTTTCCCAAATTTTATCTAATTCTTCTTTGTTATGTTTACCTGTTAATACATTTAAAAATTCTAAATCCATTAACATTTGTTCGCATTTTCTATTAGAACGTTTATTTCTTCCCATAGAAGTATAAGTTCCTCTATGATATTCAAAATAAAATTCACCTTCCCATAAAGGTAGCCTATTGTTATCTTTTACTCTTTCTTTTAATTCATCAAAATATTTAAGAGCAAACTCTTGGCGTACTTTAGGTATTCCTTCAATACCTTTTTCCATACGTTTGGACATTTCTAACATATCGGCAGTAGGTCCACCACCACCATCACCATATCCATAACATACAAGTATATCATTATTTATATTTTTATTTTGATATCTGTTCCAACCACCTATAATTGCATCTGGGTGCAACATACCATTGTATGTAGTAAAGAAATCTTCTTCTTTTTGTCCTATTCCTAAAGTTGTTATAAAATGAGTTAAAATTTCAGAGCCATCAATACCTCTCCAAATCATTGTATCATTAGGTATTTTATTAATTTGGTTCCAAGCTAATTTTGTTGTCATAAAATAATCTATACCAGATTTTTTCATTATTTGTGGTAATGCTCCAGAATAACCAAAAACATCTGGCAACCATAGTATACGGTTATCTACTCCAAATTCTTCTTTAAAAAATCTTTTACCATATATAAATTGTCTAACTAAAGATTCACCAGAAGTTAAGTTGCAGTCTGCTTCTACCCACATACCACCTTCTGTTTCCCATCTGCCCTCTTTTACATATTTTTTAATTTTATCATATAAATCTGGGTGACGTTCTTTAACATATTTATACAGTTGAGGTTGACTTGATATAAATTTATAGTTAGGATATTCTTCCATAAGTTTTAAAACAGTTGCAAAACTTCTACATACTTTTTGTTTTGTTTGTTCTGTTGTCCAAAGCCACGCAACATCTATATGTGTATGTCCTATACAAGTAGCTATTACATCATCATATCCTGTCATTTTTTCATAAAGTTCTACCCCTATATAATTTGTAGCATCTTCAATAGATTTATAAAATGTATCAGAATAAGGTTCTCTTAAATCTATCATATTAATAGTATCATTTAATACTTTTTCTATTTGTATTCTAGCTTTACTATCTTTATCAAATCTATTAAAAGCAGCATAAGGTGTTCTTATATCATAATATAATTTTTCTACTTTTCTATCTATTTCTATTATCTCAAAAATTAATGTAAATTCTGAATATAATGTACCTGTATAAGATTGTAAATCAAAAGTATAAGTTTCTCCATCTTTAGCACATTCTGTTAAAAGAACTCTTCTGTGATTCATATCTAAACCTTGTTTAGCCTCACCATTTACAAATATTAAAAACTGTGGGTTTTGTCCATCATCCCAATGTTCTATTTGAGTTTTAATATGCACAATTATTGGTTTGCCTTCTAATTCTTTAGGTACTGTATAACTAGCTCTAAACCAATAATAACCATCTGGTCCATACCAATGGTCTTTTTTATGGTCAAAATCTATCCATTCTTGTTCATTTTTTTCTACCTCTTCTGGAGTAATAAAAGCTCCTTTTTTATATTTTACATTAAATACATCATATTTTTTCTTATCAACTAATTCTTTTAATTGTTGACAAATAATACCTATTCTTTTATCTATAAAATACATTAAAACACTTCCTTCTATATTTATAAATTTAGCTACAAATTAAAAATATTTGTAGCTATAATATTTATTATTTATTAATACAAAATACGTGAGCTATTGGGCATATGCCTTGTTCTTCTTTTGGTAATTTCACTGTTATACCTTTTTCACTTTTAATATATTCTACTTCTTCATCATTGTTTAAGCATAGTATATTTTTAAAGTTTTCTGTATACGGTATAAATATTTCTTCTTTTGATAGTATATTTTCTTCTGGGTATGTATAAATAGCATACACTTTACCTTCGCTTTCTTTTTGTGTAAATGCTACACCATCTTTTTTATATGGTGCACATACCCTAGTACCATATATACATTCACCAAATTTATTTAACCACTGTCCCATACCTTGCATAGTTTTAATAGCCCCTTCTGGTAAACGTCCATCTGGCTGAGGACCTACATTAAGAGCAAGGTTGCCACCTTTTGCTACTATATCTACTAACATACATATTACTTCTCTTGGGCTTTTATAAGTATCCTCATATTTAAATGAGAAAGATGTACCCATAGTTATACAACTTTCCCAAGGTACATTTAAAGGTTTGTCTGGCACGCATTGTTCTGGTGTTACATAGTTTTCATAAGGTCCACCAATTGTTCTATCTGCACATAACATACCTTTTTGATATTTTCTAATTTCGTCTATAACTTCACCAAGCCTTATATCTTGATTAATCTCTTTAGCAACCCAACCTGCATCAAACCACATAACATCTATTTGACCATAGTTTGTTCCAAGTTCTTTAATTTGATTTTGAGTAAATTGTACAAATCTTTCCCATTCTTCTGGCTCTTCTAATGGGTCGTAAGAAGGCCCTCTCCATTGGTATTTTCCTCTTGCATATTTTTCGCTCCAATAGCTATCTACATTCCAATCTGCTTTTGAGAAATATGCTGCAATACCTAAGCCTTGTCTTCTAAATGCTTCAAATAGATGTGCACATATATCTGCATATTTATGGGTTCTAAATGGACAATCTTTGCCTGTTACTTTATAATCTGTATATTTTGTATCCCACATACAAAAACCGTCGTGATGTTTTGTTGTAAATATTAAATATTTAAAGCCAGCATCTTTTGCCATTTCTGCCCATTTATAAGGTTGAAATCTAATAGGGTTAAAAGATTTGTTTAAATCAAAATATTGTTTTTTAAACTCTTCAGCTGATACATTCCAATCTATACCACCTCTAGACCATTCTGCATCTGCATCACTTAAAGCCCAAGATTCTACAATACCTAATTGTGAATAAGCCCCCCAGTGCATCATAAGAGCTAATTTTTGGTCTTTAAACCATTCTAATTTTTTTAATACTCGCTCATCTGTTGGCCATACATAGTCTTCTTCTTGACTATAATTATGTACACCTTGTTGTACAACTTCTTTTTCTTCTTGTTCTTCTATTTGTTCAACTTTTAATTCTTCAGACATATTTTTTACCTCTTTTATTAAAAATTTTATATAAAATATATTAAATATTAAATTTAACCATATTTTTAAAGTTACTTATTTATACAAAATACATGAGCTATTGGGCATATTTCTTGCTCTTCTTTTACTAATTTTACTGTTATACCTTTTTCATTTTTGGTATATTCTACTTCTTTATTATTATTTAAACATATTATATTTTTAAAATTTTCTATATATGGTATAAATATTTCTTCTTTTGGTAATGTATTTTCTTCTGGATATGTATAAATAGCATATACCTTACCTTCACTTTCTCTTTGTGTAAATGCCACACCATCTTTTTTATATGGTACACATACCCTAGTTCCATATATACATTCACCAAATTTATTTAGCCACTGTCCCATACCTTGCATAGTTTTAATAGCACCTTCTGGCAATCGTCCATCTGGCTGTGGGATTACATTAAGAGCAAGGTTGCCACCTTTTGCTACTATATCTACTAAAGTACAAATTATTTGACGTGACGTTTTATATACATCTTCATACATATATGCAAAATCCATACCCATAGTTAAACAACTTTCCCAAGGTACATTTAATGGTTCATCTGGTACACATTGTTCTGGTGTTACATAATTTTCATATGTACCACCTACTGTTCTATCTACACATAACATACCTTTTTGATATTTTCTAACCTGTTCTATAACCTCTCCAAGTCTTATATCTTGACCATATTTTTTATCTACCCAACCTGCATCAAACCACATAATATCTATTTGACCATAATTAGTAGCTAACTCTTTTATTTGGTTATGTGTAAACTGTACAAATTTTTCCCATTCTTCTGGCTCTTCTAACGGGTTGTAAGAAGGCCCTCTCCATTGGTATTTTCCTCTTGCATATTTTTCGCTCCAGTAACTATCTATATGCCAATCTGCCTTTGAAAAACATGTTGCAATACCTAATCCCTGTCTTCTAAATGCTTCAAACAAATATGCACATATATCTGCATATTTATGTACTCTAAATGGGCAGTCTTTTCCTGTAATTTTATAGTCTGTATATTTTGTATCCCACATACAAAATCCATCGTGATGTTTTGTTGTAAATAATAAATATTTAAATCCACTTTCTTTTGCAAGTTTAGCCCATTTTTCTGGCTCAAATCTAATAGGATTAAAAGATTTATTCAAATCAAAATATTGTTTTTTAAATTCTTCACCAGACACATCCCAATTTATTTGATGCCTAGACCAATGTGCATCTTCATCACTTAAAGCCCAAGAAGTAACAATACCTAGCTGAGAGCAAGGTCCCCAATGTATCATAAGAGCTAACTTTTGGTCTTTAAACCACTCTAATTTTTTTAGTATTCTTTCATCTGTTGGCCATACATAATTTTTTTCTTGACTATAATTATGTATACCTTGTTGTACAATTTCTTTTTCTTCGTGTTCTTCCATTTGTTCAGACTTTAATTCTTTAGGCATAAGCTTTTACCTCTTTTATAAAATATTTTTAAATTCTATATAATAAATTTATATAATAATTAGTAGTTAATGTATTTAAACTTTTAACTTTATCTTTAAGAAAGGTAGCTTAATAATAAAAAATAATATAATATTTTAAATATATTTTTTATTATAAAATAAGGTTTTTCCTTATCTCAATTTTTTTCAAAAATTTTATATACTATATTAAATTATAGATTTATTATTTTGATTTATTGAAATAAGAAAAAACCTTTTATTTAAAAATTAAATTTGACCAACCGCTTCTTGACGAATTTTAATATATTCTTGTAAACCTAATTTATCTAATTGAGCACAATATTCATCCCATTCTGCATTAACATCTGCTTGACCACTAATCCATTGTGCTGTTTTTTGATTAATATAATCTGTTATAGATATTGTATACTCTGATAACTTAGAAGAAAATTCTGGTTCTACCCAATAAGAAGGTATAATATCATAGTTTCCATTACCATCATTACCTACAAAATATGGTTCATAAGCTTCATCTACATATTCTTTTTCTGGATAACCAGGGTTAACTTCTTCTACTTCTATATCTTTTTTAAGAACACTTTTTGGTAAAGATTGTGTCCACATATTTGCCCAGCTATATTTTTCATCATCTTCTGGAGATAATGTAGATCTATCATATACTTTATAGCTATTTTCACCTAATTTTTCACAAGTAACACCAAAAGGACCATTTAATATTTGGAATGAGTTATCTGTTTCATAAACATTATCCCACCATCTAACAATAACCTCTGGGTTTTTAGCTTTGTCAGTAATAACTACTTGATTTTTCAATGTTGAAACACCATTTGTATCTGCTAACCATTTGGGGTCATCACAATTAGGGCTTGATAACACTGGTAATGGTACATAATCTGGTTTTTCACCTGCTGGTATTTGTTTAAAGTCGCCACTACCATAAGCAATAGAAACACCATATAAGTCTTGAGCTCCTTTACCTTTCCAAGTAGCTAAATCTTGTGTAAAAAATTCTGGGTCTAATAATCCTTCAGCATTTAAGCTTGCCATATATTCAACCATTTCTTTATATTCTTCTCTATTAGCACCAAACTCTAATTTACCATCTATCATAGTAAATCCATCCATTTCCATTGGTAATCCAAACCAACCTGCAAGATAGCCTATTTTTCTATTATTAGGGTCAGAAGAAAATGGAATTTCATCATTAGGGTTACCATTACCATTAGCATCTTTTGCTTTAAATTCTCTTAATACATTTCTTAATTCTTCTGTATTTGTAGGCATTTGTAATCCTAAATTATCTAACCATTTTTGGTTAATAAATGGGTTAAAGTCTACTTTTGGAGCATCTGTAACATATGGTATAGAATAAATATGTCCATCTGGAGCAGTCATAGTTTCTCTAACCCCTGGTATTTCAAGAAGTTTCATAATATTAGGAGCATATTCTTCAAAATATCCTTCAAGTGGGATAAATATTCCCATATCAACACCATAAGTTAAAATATCTGTTGGAGTTAAACACCAACCACCTATAACATCTGTATAGTCACCAGAGCTTAATGCTAAGCCATATTTTTCTTGAGCTATTTCATAAGCATATTGCTTTACATCTACTTTAACATTTGTTTGGTCTTCTAACATTTGCCAAGCAAACTGACCTTCTAATGGAGTAGAGTTATCTACAAATAATGAAAAACTATATTCACCTTTTTCATCTACTATTGGTAATCCTTCTGGATTCATTAATCCATTAACTTTACCATTTTCATCTACTTCTAAAATAGGTTTACCATTTTCATCAAACTGAGCAGTACTACCACCGCCACCATTACCACATCCTGTTAATAGTGCTTGTGTCATAAGTAATGTTGATAAAAACATAGAAATTCTCTTAACAAACTTTCTTTTCATAATAATATCTCTCCTTTAAATATGTTTATATTGTTAAAAATATATTTTTAAAGATATATTTTTTTAAATATCAACCTTTTACAGAACCAATCATTACACCTTTTGTAAAATGTCTTTGTATAAAAGGATATAAAATTAAAACTGGTATACTTGATATAATAATTAACGAATATTTCATTAACTCTACAGCTTCTTGTTGTTTTCTCAAAGCTTCTTGTTGAGCAGCAGATGTTACTGTTTGAGATAACTGAGCTGAATTTTGTACTAATATTGAACGTAAAACTAACTGTAAAGGATATTTATCTTCTGTTTGCATATATAATAATGCACTAAAGTATGAGTTCCAGTGTCCTACACCATAATATAATACCATAATAGCTATTATAGCTTTAGATAATGGTAATGCTATACTAAAGAAAAATCTACCATGGCCACAGCCATCTAGCTCTGCTGCTTCATAAAGCTCTTCTGATATATTTTGTTGAAAGAATGTTCTTGCAACTATCATATTATAAACACTTAATGAGCCTGGTAAGATTAATGCCCACATACTATCTAATAAGCCTAACTTTTGTACAACTAAGTATGTTGGTATCATACCACCGCCTATAAACATTGTTATCATATAAAATATAGTAACAGCTTTTCTACCTTGAAATTTTCTTCTAGATAAGGCATAAGCCGTAGGTATTGTTAATAATAAGTTAACACAAGTACCAACTGTTGTATATATTAATGAATTGATAAAACCTGTTATTACTTGATTATTTTCAAATACCTTTTTATAACCTTCTAATGTAAAACCTATAGGATAAAATATAACTTGACCAGAAGCAACTTTATCAGGGCTACTAACCGAAGATATAATTATAAAATATAATGGATATGCTACTATAAGTAATATAAATGTTAATATGACAAAAATTACACCATCAAATATAACATCACTTTTTGATCTTTTTATTGCTTTCTTTTTCTCTCTTGCCATAATAAACCTCCTACTACCATAATCCGTTACCAGATAATTTATTACTAATTTTATTTACTCCTATAAGGAAAATAGCATTAATTAATGAGTTAAATAAACCAATAGCAGAAGAATAAGATGTATCTCTATCTATTAAACCTACTTGATATGTATAAGTAGATATAACTTCTGAAACAGATTTATTTAAATCATTTTGTAATAGGAATACCTTTTCAAAACCAACAGATAAAAGACTACCACAGCTTAATATTAATAATATAGTTGCTGTTGGTAAAATACTAGGAAAGTCTATATATCTAATAATTTGAAACTTTGTAGCTCCATCTACAATAGCTGCTTCGTGAAGCTCTGGGCTAACACCTGATAAAGCTGCAAAATAAATAACTGAGCCCCAGCCCATACCTTGCCATACACCAGACCATACATATATATGTCTCCAGTATTCTTTATGAGCCATAAAGTTTATAGGGTCTCCACCAAAACTACGTATAACATGATTTATTATACCTGATGTTGGAGATAAGAATAATATTATCATACCACACATAACAACCACTGATATAAAGTTTGGAGCATATGTAACACCTTGTATTACTTTTCTATATCTTTTATGTCTAAATGAATTTAACATAAGAGCTAGTATAATAGGAATAGGAAAACCTGCTACAAGCGAATAAAAACTTAATATAAATGTATTTTTAAGTGTTAATAAAAAATAAGGTGAATTAAAAAATCTAATAAAGTGGTCAAGCCCTACCCAAGGACTACCAGAAAAACCATCTCTAAAATTATAATTTCTAAATGCAATCTGTACACCATACATAGGTATATAACTAAAAATAAATGTAATTATTATACCCGGTATGACAAATAACCAAAGAGTAATATCTCTTTTTAAGTTTTTGCCAAAAGTATTCTTTTGTTTAGGTCTTTTTAGTTCCATGCTTTCCATTATGAAAATCACTCCTCCTAATCTGAAATTTTTCTAAATTTATTTTAACCTTATTTAAGTTAAAATTTTTCTAAAATTAGAATAACAAAAATTTAAAAATTTAGCAATATTAATATTGCACAATAATTTTATTCGTTATTTTTGAGTATTTGAGCCTACTTTTTTTATATTTTTCATATATTTTTGTTTATTTTATACAACTAATTTTAGCTATTCAAAATTTATACATATTATATTTAAATATTATTTACTTTATAAACTTATTCAATTATCACTTACTTTATGCCCTTTAATTATTGATTTTATAGTATATTAAGTATATTTTTCCAATTATTTAATTACTTAATTTTATAATTTTTATTTTTATCTTACTTTAAGTAAATTTTTAATTCCTACTTAAAAAGTATTTTTATATTTTATATATTTTTACCAAAAAAATAAGTAATAAATATAGCGCAAATGCTTATTTTAAATAGGCTTATAATTTTATTACTTATTTTTACTTAAATTTTATGTTATTTTTAACTTAATTTTAATTTAATTTTATTAATATCATCTATTAATACATCTTTTTCCTTATATACAGATAAAAAAATACCTATATTAAACATAATATATATTTTATAATTTAATCCACCAGATATAAATGGTATACCTATACTAGGCCATATGTAAAATATATTATAGCTTATATTCATAATAAACTGTATTATAAACATAAAAAATATGCTCATACAAACTAAATTTCCTAATACACTTTTTTGTTTATTACAAATATTATAAATATATGAAAAAAATAATATAAATATTGCTAAAATAGCTATTAATGAAATATAACCAAATTTCATAATAAATTTCAATATAATCATATCATTTAAAAATGTATCTATTATTTTTATGTCTATGTCACTATTAGTTATTGGTAACATTTCACCTATAAATCTGCTATTTTTTAATATTTCATAAAATGCATAATTAACATAGCCTAGCCCATATTTATCATTATTATAAAAAGCTATTTGAACTCTATTAAAATAAAAAAAATTAAAAATATAATAATCTATTATAAAAGACATTATTGTAAAAAATATTATTGCTAAAATGATAAAAATATATCTATTTTTTATATTAAAATAGTTTTTATGTATACTATATATTAATATTAACAATGTAGAAATAATATAAAATAACAATATATATCTTTCTACATTGTTTATAAAAACTGGTAAAAAGATGTATATTAAACATTTTATAATACCTTTATACCCCTTACCTTTATTTACATATATTACACTAATAAAAAATAATGGTAAATATATCATTATATTATTAGTTATAAATCTAGTATCAATCCATATGTTGCTACTGTTAAAATTATTTATTGATAACGCCATAAATACAATATTTATTAAATATATAATATTTGCATATTTTAAAATACTATAAAAGTCTATATAATATACTACTATCATAACTATTATACCTATATTAGTATATAATAACTCTCTTGGTAAGCTAATACTATTATAATCTGGTAAATAATTAGGATATAAATTAAAAATTCCTTGTATAATAGTAAATGTTATACTCATAATACATACAAATATTACTATGTTCCAATTTAATTTTGGTTTATATATAGAGTTAAAGCTTTCACCAACTAACACAGCATCTCCCATTTCATTTATAGCTTTTTGCATAGCTTCGTCTTCAGTTATACCATATTTTAAAAAGCTTTCTTTTTGCTCTATTATATGATTTTCTATTTCTTTTGATATTTTATAATGAGCCTTTTTAAATCTAACTTGCTCACAAACTTTATTAACATAGTCTTCTATATTTTTATACCTCAAAAAACTTACCTCCTTCTAAAACATTATTTATAGCATTTTCATACATTTTCCATTCATTTAGTTTTTCTTTTAAAAAATTTTTTCCTTTTTTTGTTAACGAATAATATTTTCTAATTCTTTTACCTTGAAACTCTTCATAAGATATTAAATATTCTTTTTGTTCTAAAGTATGTAATATAGGATATAATGTGCCTGCCTTTAATGAAAATATATTATTAGACTGTTTTTCTAAATTTTCTATCATCTCATACCCATACATATCTTTATTTTCTAATAATTTTAATATAAGCATTGTAGTGCTTCCATTTAATAAATTTTTATCAATTTTCATAAACAAACCTCCTATAATATATAGATAACATATATATCGATTATCTATATATTATAGGAGGTTTTATTTTTTGTCAATACTTTTATATAAAATAAAGTTTAAAAAAGTATATTATAAAAGTATACTTTTTTAAACTTTAAATAACTTTATTATATTAACTTATTTTTATAAAAAAATTTACTCTCAAACTCTTCAATAGATATAGGCTTAGAAAATACATACCCTTGACCTATTTTACAACCTATGCTTTTTAATATTTCTACTTGTTTTAATGTCTCTACCCCTTCACATACAACTTTTAAGTTAAGTTCTTTAGCCATATTTATTATACACTCTATTACAACTCTATCTTTATCATTAAAGCTATCTTGATTACTTAAAAACCCTTTATCCAGCTTTATTATATCAACATCTATTTCTTTCAAAAGATTTAAAGATGAATATGCAGAACCAAAATCATCTATTGATACTTTAAAACCATTTTCTCTAAGCTCTTGTATAAAAGAATTTAAATAATTTAAGTCTGTTGAAAATATATTTTCTGTAAGCTCAAATTCTATGAGCTCAATAGGTATATTATATTTATCAACTAATTTTGATACTTTTTTTACAAACTCAAAGTTACTTGTATGAGCTCTTGAAACATTTAATGATATAGGCACAACTTTTATACCTATGTCTAACCATTCTCTAATCTTTTTGAAAACTTTTTCATAAATATAAAAATCTAAATTTACAATAAAGCCATTTTTTTCAAATATAGGTATAAAATCATTAGGATATATCATTTCACCATTTTTTTGTTTCCATCTTACTAAAGCTTCAGCACCACAAACTTCGTTAGTATATAAATCAAATTTAGGTTGTAAATAAGCTAAAAATTCATCATTTTTTATAGCATATGTCATTCTATTTTCTATTAATTTTTCTTTTACTATATGTTCATTCATTTCTTTTGTATATATAGCAAGTGTATTTTTATGAGAACCCTTTATATTTTTTCTAGCTATGTTAGCTTTATCTATAATAGCATTTAAGTCATTATCTTGAGGTGTTATTTTATAAACACCACATATAACAGTTAAATTCATATCACTAAAAAATATTTTCTGTATTTTAGCAACTTTTTCATTTCCTAATGATATTCTATCTTTTAATTCTTCATCTGATTTATATTTTATTATAGCTAAAAATTTATCATCACTTGCTCTACAAAATATTTCATCTTCTTGTATATTTTCATATAAAAGCATAGAAAAAGTTTTTAATACATCATCACCTCTTACATATCCAAAGGTATCATTAATATACTTAAATTTATCTATATCCATATAGAGTAAAGCATAGTTATATTGGCTATTTTCAATATTATTTATTAGATTATTAGCTTGTATCTTAAATTTAGTTATAGATGGTATGCCTGTTAAAGAATCTGTATAGTTTATTTGCTCTATATATTCTGATATATCTCTAGCACATACCATATAAGCATCTGTTCCATCAACCCATTTAATCTTTGAACAAGTAGCACCTAACCAAACATCAGCTATTTCACAAAAATATTTAGTAGTATTAGTATCTAAATGTTCAATAGACCCTCTAATAGGACAATAATGACAATGTTTACTATATCCTTTAAGTCTATAACATACTTTACCTATGCTTGCATTTGGAATAATAGTATTTATTCTTTTATTAAAATATAATAATTCAAAAGAATCTTCTTTTACTATATATGTATACAACTGTTGATTATTTATAATAGCATCATTTATTTGATTTTCTACATCAAATTTTTTATCTAATTTATCTTTTAAAATTTGAGTGCCTATAAGTCTAGCAACAAAAAATGCTCCTTCTATTTCTTCATTATCCCAATTATAATTATCTTTGTAACTTTCAAAACCCATAAACCCTTTTACTTTTCCTTGTTCCATAAAATAACAAGAAAAATATAATTTTATACTGTCTTTTTCGTATACATATTTTAATATATTTTTATTTTCTTCTATACTTTCTTTAGAATTATAGTATAAAAATGCTTCTTCATTATATGCTTTTAGATAATCTTTTTCATCAAATTCAATATTTTGCATTTTATCTATAAAAGATTTAACATTGTCATCACACCATTCATATGTGTTAGAAACAAATTTTCCATCATCAGATACTTCAAAAACATATGCTCTACTTATATTATAGCTTTTACATAAAGTAGAAAGTATTAAGTTTATTGTAGCATTCATATCTTTTACTTGTAAAAACATTTCAGATATATCTATAAGAACATTTTCATAAACAGATTTTCTTTTAAAATTTCTTATTTCTTCTTCCTCATTACATAACTTCTGCATATCTAAAAGACTTATATGCTTCATTGTTTCATCATATATCTTATATTGGTCTTTACCTTCATTTTTAGAATTATAAACAGCTATATCTGCCTTTTCTAAAAGCTCTGTATAATTATGCCCATCTTGAGAATATATAGATATACCTATACTTGCAGAAATTTTATGTTCTCTATCTTGTATCTCATAAGATTTTCTAAATATATTACATAAATTTTCAGCCATATTTGTAACATAATTAAAATCTTGCACATTTTGCAAAAATAGTACAAATTCATCGCCACCTATTCTTGCTACAATATCTTGCTTGCTACAAATTTTACATATATTATTTGCTATATTTTTTAATACAGCATCACCAAATATATGACCAAAAGTATCATTTACAGATTTAAAATTATCAATATCTATTATAAATAATGCATGAGTATTTTTGTTTGAATTTTGTATAGCCTCATTTACTATATTTTCAATAGCAATTTTATTGTAAACTTTTGTTAAAGGGTCTCTATTAGATTTTTCTTTAAGCTCTTCTATTTCTTTTTTAAATTTATCAATATTAGTTATTTTACCTATTATTTTATATATATTTTTTTCACTATCGTTTATAATAAACCCTTGATATAATGCCCAATTATAAGTTCCAGAATTATTTTTAATTCTTATTTCATTACTAAAAGAATTTCTATAATTTTTTATATTTTTTATATCTTTTATAAATCTCTTTAAATCATCTTTATGTATAATGTTATCTTTTAATATATTTTTTATAAAATCTTTCTTTTTAAGGTCAATATCAAAAGTTTCTTTATATTTATCAGATATTTCTATATTATCTTCATTTATATAATACTCAAATATTATTTCATCAGACATTTTAGATATTATATCATATTGTTCTTTTTCTAGCTCTAAATCACTTAATATTTTTTTATACTCTGTCATATCGGTAACAATACATTGATAAATCGGTATATTATTAAAGTCTTCTAAATATTCACCAGTTAAAGATATAGTATATCTTATGTTATCTTTTCTAACTATTTTATATTGAATATTTATTTTATTTTTAGTAGTTTTTAATAATTTTATCTGAGATAAAATATTATCTATATCTTGCTTTTCTATAATATCAATATGTCTATTTTCAAAATTATTTATATATTCTTCTTTTGTATATCCTGTTAAATCATAAAAACCTTCATTTGCAAATAATATTTTTAAGCTATCATTAAATAATATTTTTATAACACCACCTGGAACGCTATTTATAATACTATCTAATTCTCTATTTTTACTCATTTCAGTTTTTATAAGCTTTTTATTTTGGTTAATAATTATAATAAATAAATATATAACTTGCGCAAAAATTATAGTAATAACTTGTACTAAAACTACTATTAATATTCTACTATTTTCTTTTGTATATTTTTTTACATATTCAAAAGGCATTATTTCTAATGTGTAAAAATCATCTTCTGTAGGATTAAAAAAAGCGTAATATTTTTCTGAATCTTTAGTAAAATGTACTTCAAAAGATTTATTCTCTTTTAGTTTTTCAATTAAATATTGTTTAGAATTAAAAGAGCCATCAATCTCTATTTCATTATAAATTTCAAATACATTTTTTTTATCAAAAAGATGACCTCCAAAAATAATATCACCGTTAGAATCAAATATATAAGTTTTAAATTTTTCACTATCTGACTCTTCATTAGAAAAACTAATAAATTCATTTTGATTTATATAACTAGATATACCTCCTATAATATTTCCTTCATAATTATAGATAGGAAGTATAATTTCTACTTTATTGGCATTTTTATCTTCATTATATAAATATATAATATCTTTACCACTTTGTTTGTTTTTTAATATATTATATACTTCTTCATATATAGTGTTAAATTCTTCTAATGTATATATATTCATATAATCAAAGCTCATATCAATAGAGCTATAATAATCTTGTTTTACTTGTTCATCAATTATTTCATATTCTCCAAAGTAACTACTACCTATAACACCTAATTTAGCTATTGCATTTTTTATACGGCTTTCAAAAAGTTGCGAGTTTAAATAACTATGACTAAAAGCCTCTTGTTTACTTTTTTTAATATAATCATTGTTTGTAGTCTTATTATATCTATAAAAACATACTAAAATAAGTATTAAACTAATAAAAACACTTATTAAAATTTTAATTAAAAGCCAGTCCTTCTTTTTCATTTAAACTCTCCCAATTTTTATAATTTATTCTATAAACTAAGGTTTCTAAGTCATAAATAATGATAAATTTAATTAATATAGTATTATAAATCTCCAAAAATAGTAGGTAATTTTTGCTTAAACTCATCTAATATCATATTAGATATTTCTCTTATTTGAGGGTGTGCATTTTTATCTGTTCTAAGTCTAAAGAAATGTCTCCAAGCCCTTAAATTCATTGTTACAACTATTTCTGTTTTTAATGAATTAGGGAGTATTGCTCTTGCCTCTTCTGGCTTTGCACCATTTTCTATAAGCATATTATAGTTTTTTTCTATCATAGCCATAGTATCTAACCATATTTGTTTATTTTTTTTATCTTCTTCACTATCAGAAGAGAAAAAACAAGGCTCTATAAAAGTTAGTTCATTACCAAATCTGTCATTACAATAATTACAATATCTAGTACTTTCTTGAGAATAACTTGCTATTCTATGTCTAACTATTTCGTGAGTTACACCTCTATCACAAATAATTCTTACAGTTATTTTTTCGTGTTCTATAACAGATTCGTGACCAAGTTTTAAAATATTTGTTACAAATTTTTTAGCGCTTTCATCATTTACTAAATTTTCACTTTTATAGCACGTTCTACCAGCACGTTCAATAGCTTTTAACATTTCATTTTCATTTAATTCTTGTTCTATAACATAGCTAGGTTTTATAATATTCATTTTATTCTCCTTTACATTAATTGTCTACCTTGTAATGCTCGTGAAAGAGTAACCTCATCAACAAATTCTAAATCACCACCAACAGGAACACCGTGTGCTATACGAGATACTTTTATACCAATAGGCTTTAATAATCTACTAATATACATAGCCGTTGCTTCACCTTCTATATTAGGGTTTGTAGCTAGTATAACTTCTTGAACATTATTATCTTTAAGCCTTTCTAAAAGCTCTTTTATTTTTATATCTTGTGGTGTAATACCTGTCATAGGTGATATAGCTCCATTTAAAACGTGATACAGACCTTTATATTCTCTTGTTTTTTCATATGCAGCCATATCTCTAGGGTCTTCTACAACCATTATCATAGTTTTGTCTCTTTTTTCATTAGAGCAAATATGGCAAGGGTCTGTATCTGTAAGATTACAACATATAGAGCAATATTTAATACTTTGTTTAGCATCTAATATACTATCTGTTAATGCTTTTGCATTTTCTATAGGCATATTAATTATATAAAAAGCAAGCCTTTGTGCAGACTTGCCTCCTATACCTGGTAATTTTGATAATTCTTCTATAAGTTTTGTTACTTTATTACCATAAAAATTCAAGTTAAATCACTCCTAAAAAAGTCCACCTGGAAGACCCATTCCACCAGTAAATTTACTCATTTGACTAGATGCAGATTCTTCTACTTGTCTAATAGCTTCATTTACAGCTGTTAATATTAAATCTTGTAGCATTTCTACATCATCTGGGTCAACAACATCTTTATCTATATCTATACTTTTTATTTCTTTTTTACCTGTTATAACAATTTTTACTGCTCCGCCACCGCTTGTTGTTTCAAATTCTTTTGTTTCAAGCTCAGCTTGCATCTCTTCCATTTGTTTTTGCATTTTTTGGGCTTGTTTCATAAGGTTATTCATATTCATTCCACCAGGAAAACCTCCGCCAAATCCACCTCTTGCCATAGTATATATCCTCCTTAAAAATCAATTTATTTATAATATTTATATTTTCTATACTAATTTTAAACTATTTTTATGTTTAAATCAACCAAAAATTTAATTTATTCAAAATTTTTACACTTATTCTATACTAATTATACCATCTGGAAATAATTTTGTTATATCTTCAACATTAGCATTATTAGTTTCTTTTTTAGGTTCACTACTAATAATTTTTTTATACTCTATTTCATACTTTTGTTTAGAAATTATTTTTATTTCATATTTTTTATTAAATAGTTCATATAAAGCTTCTTCTATATTAGGTTTTATATTTTCTAATCTACCTACAAAAGCATCATTACAAACAAGATATAAAAATTTATCTTCTAAATTTTTAGGTATAGCCTGTTGTAGATAAACTTTTTCTGGTTCTTTAAACTTATTTACAAGCATTTTGTAATTATCTATTGCTGTTTTTATATCATCATTTATTGCTAATTCTCGTGGTTTTATATTTTCAGATGTTTTTTCTGTTATACTATCTTTTTCTACATATACAGTTTTTATTGATGTATCTTGTAATTTTTTTTCTAAAAAACTTATTTTTTGTCTTATGTCAGTAATATCTTCTTCTAATACCGCTGAACATAATTTTATACAACCAGCCTCCAAAACAATTCTTTCGTCAAAGGCATATTTTAAATTAGTCTGTATTTTAGAAAATTCATCTATTAATTTTATTAAATATTGCTTATCTATATTATTTGCTTGATTTTTTAATTTTTCTAATTTTTCTTTAGATATATCTAAATTATTATCATTATGTGTTGCTATACTACATACTAATAAATTTCTTATATGATTTATAATATCAGATACAAACTGGCTTATATCTCTACCATTTTGTATCATTTCATCTATTATAGAAATAATTTCTATTTCAGAAAAAGTTACTATTGCATCTATAAATCTAAAAAATATCTCATCATCAACAGCTCCTACAATATCTAAAACTTTATCCAGTGTTATTTTTTCACCATAATAAAATGATATACACTGGTCTAATATACTAAGAGCATCTCTCATTGCTCCATCTGATATTTTAGCAATATAATATAGAGCTTCTTCTTCTATATCTATATTTTCATCTTTCATATAACTTTTAATAGCATCTACCATATCAATATTAGATATTCTTTTAAAATCAAATCTTTGGCATCTTGATAATATAGTTACCGGTATTTTATGAGGGTCTGTTGTAGCCAAAATAAATATTACATAGCTAGGTGGCTCTTCTAAAGTTTTTAATAAAGCATTAAATGCACCTATTGATAACATATGTACTTCGTCTATTATATAAACTTTATACTTTCCGTCTGTTGGTGGATATTTTATTTCTTCTCTTATTTCTCTAATATCATCTACGCTATTATTACTTGCTGCATCTATTTCTGATATATTTAAATTTCTATTTTCATTAAAAGCTAAACACATACTACATTTATCACAAGGAGAATTATTAACAGGTTCTTTACAGTTTAATAATTTTGCAAATATTTTAGCCGTAGATGTTTTGCCTGTTCCTCTTGTACCACAAAATAGGTATGCGTGGCTTATTCTATCTGTTTCTATTTGATTTTTTAATGTTTTTATTATATGCTTTTGCCCTACTACTTGTTCAAAATTTTTAGGTCTAAGCTTTCTATATAATGCTACATAACCCATATAATAATCTCCTTTAAATATATTTTGCAATATTTAAAACTATTCTGTCTTTTTTAGTTTTTCCTACAACATTTAAAACTTTTATTCTTCCCACTCCTCTAAGAGTTATTATATCATTTGGTTTAACATTTTTAGAACCACTTGTTGATATAACAAAATTTATAAAAGCCTTTTCTCCTTTTATATAATCTGAAACTTTGCCTCTAGCAATATTAAATGCACCCGATAAAACGGCATCTAATCTAAGAGATGATATTATAATATTTTTTTCTTCTGTTTTAGGTTTTGGTATATTATAATCTTGTAAATTTATTATTTTAGTTTTAATTTTTGTAGCCCCTACTTTTTCTAAATTTATATTAACATAATCTATTATATCTGTTTTTAAAAAACAAATAGCTTTATTATTTTCTATAATAATATCTCCTACTTTTGCTCTATCAATACCAAGGCCTAATATGGAACCTAAAAAATCTCTATGTGTAAGTTCTCTACTATATTTTTCATTATAAGTTATCTCTAATAAAGATATAGGATAATATTTTTCTTCAGGCTCTACATAATCTGGAAAAAAGCCAATAATACCTCTTTCGGCTTCTTCAAAACCTCCAAAAAAATATATATTTTGTTCTATATGTTGGCTAAATAAAATAGTATTTAGTTCTAAATATTTTAACATAGGTAAAAAATCTGTAAAAGTATTTTCATAATTTTTAATACAAAAGTTTAGTTGGTCTATTACTTTAGAAAATAATATTTTATCTTCTTTATTTTGCACATTATTTAATACTTGCTGTTTATTAATCATAATAAATCCCTTCTTTGTTACACCATAAAATTAACTCTAGTAGTATTATATACTAGCTAGAGTTTTTATTAGTATTAATTAAGGTATAACATTACTTTTAGATATAAAATATCTAAAAAATCAATTTATCCTATAAGGATACTATATAATATACCTTGTATAACCTGTAAAATTAAAAGCAAAATAATAGGCGAAAAATCAAGCATCATACCCTCGCCTAAAGGAGATTTTTTAAGCAATTGCCTTATAGGGTATAAAAGAGGCTCTGATAGTCCATAAACTATTTTTACAATAGGATTATCTCTATCAAGTGGTATCCAAGATAGTAATACTCTTATTAATATAATCCAGTCTATTATTCTTATAAGCATCTCAAAAGATTGATAGATTAAAATATTCATTATATCGCCTTCCTTTTATCTCCACATAGAGTTAGGTATTTTTATACCGCTAGCTTGTAGCTTATCTTTAAGCTCTCCAGACATTTCTACATTAACTGGTGCAATAATCATTATTTTATCTGATATAAGCTGTATGTTACCTTCTAAAGCATAGCTAGCACCACATAAAAAGTCGCTTATTCTTTGAGATATTTCATATTCAACTGTTTCAAGGTTTACAACCACTATATTTCTATCTTTTATTTGTAACACAACTTCAGCAGCATCTTCAAGCGTAGCAGGATTAAACATACAAACACCCATTTGAACACTTGTGTTTATATTTACAATATTAGAGCTAGGTCTTCTTGATGAATATCTGTTAAAAGATGTTACATTATTGTTAGATGGTCTTATAGGCTCTCTTTCTAACTCTTCTTCTTCAAATTCTTCCATATCATCATAGTCATCTTCATATTCATCACCAAAAAATATATTTTTCATTTTATCCATTATGCCCATTTTATTTTTCCTCCAAAAAGTTAATAATTTCTTTTACCAAATATACCAGTCCCTATACGTATCATATTAGAACCTTCTTCAATAGCAATTTGATAATCATTTGTCATACCCATAGATAAATATTTCATATATATATTATCTTTGTTTTTTTGCTGTATGTCAACAAATAATTTTCTCATTTTTCTAAAATATTGTGCGTTTTGTTCTGGATTTTCAACAAAAGGTGCTACACACATAAGACCATTTAAAGTTATATTTTTAAATTTTTCTATATTTTCTATAATATACGGTAAATCTTTTTCTAGTAAACCACATTTTGATGGTTCGTTAGCTATGTTAATTTCTAAAAGTACAGGCATATTTATATTGTTATTAAAAGCTCTTTTATTTATTTCTTCTAGTAATTTTAAACTATTTACCGAATGAATAAGAGAAACTTTATCTATTATATATTTAACTTTATTTGTTTGTAAGTTACCTATAAAATGCCAAGATACATTATCTATTATATTATATTTTTCTAAAAGCTCCTGAGCTTTATTTTCACCAAAAGTAGTTATACCTAGTTCTTTTAAAATATTAATTCTTTCTGCATCTGTTGTTTTTGTAACACCTATAATTTCTATATCCTCTATTTTTCTATTAGCTTTTATACAAGCTTTTTCAATATTATTTTTAATAATTTCTAAATTTTTAGATATTATATGTTTTTGTGTCATTTGGTAACCATTTCCTCCCCTTTTACAACAGATAAATCTGGAGCATATCTATCATAAAGTTTAATACTTGTATTTTTATTAGGGTCTAATATAATAAATTGGTCATTTTGCACAGAACCTTCTGTGTCAATATTTTTAAAATTATATATACCAGAGTTTACAACATATATACCTTTTTTTGTAAATATTTCATTTAGTTGTAATTCTTGTTTTGTTTGAGCATTTACTATATAATCACCTATATCTATTACACCTGGAGATATAGAAACATAAGTATACTCTCCATTTTCATCTTGTCCTGACAATTGTATAGGAACACTTATAAACTCACCTGTTGCCGTTTTTTTAGTAACATTACTATCTGTAATATAACCTGTTGGAACTTTTAAAAGTTCTTCTTCAGAAATAGCATCTAATTTTATCTTAAACCCTTCTTTTGGTTTACTTAATTCAAAGGTAATATTACGTTTATTTATAAAATCTATCATATTTTTATTAGATTTCATTAAAACATAACTTTCTTTTTCACTAGTATCTATCTTTTCTACAATAACTTCTAATGGTCTTAAATCTCCATTATCATTAACATATATAGTTCTAGTTTCGCCTTCTTTCCAGCTAGAGATACTATCTGTTTTTATATAGCTAGCTATATAATAATTATTATCTTTCACTATTTTAAAAACGCTTTCACCTTCTATAATATTAATTTTAAATTGAGTTTCTTCTTTAGGTTGCATTAGTGTTTGTTCTTTTGTTAACTTGTCTTTATTTTCAAAAGTAAAAGTTTGTTCTAAACCATCAGTATAATATGATACTATACCAGAATCATTAGAAATTATATTTTCTATATTTTGATTTACCTTTTGCTCTTTAGATGCTTTTTGGCTAGATAAATCTTGAACACTTCCTGTGTTTTCTGATAGTAGCATTTGATTTCTTATTGTTATTTTTTTGTCAACAGAATCTTTTACCTCATATAATTTTGTTATATCATATGTAGATAAGTCATATATATATTTATCTAAAGTTTTTTGTATTTGTGAATCTATTTTTTTAACATCTTCATAAAATATTGACAATTCGTTTCTTTGTTCTTGAAGTTGTAAAATTTTTTCATTTATAAGTGCTATATCTTCTTCTGCTGTTTTTATCTCTTCTTGATTTTTTATAGTAGCTATTATCTCACCCTTTTTTATTTTTTCATTTTCACTTTTATTAAATGTAATTACTCCATTTTTTGAAGTTCTATAAACTACTTCATCTCTAATTATAACCCCTTTAGCTTGAGTTGTGTCTTCTATGGAGCCATACTCTATTGTTTCATAGTCTATTGGCTTTTTATTTAAACTTTTTGAAATAGATATACCAAAATATGATATAATGATTATAAACATTATAATAGTAAAAATTCTAGACATTATACCCATATTTCTGTTTTTAGCCTTTTTTTTGACTCTATATATTTTTTTATTTTGAATTGGTGCATTATATGCATTATATTGGTTATAATTTGGTCTATATGTATTGTATCTATTATTATATGTATTATATCTAATTTGGGTATTGTATTGATTATATGTTCTGCTATAATTAGGCACTTTTGGATAGTTTGATTTACTGTAATGATTTATCTGTTCTTTACGTCTATTTTCTATACTTGTTATGTTTTGTCTTTGAGGATTATTTTTGTTTGATTTTGGTCTTTTAACATTTTTTTTATTTCTATCCATAAGTCACCTCCTTATATTTTTATAATAGCTTGTAATATATTTCAAATAATATTTATATAATATATAAATAAAAAGTAAAGTAGTGATAAAATGAAATATTTAAAAAATTTAAGCTATTACATTATACCATTATTAGTTGCATTTTTCAATATATTAATTATAATTGTTCCTAATGTAGTTATATCTTCTGCACAAGCTGGACTTTTACTATGGTTTAATAAAATATTGCCATCTATATTACCATTTTTAATAGGCACTAATATATTAATACACTTAGGGTTTATAGATTTTTTAGGCACACTTTTAGACCCTTTTATGAAAAGATTTTTTAATGTATCTGGCTGCGGTGCATTTGCATTAGTTTTAGGTATGCTATCTGGTTATCCTGTTGGAGCAAAAATAACAGCTAGTTTAAGAGAAAATAATAAACTCTCTCAAGTAGAAGCACAAAGACTAGCTAGCTTTACAAATAATTCTGGCCCACTTTTTATAATAGGTACTATTGGTATAGGAATGTATAAAAATGTTTATATAGGATATTTAATATTATTTATACATTATATATCTGCTATAACAGTAGGTTTTATATTTAGATTTTATAAAAAAACTGATACAATAATAATAAATAATAAGACTTCTTTTAAAGATGCTCTATTAAAGCTTAAATTAGCTAAAATTAAAAACAATAAAACTATTGGACAAATATTAGGTGAAAGTGTTAAAAGTAGCCTAGAAACAATATCTATGGTTGGTGGGTTTGTAATATTATTTTCTGTTATTTCAGAACTATTTAAAATATCTGGTATATTTGAAAAACTAGGTCAATTAATTTTTCCTAATAATCTACAACCTTTTAGTAATGGTTTATTTATGGGCATTATAGAAATAACAAATGGTATAAATATTTTGTCATCTATAAATGGCATAAACGGTATAATTATTACTTGTGGTCTTGTTTCTTTTTCTGGCTTATCTATATTAGCACAAACTTCTAGTATGATATATAAATCTGATATAAAAATGAATATATATTTTATATCTAAATTATTACATAGTATTTTTTCTATAATATATGGTATTTTATGTATACCTATATTTAATACTTTATTAGATAAAACAACTGTATCAACATTTAATAATATTAATGATGTTAATTTTAAAAATTCTACAATATGCTTTTTCTTAGGTATTTTTATTTTAATATTACTAGCCATATTTTGTAAAAAATTTTTTAATAATAAAAAAACAATAAAAAAATTTAACTTTTGACAAAGTATATAGATTGCTATATAATTTATTATTATTGACATATATAAATTTTTATTTATATATAAAATTTTATTGTAGGTGAAATATGATAGAAATTAAAATTAACAAAACAAATGAAAATCAAAGATTAGATAAATATCTTTTAAAATACCTTAATAAAGCTCCTAAGTCATTTATTTACAAAATGCTTAGAAAAAAAAATATAAAACTAAACAATAAAAAAGCTGAAGGTAATGAAATTATTACAGATGGTGATATTATAAATATTTATTTATCTGATGAAACTATAAATAATTTTAAAGAAAATAAGCAAATAAATAGTACTAAACAAGATTTTAAAATAATTTTTGAAGATAATAATATTATATTATGTTATAAACCTATAAACTTAGTTTCTCAACCAGATTTAAATAATAAAACTAACTCTTTAAATGACCAACTTATTTTTTATATGCACAATAAAGGAGAATATACTTCATCATCAGATTTCACCCCTTCTATATGCAATAGATTAGATAGAAATACAAGTGGAATAGTAACATTTGGTAAAAATTTAAAAGCCTTACAAAGTCTAAATAAAGCTTTTAAAGATGATTTGATAGACAAATATTATTTAACCGCAGTATATGGTACTATAACAAAAAAAGATACCTTAGAGCTTTATCATAAAAAAGAAAATAATAAGGCTATTATATCTAAAGAATATATTCCAAATAGTAAAAAAGTCATTACACAATATGAACCCATTGCAACAAAAGATAATAAAACATTATTAAATATAAAACTTATAACAGGTAAAACTCATCAAATTAGAGTTTCTCTAGAGCACATAGGCTATCCTATAATAGGTGATAAAAAATATAGTAATAATAAAAATTTAGATAATTTTAATTTAAAAAATCAGTTTTTACATTGTTATAAAATATCTTTTAAAGAACAAGATGAATTTTTAAGTTATCTATCAAATAAAAGCTTTGTTTGCAAATATATGGACATTTCATTTAAAAATGTACTTAATTTTTTTGATTATGAAATTTAAAGGAGTTACTTATGAAAAATATAGATATATATACAGATGGTGCTTGTTCTGGAAATCCTGGAGCTGGTGGTTATGGAATAGTTTTTTTATATGATGGAAAGCAAAAAGAATTTTCTAAAGGCTATAAACTTACAACTAACAACAGAATGGAAACAATGGCAGTTATTAATGCTTTAAAAATGTTAAAAGAACCCTTTAATGTAAATTTATATACAGATTCTAGTTATGTTGTAAATGCAATAGAAAAAGGTTGGGTTTATAATTGGAAAAAAAATGGTTGGATAAATTCTAGTAAAAAGCCTACACCTAATGTTGATTTATGGGAAGAACTTTTACCATTATTAGAAATACACAATGTTAAATTTATATGGGTAAAAGGACACGCAGATAATAAATATAATAATCGTTGTGATGAACTTGCAACAAGTGCAATAAGAAACAGTAATTTATTAGAAGATACAAATTATCTAAATAAAGATAATAATACCATTAATGAAAGTATATCTAATAATAAAATAAAAAATAATAATACAAATAAAGGTAAAAAGATAGTAATTTATGGAGATAGCATATCAACTAAAAATTATGGTTGTGGTGGATATGAACATATACTTTCAGAAAAGTTAAACACAACTAATGTATATAATTATGCTATTTGTGGTACAGGCGTATCATCAAACCAGCAAGATAATTTTATACATATTTTATCTAATGAAAAAAATATACATAGTGATGCAGATTTGATTATAGTATGGTATGGTACTAATGATTGGTACTGGAGTAATCATCTTGGTAATGTTAATGATAATGACTTATATACTTTTGGTGGTGCTTTAAATAAATGTTTAGAAATATTACAAGATAAATGTAAAAAAGCCAATATAATTTTATTAACACCTATTTTTAGAAATCAACCACCATTTGAAATGGAAAATAATAAGCCAACAAACTATGCTTATAAAACCAAAAACAAATTAGGATATACATTAAAAGATTATAAAAATCTATTATTTGAAATAGCAGAAAATAAATATATTCCTATATTAGATATGCACACACTGTCACAAATAAATAACTTTAACTCTTCTATATACTTAGAAGATGAAATCCACCCTTCAAAACTTGGATATGAAAAAATAGGAAATATAATAGTAAACTTTATAAATAATTATTGTAATTAATTATTATGATTATTTGTACTAAAACCAAAATATCAATTAGTTATATAAACAAAAGGCTATGAAAAATCATAGCCTTTTGTTTATAAATTGAAATAATTATTTATTTTTTAAGTTGAAGAAAGTGTTAAGACCTAAATATTCTGCAACATCACCAGCATCATTAAGCTCTTCTTCAATTCTTAATAATTGGTTATATTTTGCAACCCTGTCAGAACGGCAAGGAGCACCAGTTTTGATTTGACCAGCGTTTACAGCAACAGAGATATCTGCAATTGTAGAATCTTCTGTTTCACCAGAACGGTGAGATACAACAGCTGTCATATTATTTCTGTTAGCTAATTCGATAGCTTCAAAAGTTTCAGTTAAAGTACCGATTTGGTTAACTTTGATAAGGATAGAGTTAGCAACGCCAAGCTCAATACCTTTTTGTAATCTTTCTGTGTTAGTAACAAATAAGTCATCACCAACTAATTGGATTTTATTACCTAATTTTTCAGTTAATAATTTCCAACCGTCCCAGTCATTTTCATCTAAACCGTCTTCGATAGAGATGATTGGGTATTTAGCAACAAGTGCTTCATAGTAAGCAACCATTTCTTCAGAAGTTCTGTAAATTTCTTCACCTTTCATTTTGCTTTCGCCTTCGAAGTAGTATTTACCAGAAGCTTTGTCATAAAGTTCAGAAGAAGCAACGTCTAATGCAACTTTGATTTGTTCACCTGGTTTGTAACCAGCTTTTTCAGTAGCTTCAAGGATTAAATCAATAACTTCGTCAGAAGTAGCTAAGTCAGGAGCAAAACCACCTTCATCACCTACTGCAGTAGAAAGACCTCTTGATTTTAAAACTTTCTTTAAGTTGTGATAGATTTCAGCACACATTCTTAAAGCTTCTTTGAAAGAAGTAGCACCAACAGGCATAATCATAAACTCTTGAACGTCAACAGTGTTATCAGCGTGTTTACCACCGTTTAAGATGTTCATCATAGGAACTGGTAAAGTTTTAGAGTTAAATCCACCTAAATATTGGTATAAAGGCATATTTAAAGCTTCAGCAGCAGCTCTAGCAACAGCCATAGATACTGCTAAAATAGCGTTAGCACCTAATTTAGCTTTGTTTGGAGTACCATCTAAAGCAATCATAGTTCTATCGATAGAAACTTGGTCAAGAGCGTTCATACCGATAATTTCTTCTGCGATAGTTTCGTTTACATTTTTAACTGCTGTTTCAACACCAGCACCAACGTATCTATCGCCACCATCTCTAAGCTCAACAGCTTCGTGTTCACCAGTAGATGCACCAGAAGGAACAGCTGCTCTACCCATTACTAAATTACCTA
>CALWSN010000016.1 GCA_944384215.1 uncultured Clostridia bacterium | reverse complement strand
TTATTTTATTATTATTTTTTATTAAATGTAAATTCTTCTGTATAATCTATACTTATGCTATCACCACTTGCAAAATCTTCATCAAGATATTTTTCTGCAAAAGTATCTTCTATATTAGTTTGAATAGCTCTTCTTAAAGGTCTAGCACCATAACTACTATCATATCCAAGCTCTGCAATTTTATCCATAGCTTTTTCTGTAAAAGATATTTCTATATTTAAGTTATCTTTTATTCTTTTTGTAACTTCGTCTAACATTATTTTAGATATTTCTTTAACTTCATCTTTATTTAATGTATGGAACACAATTATATCATCTATTCTGTTTAAAAACTCTGGTTTAAATGTTTTTCTAACTTGCTCCATAACATTTTTTTTCATATCTTCATATTCTTTTACTTCATCATCAGATGCTGTAAAACCTAATTTTTTATTTTCTGTTATACTTCTAGCCCCTACATTAGATGTCATTATTATAACAGTATTTTTAAAATCTATCTTTCTGCCCTGAGAGTCTGTTATATGACCATCATCTAAAACTTGTAATAAAAGATTGAATACATCTGGGTGGGCTTTTTCTATTTCATCAAATAATACAACAGAATAAGGTTTTCTTCTTATTTTTTCACTTATTTGACCACCATCATCATAGCCAACATATCCAGGAGGTGAACCTATAAGCTTAGAAACACTGTGTTTTTCCATAAATTCGCTCATATCAACTCTAATCATAGAATCTTCATCACCAAATAACACTTTACTTAGTGTTTTAGATAACTCTGTTTTACCAACACCAGTAGGTCCTAAGAATAGGAATGAACCAATAGGTCTTTTAGGGTTTTTTAAGCCTACTCTACCTCTTCTTATAGCTTTAGCAATAGCTTTAACAGCATCTTCTTGCCCAACAACTCTTTTATGAAGAATACTTTCCATATTTTTAAGTCTTTGGCTTTCTTCTTCTTGTAATTTTTTAACTGGTATGCCAGTCCAGCCAGATATAATATCTGCTATTTCTTCTGGTGTTACCACTTGAGCTTCATTACCATTTTTATCTTTCCAATTATTTTTTTCTTCATCTAATTTTGCTCTTATCTCTTGTTCTTGTAATTTTATTTGGCTAGCTCTTTCATAGTTTTCTGTTTTTATAGCTTCTTCTTTTTCTTTAGAAAGGTCTGTTAATTGCTCTTCTAAATTTTTAATATCTGATGGCATTGTAAAAGTAGTAAGCCTTACTTTAGATGCTGCCTCATCTAAAACATCTATTGCCTTATCTGGTAAAAATCTATCAGTTATATAACGGTTAGATAATTTTACAGCTGCTACAATAGCATCATCAGTAATTTTTACACTATGGTGTACTTCATATTTATCTCTTAAACATTTTAACATTTTTATAGCATCATCTTCGCTTGGCTCTTCAACTTTTACTGGTTGAAATCTTCTTTCTAATGCTGCATCTTTTTCTATATATTTTCTATATTCATTTAATGTAGTAGCACCTATTATTTGTATTTCACCTCTAGCAAGAGATGGTTTTAATATATTAGATGCATCAATAGCACCTTCTGCACCACCTGCACCTATTATAGTGTGTATTTCATCTATAAATAAGATAACATTGTTACTATCTTTTACTTCTTTTATAATTTTTTTAATACGTTCTTCAAACTCTCCTCTATATTTAGAGCCAGCTACAACAGATGCAATATCTAAAGATACAACTCTTTTATCTTTTAATATTTCTGGAACATCACCTTTTGCTATTTTTTGTGCAAGTCCTTCTGCAATAGCTGTTTTACCAACACCAGGTTCACCTACAAGACAAGGGTTATTTTTAGTTCTACTTGATAATATTCGTATAACACATTCTATCTCTGTATCTCTACCATCAATAGGGTCAAATTTATGTTCAATAGCAAGGCTTGTAAAATCTCTACCATATTGGTCTAATGTTGGTGTGTTGTTATTTTTATTGCTATTTTTAGAGCTTCTGTTTATAGGAGTGCCTGTAGCATTTTCCCCTTCTCCAAGCATAACTAATATATCATCATATAAAGCTTGTGGGTTTACATTTAAGTTTTGTAATATTTTTATAGCAAGGCTATCTCCATATAAAGCACTAGATTCTCTTATAAGAGCTATAAGTATATGCTCTGTTCCTATATAGTTTGTACCCATACTAACAGCTTCATCACAGCTTCTATTTAAAATTCTTTTCATTCTTGGTGTAAACGCATCTAAAGATATATGTCCTTTTACATTAGATTGACCTACTAAACTAATTATTTGCTCTCTAACATTATCATAAGTTACATTTTTCATTTCTAATGCTTTATCGGCAACACTATTTTTTACACATACTAAGCCAAGTAATAAATGTTCTGTCCCTATATAATTATGACCAAAGTCTGATGCACTTTTTCCTGCATAGTTTATTACATCTTCTGCTTTTTTTGTAAATTTTAATTGCATATTAAAACCTCCTATTTATTAAAAACTTCATTGAGATATTTTGCTCTATATAGTTCTGTATTGTCTTTTTCTGTTATATTAAATCTATCTATAATATTAGCTGGTTGTATGTTCATAATAATACTATACATATTATCTAATATATTATTATCTAATATACCAATATCCAACCCAAGCCATATATTAGATAAATGATTAATAGCTTCTTCAAAATTTATCTTTTTACAATATTTTATTATACCATAAGAACGATATATTTTATCTATAATATCTAAATTTTTATCTTTTTTTAACATTTCTCTAAGATTTTTTTCTCTTTCAACTATTTGCATAGTTATATTTTTTAAATCTTCTATAATTTGATTTTCTGTTTTGCCTAGTGTTGTTTGGTTAGATATTTGATATATACTGCCAAAAGCCTTAGTACCTTCTCCGTGCATACCCCTTAATGTCATACCAAATTTTGATATATTTTCAGATATAGATTGTATATGTCCAAATTTTTCAAGCATTGGTATATATAGCATAAAAGATGCTCTAAGACCAGTACCAACATTGGTTACACAAGATGTAAGATAACCATATTGACTATCAAAAGCATAAGTTAAACTTTCTTCTAAAAGATTATCTATTCTATTTGCTTCTTCAAAACATTTTTCTATATTATAGCCACTATTTATAGACTGTATTCTTATATGGTCTTCTTCGTTTATCATAACATTAATATTAGCATTTTTTTCTAATATTATAGCCTTTGGCTTGTTGCTTTCAATAAAATTATTACTTATAATATATTTTTCTAGCATAGTATATTGTTTTATTTTGCTAAGATTATCAAAATCTATTTTTTCAAAACAGTTTTTAGAGCTTAATCTATCATTAAATATAGCATTTGTAACTGTTTCTATCATTTCTTTAGATTGTTTATTATTAATAAAATTATTAAAAGGATATTTTTTAAGGTTTCTTGCAAGACGTACTCTACTTGATATAATTATATTATTATCATTTTTTTCTTCATACCACATCATTACATATCACCTCTTTCTATCTCTTTTATTTTATCTCTAATCTTGATAGCTTGTTCATAATCTTCATTTTTTATAGCTATATTAAGATTTTCTTTTAGTGTGTCTAAGTTTTGTATACTTGGCTTATATGTTTCTAAATTTTTAGAAACTTTACCTGTATGGATATTTTTTTCTTGTATATTATTAAATATAGGGTTTAATTTTTCTCTAAAAACATTATAACAATTATAACAGCCCATTTTGCCACTATTTTTAAATCGTTCAAAAGTATTACCACATATATTACATTTATAGTTTTTTTCATATGTATCTAATGATACGTTATTAGAGAAAAAGCTATTAAAAAAATTGTTCATAAAATTATTATTATAATTTATACTATTAAAACAATCTTGGCATAAATTATAATTTTCTTTTAAACCATTTGTAATTTGACTATACTTAACGGTTGCTTTATTTTTTTTACATTTTTCACATAACATAAAAATCCCCCTTTTAACACTATACAACTTACTACTTCTATATAATATCATTATTAGCCACTTTTGTCAATGAGTGCTAAAAAATATTTTAAGTTTTAGCTTACCTATAACTTTTTAGTTATAGATAAGCTATCATTTACAATTTTCTAAAACATTTTATACATCTTTCTTTAGATATATTGTTAGCTATATTACAATGTTTACATATTTTAAATTTTCTTATACCATCTTTGTTTTTACATACCTTTAAAGAATAACTAAAATCTTTATCTTTTATACTATTCATAATATTCTCCTATAATATTCTGCCACATTTTAAGCAAAATTTATCATTAATATTATTTTTTTGTCCACAAGCTTGACATATTCTACATTCTTGTACGTTAGATACATTTGGTCTTGTATCAATCACTTCTTGATTATTGGTATAAGCATTATCAGAGTTTTTATTTTCTGCAATTTTTTGTTTTATAATATCTATTTCTTTTTCTATTGATAGCATTTCTTTATACTTTTCATCAAAAAATTCACCAATATTGCCACCATATGAATATATTTCATATACTTTTTTACCTATTTCAATATATATATTTTTAAGCTTTTCTTCTTGAGATGATAATTGCATAGAAAGTTTAGTATTTTTTATAATATCTTTAGATGTTTTTGTTATATTTTTGCCTATTTTATTAATCATAGATTTTATTTCTTCCATAAAACCACTCTTTCATAAATAAATTTTATTCTATTACAATACAATTTTTAGTAGAATTTTTACCTTTATATAAATTAACATCTGCAGTTTTTAAAATTTTTTCTATATTATTATTTTTTATATTAAATTCTGCTATGCCTATTGTAATAGTAACATTTATAGAATTATTATCATAATTTAATGTATACTTTCTTATATTATCTAATATACTTTCACAAATTTTATAAGCATTTGAAATATTATCTTTTATTAATATTAAAAATTCTTCGCCGCCCCATCTACAAATTTCTATATCATATTTTTTATTATGCCAGCTTAATATATCTGCTATAGCTTTTAATATTATATCTCCACAATCGTGTCCATATGTGTCATTTATTTTTTTAAAATCATCTATATCACAAATTGCTATTGAAAATTCTTCTTTTTTAATTTTAAATGTATCTATCTCTTCTTTTATTTTTTTATTCATATATCTTCTATTATTTATACCTGTAAGAGAATCTATATTAGCAATGTTTTCTAAAATTTTATTTTTATTTTCTAATTCTTCTTGTGAAGCTCTTATCTCATATAAAAAAGCACATATTAGCATAATAAGAACAATTATTGCACTAGCACTATTAAAGATATACAAAACTAAGTCAAAATGTATTATTTTATATTGAAAAGGAGCTACTCCTCCTCTATTTACATCAAATATTTTCATTAGTTCATATGTAATAATTGTAATAGCAACTATTATATGTCCATATATACCTTTTTTAACCATATTTATACTAATAAAATACACAACTGGTATCAAGCATAAAGGATAAATATAAAATCCACAACTCCAACCAATTAAATAAACACATAAAAAAGAATGTAAATATACTTCTATATATGTAATAACACTTGCTAAAATAATATTTTTCTTAGCTGTACAAACTAAAAAAATATATATCATTACACTAAAAATATTAAATATAACCAATATATATATACCCAATACATAAAATAATATTAAAAATAATAAGTGTAATAAAGATGCCATAATATGAACTATTTTAAAAGCCATTAAAAAGTCAAATTTAGTATCATTAAATGTTATCATTATTATTTTTCTCCTAAAATAAGTTTATATTATAATACAGTTTTTGTTAGATGACTTTCCTTTATATAGATTTATATCAGCATTTTTTAAAACTAGTTCTATATTATTATTTTCACTATTAAATTCAGCTATACCTATTGTCATTGTAACAGTTATATTTTTGTTGTTATAGTCTAATGAATATTTTCTAACTTTGTTTAATATAATTTGACAAATTTTTTCTGCTTCAAGAATAGTTTCTCTTAATAATATTAAAAACTCTTCGCCACCCCATCTACAAATTTCTATGTCATACTCTTTATAGACTAATTTTAATATATTGGCTATTTCTTTTAAAACTATATCTCCACAGTCGTGTCCATATATATCATTTATCTTTTTAAAGTCATCTATATCACAAATTGCTATTGAAAAAGGTTTATTATTTTGTTTAAACATTTCAGATTCTTCTCTTAGCTTGTCACTCATATATCTTCTATTATTAATACCAGTAAGCATATCTATATTTGCAATATCTTTTAAAATTTCATTTTTATCTTCTAAAGCTTCTTGTGTATCTCTCATTTCTGATAAAAAAGCATATACCAAAAAAGCAAATAAAAAACTAGCATTTACAGTATTAAATTTATAAAGTTCATCATTAATAGGTATAAAAGTATGTTCATATTGAGCTATTCTATAGTCTGCAAAAACTTTAGCTAATTGATAAATTATAAAAGTTGCTATAACAAGAATATGACCATAAATTTCTTTCTTTAATATATTAACTGTAACAAAATATATAATCGGTATCATACATAAAGGATACACATAAAATCCACTGTCCCAACCAATATAATAAGTGCAAAATAATGTTTGAGCTGTAACTTCTATAAAAGAAATAATAGTTGCTAAAACTACATTTTTCTTAATATAATAAATAGAAAAATATATAAATAGAATAATACTACAAATATTAAATATAACTAATGGTATTACCCCTTTTATTAAAAATATAACTAAAAATAAAATATGCAATATTGTCGCTCCTACAATAGCTATTCTAAATGAGTTTAAAAATGTAAATTTTAACCTTCTATCTTTTTTTAAATTTCTATCCATTAATTTATATTCCATTTACCTATAATCTCTTTATTTTTAATTATTTTTTCCACTACCTCTTACACCAACTTCAAAATTCATATTACTAAGGCTTTCTTTAAGAGATATATCTGCTTTTGTTTTTTCTAGGTTGTAATAGTCTAAAACACCTATGTTACCATTTTTTAATGCTTCTGCAATAGCTGTTGGTACCATAGCCTCTGCTTCTACAACTTTAGCTTTCATTTCTTCCACGTGGGCTTTCATTTCTTGTTCCATAGCTATGGCTAAAGCTCTTCTTTCTTCTGCTTTTGCTTGAGCTATTTTTTTATCGGCATCTGCTTGCTCTATTTGTAAATGAGCACCTATATTTCTACCAATATCAATATCTGCTATATCTATTGATAAAATTTCAAAAGCAGTACCAGAATCTAAGCCTTTGCTTAAAACCACTTGAGATATTCTATCTGGATTTTCTAAAACTTCTTTATGGCTTTTTGATGAACCAACAGTAGTAACTATACCTTCGCCAACACGAGCAACAATAGTTTCTTCGCCAGCACCACCAACAAGCCTTGAAAGATTAGCTCTAACTGTAACACGAGCTACAACCTTAACCTCTATACCATCTATTGCAACAGCTGATATCCAAGGTGTTTCTATTATTTTAGGGTTTACGCTCATTCTTACAGCTTCAAAAACATCTCTACCTGCAAGGTCAATAGCTGCAGCTTTTTCAAAGGAAAGCTCTAAGTTTGCTCTATGAGCTGCTATTAATGCATCTACAACATTATCTACTCTACCACCAGATAATAAATGGGATTCTAATTGATTAGTATTTATATCTAAGCTTGCCTTTGTGCCTTTTATAAGAGGTTTAATAATTCTATCAGGTCTTACTCTTCTAAGCCTCATACCTATTAATGAAAATATACTAACTTTAACACCTGCCGCTGCAGCTGATATCCAAAGACCTACTGGTATAAAGCTAAACAATATTACTAGTAAAACAATTACTAAAAAAACTAACCCTGCAAAAACAATTATATCCATATAAAACGCCTCCTTAATTACCATTTATTAATCTTACATAAAGTTTGTTATCTTCAAACCTTATTATTTTTATTAAAGAATTTTTTTTAATATATCCATCATCTGATAAAACATCTAATATAATGCCATTAAACTCGGCACTACCAAATGGTCTTAAATCTGTTTTACAAATACCTTCTCTACCAACAAACTCCTCCATATTACCAACTTGTTTTTTATCTTTTTCTACCACATCAGATAAAATAAATTTACCATATATTTGCATACGTTTTAATTTTTTTATTGTTAAATACAAAATGGTTGTTATCAATACTATTTCTATCAATACTATAACCATACCTAGCTTAAATGTAAATATAGTTATACCCCAAGATAAAAGTATAAGTATAATACCAATTATGCCAAAAACACCAAAACCTGGCATTAGTAATTCTATAAATAAACAAGTTAGCCCTACTATTAATAGTAAAATCACAAGTATTTCCATATAATCTCCTCCTTTATATAAGTAAGATTTTGAAAAACACCTAAAATATAATATTTTATAATATTTAATTATACATTTATATAATAAATATATCAATATTATTGTAATAAATGGTAATTATTTTGTATAATTTAAGCTTTAGTTTTATACATTAAATCTAAATAATATAACATCTCCATCTTTAACAATGTATTCTTTACCTTCGCTTCTTACAAGCCCTTGTTCTTTAGCTTGTGTTAAAGAGCCAAGCCTTACTAAATCATCATAAGATACAACCTCTGCTCTAATAAAACCTCTTTCAAAATCTGAATGTATTTTACCTGCTGCTTGAGGAGCTTTTGTACCCTTTGTTATAGTCCAAGCTCTAACCTCTTGTGGACCTGCCGTTAAATAGCTTATAAGCCCAAGAAGAGAATAACTAGCACTTATAAGCCTATCAAGACCACTTGTTTCACACCCTAAGTCTGCTAAAAATTCTTTTTTCTCATCATTATCAAGCTCTGCTATTTCTTCTTCTATTTTAGCACAAACAACAAATACTTCTGAGCCTTCTTCTTTTGCTAACTGTCTTACTTCATTTACAAAAGGATTGTTTTTAGCATCATCTGCAAGCTCTTCTTCTGCTACATTTGTAGCATATAAAACTGGTTTAAATGTAAGAAGGTTTAATTCTTTTACAAAGTTTATTTCTTCGTCATCATTAAGCTCTATATTTCTAGCTACTATACCTTCTTCAAGGCTAGCTTTTAATCTTTCTAATACATTAAGCTCTTTTTGTAAAGATTTATCAGCTTTTGCTGCTTTTGCTGTTCTTGATATTCTTCTATCAATAACCTCTATGTCTGAAAAAATAAGCTCAAGATTTATAGTTTCTATATCTCTAACAGGGTTTACAGATGCATCTACGTGAACAATGTTGCCATCTTCAAAACATCTAACAACGTGTACTATTGCATCTACCTCTCTAATATGTGATAAAAATTTGTTACCAAGCCCCTCACCTTTGCTAGCTCCTCTTACAAGACCTGCTATATCAACAAACTCTATAACAGCAGGCAACACTTTTTTAGAATCATATATTTCTCTTAATTTTTCAAGTCTTTCATCTGGCACAGGCACAATACCAACATTAGGGTCTATTGTACAAAATGGATAATTAGCAGATTCTGCACCACCTTGCGTAAGAGAATTAAATAATGTACTTTTACCAACATTAGGTAAACCAACTATACCTAGTTTCATAAATTTATCTTCCTTTCAACAAACAATCATTATTATACATTATAGTATACTTTATATTGTTTATTTCTTCAAGATAAATATTAATTTTTAATATAATATTTATCTTTTGTTTATATTATATTAGTTTACAAAAATATTTTTAAAGGTTATAATATAAAAAATATGCTTATAAAGGAGGATATTTTATGGCTTTAGATGGTTTTTCCATTTCAAATATAATTTATGAATTAAAAAATAATATTATGGGTGGTAGAGTAGATAAAATTTATCAACCAGAAAAAGATGAGATAATTATACAAATAAGAAATAAAGGCAATGCTTATAAACTTTTACTTACAGCCAATGCATCTAGCCCTAGATTGCATTTTACTAACATACAAAAAGAAAACCCTATTAATGCGCCTTTGTTTTGTATGGTGCTTAGAAAACATCTTTCTAGTGGTAAAATAGTAGATATTACTCAACCAAATTTTGAACGTATAGTCAATATACAAGTAGAATCTATAAATGAGCTTGGAGACTACTCTATAAAAACATTGGTCTTTGAAATAATGGGTAAACATAGCAATATTATATTAATAGATGATAAAAATAATATTTTAGAATCTATTAAACATATCTCTTTTGATAAAAGCTCTGTAAGAGAAGTATTGCCAGGCAGAGCTTATATGCTACCTCCATCACAAGATAAAAAAAGCCCACTTGATGCAACTTATAATGAATTTTATTCTATTATAAAAAACTCTATGCCTACCAAAGTTCAACAAATAATATATAAATCTTATAATGGTATAAGCCCTATACTTGCATCTGAAATGTGCAATAATGCTAATATTGACCCTTCTACAAACACAGAAGAGCTTTTAGATAACCAAATAAATGATTTATACAATGCTTTTAATAATATAGTTTTATTAAATAATCAAGAAAAATTTAACCCACAAATAATTTATAATGAAAATGAAACAGTGCTTGATTTTACTGTTTTTGACTTTAATATATTTAAACATTTAGATAAAAAGTACTTCTCTTCTATATCTGAACTTTTAGAATTTTTCTATAAATCTAAAGATTTAACATATAGATTAAACCAAAAATCTCAAGATTTGAAAAAGCTTATATCACAAAATATAGAACGTTGTGTTAAAAAGAAAGAAATACAACAAAAAACTTTAAAAGATATAGAAAATAGAGATACTTTAAAATTATATGGAGAGCTTATTACGGCTAATATATATGCTATAAAAAAAGGTATGACAAAAGTTACATTAAATAACTTTTATTCTGAAAATTTTGAAGAAATAGAAATAAGACTAGACCCAAACTTAGCACCTGCCGAAAATGCTCAAAAATATTTTAAAAAATATAACAAAGAAAAAAGGACTTTTATAGCCTTACAAGACCAAATTAAACAAAATGATGAAGAGCTTTTATATTTAGAAAGTGTGCTATCTTCTGTTAATGCTTGCACAGATGAATATGATATAAAAGAAATAAGAACAGAGCTTTCTGAGCAAGGCTTTTTAAAACGTCAAAAAAATAGCAAAAATAATAAACAAAAATCTAATAAAAAAGCTAAACCTCTTCACTATATATCATCAGATGGTTTTCATATATATGTTGGTAAAAACAACACACAAAATGATGAACTCACCCTACGTTTTGCAAAGCCTTTAGATATGTGGTTTCATACAAAAGATATAGCAGGCTCTCACGTTATAGTTGTATCTGAAGGTAAAGAAATACCAAATTCTACCTTAAATGAAGCTGCTAACCTTGCTGCATATTATAGCAAAGCTACAAATTCTAGCCTTGTACCAGTAGACTATACCCCTAAAAAGTTTGTAAAAAAACCAAATGGTGCAAAACCTGGTATGGTTATATATGAAACAAATAAAACAGCATATATAACACCTAATGAAAAACTTATTGAAAATATGCAAAAAATAGATTAATTATTTTAGGCTATGTGCTTTTTGCCCATAGTCTTTAATTTTATGTTGTGTTAATATAAAAAACTTGATATAATCATTATTAAAATATTTTATAAAGGAGAATTTTATGGAGCAAATTAAAGAAATAATAACACAGTCACCATTTTTAGCATTATTTATAGTAGCTATAATATATGCTTTTGGTGAAATAATAAGTACAAAAACAAAAGCCTGGATACCATCTGTATTTGTTACTGCTATATTATTTATAATAGGTTATTGGACAATATTTCCTAAAGATATAGTAGCTTTAGCAGGGCTTGGTATACCACTTAGCACACCTATTGCTATAATTTTTTGTGTTATACATATGGGTTCATCAATTAGTTTTAATGAGCTAAAAAAACAATGGAAAACTATTATTGTTTGTCTTTTTGGCATACTTGGTATGATTACATTTTGTTTAACTATTGCAAGATTATTTGTTGATTTTGAATATATAGTTGCAGGGCTTCCTCCTTTAACTGGTGGCATAGTATCTGCTACAATGATGCAACAGTCTGCATTAGAGGCAGGACTTGAAAAAGCAAGTGTTTTAGCTATTTGTATGTATGTTTGTCAAGGTTTTGCAGGTTATCCTTTAACATCTATATTATTAAAAATTGAAGGTAAAAAACTTTTAAAACAATATAAACAAAATAGCACTTCAAGCCTTAATAAAAATAACGATATATTAAAAATAGAAAATATACAAGAAAAAGAAAAAAGATTAATACCAAAAATATCAGATAAATATTATTCTACTGCTTTATCTCTTGCTATAATGGCTTTAATAGGCTTTATTTCTATATATTTACAAGATTTTTCTGCTAAATTTTTAGGTATATATAAAATAAATGCTGCTGTTATAGGTCTTATTTTAGGTATTATTTTTGCAGAAATAGGCTTAATAGATAGAAATATTTTAAAAAGAAATGGTTGCTTTAATATTTTTATGTTTATTGTTATGCTTTATATTTTTTCTGGTCTTAACAATGCAACACCAGAATTATTACTTGAAATATTAGCTCCTATGATAATTATAATTATTATTGGAGTTTTAGGTATGGCTGTGTTCTCAGTAATTATAGCTAAAATATTAAAAGTTAGTGTGCCTATGGCTTTTGCTTCTTCTTTAACATCTTTATATGGTTTTCCGCCTAATTATATTTTAACAGAAGAATGTGCAAAATCTTTAGCCACAACAGATGAAGAAAAACAATATTTAATGGATAATATGTTACCACAAATGATAGTTGGAGGTTTTGTAACTGTAACTATTACATCTGTTATAATAGCTAGCATATTTGCTCCATTATTATTTACTACAAATTAAGAGGTGATTTTATGAATATTAAAGAATTAGCAGAACAATATAAAGATTATATTATAGAAAAAAGAAGATTTTATCACGCTTGCCCAGAAGTTTCTAACCAAGAGATAGAAACAAAAAAACATATAATAAAAGATTTAGAAGAAATGGGTATAGAGGTATATCCTTGCAAAAACTGTAATGGTGTTGTAGGTTTAATAAAAGGTGGTAAAGCTGGTAAAACTGTTGCTCTTCGCTCTGATACAGATGGTCTTAAAGTAGAAGAAAAAACAGATTTACCTTTTGCATCTAAAAATGGTAATATGCACGCTTGTGGACACGATGCTCATATATCTATGCTCTTAGGTGCTGGTAAGATTTTATCATCTATAAAAGATGAGCTTTGTGGCAATGTAAAATTAATTTTTCAACCTGCCGAAGAAGTTGTTCAAGGTGCTAGAGATATGATTGAAGAAGGAGTTATGGAAGATGTAGACGCTATATATGGTGTTCACGTTTGGGGAACATTTGATGCAGGCTTAGTAGATTTTTCTTCTGGCAACCGTATGGCAGGAGCTTATTGTTTTACAATAACAATTGAAGGGGTTGCTACTCACGGTAGCTCACCTCATATGGGTGTAGATGCCATAGTAGCATCTGCCTCTGTTATACAAAATTTACAAACTTACGTTTCTAGAGAAAACGACCCTCTTAACCCTCTTGTATTAACAATAGGTACTATAAATGGTGGTAGTCGCTTTAATATTATTGCTAATAAGGTTGTTATGGAAGGTGCTATAAGAACATTTTCTAATGATGTAGATAAAATTTTAAAAGATTTAGAACGTATTGTTATAAATACTGCAAATTCTTTTAATGCACAAGCAAAAGTTGAAATAACTTTTTACACTTTACCTGTTATAAATAACAACGAAGATTTAAACAATATAGCTAGAAATGCTGTTAAAAAGTTATATGGCGAAGAAAGCTTAGCTTCTTTACCAACTATTATGGGTAGTGAAGATTTTTCATTTTTTATGAAAGAAGCACCTGGTATATATGGGTTTGTAGGTATAAAAAATGAAGAAAAAGGCATTATTTATACTAACCATCACGAAAAATTTACTGTTGATGAAGATGTGCTACATAAAGGTTCTGCCATAGCTAGTCAGTTTGCATTAGATTTTTTAAATAGTTAAAAATAAATTTTTTTCACATTTTATGTTCAAAAACAGGTGTTCCTAAATATTTTATCTGTAAAAATTAAAACAATAATCCGTTTATAATTTTTTCTCTAAAATATTAAGTCATACCTTAATTGTAATTAATAAAAATAGGCCAAAGATTAAATCTTTAGCCTATTTTTTAATTTACACTTTGTACAAGCTTTTTAACAAGCTCACAAGATACAACATCATATTTATTTTCATTATTTAAATAAGCATATGACACATTTTGGCTAGATGTAGTATTGTCTTGTATAAAATCTTTGCAAGAGCTATGTACTTGGTTTACACCTGTTTTTTCTATTAACTCTTTAGCATTTTGATAGTTTATGCCACTACCTGCTAAAATTTCTATTTTATCTCCATATTTATTATTTAATTCTTTTATTAAGTCAATACCATCATAGGCTTTATCTTTTAAACCACTTGTTAAAAGCCTATCTATACCCAAATCTATTAATTGCTCTATAGCTTCATAAGGATTATAAACACAATCAAATGCACGATGAAATACTGCTTCTTTTTTTCTATCTGTATTTTTTATTATATCAATCATCTTTTTAGTGTTTTCTATATCAATAGTTTTATCTTCATTTAAAAATCCAAAGGCAATACCATCTGTATTAGCTTTTAAGAGAGCTTTTGCATCTCTAAACATAACTTTTCTATCTTCATCATTATAAAAAAAGCCTGCACCTCTAGGTCTTACCATACATATAGTATTTAGGTCAAATTCTTCTTTTATAAGCTGTAAAGACGCAATAGATGGTGTAAGCCCACCTAAAAATAAACCACTATTAAGCTCTATTCTATCTGCACCACCTAAAAAAGCCTGTTTAGCATCATAATATCCACCACAGCATATTTCTACTATATTTTTCATAATAGCCCTCCTTAATGTATTAACCAAATATTAATACTATTTATAAAAATTTTTAAACATTTCTTCATTTTTAGCAGAAATGATAAATTCTAAATGTTCATTTGTTATAGGGTGGTTAAAAGCCATTTTATAACAAAATAAACCAATGTTACTATTTCCCATTTTTCTTCTAATATTTTTATTATATTTTGTATCATTATATAAAGGCAGATTAGCATTAGCCATTTGCACTCTTATTTGATGATGTCTTCCTGTTTGTAGTTCTATATCTACTAGGCTATATATTTTTTCATTTATTTCTATTTGAGCTATTTTTTTATAAGAAAGCCTAGCCTCTTTTGCTCCAGTGCTATTTTTATTAACTATTTTTGATATATTTTGTCTTTGATTTTTCATAATATAATCTATAAGTATATCTTCATCTTTAGCAATACCACAAACTATGGCTAAATATCTTTTTTCAAAACTATGATTTTTCATATATTCTGTTAAGGTTGTTGTAGCCTTAATATTTTTAGAAAAAATAACAAGCCCACCTACCCCTCTATCTAACCTATTTATTATAGCCAAGTTTTCACAATTTATTTTTTCTTTTATTATACTATATAAATCTTTATCTATCCCTTTTTTATCTTCACAAGATAACATACCAAAAGGCTTTTTTATAACAATAATATAATCATCTTCAAAAATAATATCTTTTAACATAGATTACCTCATTTAATATATTATTTACATTTATTATATATAATTTTTTTATTTTTTGTCAATTTATTTTTGTGTATAAATACAGAAAAATGACAAAAGTTATAATCATAATATTTTATAATATAGCATATTAAAGGAGGTCAAAAAATGGAAAAATACTTAAGAAAATATAAAAGTCAAAAAACTTTAGGATTAAACATTATTTTTATTATTTTATCAATATTAGGCTTTTTTATAGGTAGAGTTAGTATATTTCATATGTTAAACCCTATTGCTATTGCTTATTTAGGCTGTCTTTTATTAAATGGTAAAATGTTTAATCTTGCTTTAGGTTTTACATTTTTAGGTTTTTTTAGTAAATCTAATAGTTTTTATATAACAAAGTACATAATATGTTTATTTATTTTATTTTTTATAAATATACTATTTTCTAAAAATAAAAATAAATCTAATATTTTATATAAAACAATATTATGTAGCTTTTCTATATTTATATCTGGCTTAGCTATATCTTTTTTTAATGGTTTTTCTACATATTATTTAGTTTTAACTATATTAGAAACTACCTTAACATTTTGTATGTGTTTTATATTGGATAAAGGCATAAGCTATATAAATAGAGATAATAAAAACATAATAACAAACGAAGAAATAATAAGCCTTGGCATACTTATAGGCTCTATAATATGTGGCTCTTCTGATGTATTTTTAGGCAATATCTCTTTTACATACTTTTTTATTATAACACTTCTTTTATTTGTTTGTTATATATATGGTAGCTCTATTGGTGCTATCGTATCTATATTATCTAGCTTTTTGCTATTTATAACAAATTCTTTAAGTGGGGACATAATAATTATTTTAACTGTATCATCTATATTATCAAGCTTAGTTAGAGAAAAAGGGAAATTTTTTATTGCTCTTATATTTAATTTATGTGTTTATATTTTAAGCCTTATAATAAATATATCTTTAATAGATAATGTTTTATTATTTTCTATAATAGGTAGTGATATATTATTTTTGGCTATACCTTGCAATATAAAGGCAAACCTTAGCTTTAATAATAGCCTAAAAACAGAAACTGCAGCTACATATACAGAAAAATTACAAGTTTTAACAAGTAACAAGCTTAATAAATATGCAAATTCTTTTGAAAAACTTTCAAAAACTTTTTATAATTTATCTGAAAAAAAGACTAATTTAGACCAACAAGACATATCAAACCTTATAGATGAAGTTGCTAGTAAAATGTGTAACAATTGTCAAATGAAGATTTTTTGTTGGGAAAAAAATTTTTATAGCACATATCAAAATATATTTTCTATATTAAATATGTATGAAAAAACAGGACAAATAGAAAAAAACTCTATATCACCTGATTTTATAAATAATTGTATAAATATTAATCAGTTTATAGATGTTTTAAATAAAACTTTTGAAATATATAAGCTTAATTTAGCTTGGAAAAATAAAGTTATAGAAAGTCGCGAACTGGTAGGTAAACAACTAACAGGTATTTCTACCATAATATATGATTTATCAAAAAATCTTTGTGAAAACGTATCTTTTAAAGAAAATTATGAAACAAAAATTAAATATGCCTTAGAAAATAACGGCATATCTACAAAAAATGTTATAATAACAGAAAATAATAAAGGTAAATTAGAAGTATTGTTAAAAGTAGAGCCTTGTTATGTGCCTAATAAGTGTACAAAAACTATTTTACCAATAGTAAGTGAAGTTTTAGGCAAAAAAATGTGTAAGCCTTGCTATGAATGTATAGTTACAAAAGAAAATAATGAAAGTGTATGCTCTTTAACACTTGTAGAAGAACAAAAATTTAGAGTTAGTAGCTATGCTGTAACGGCATCTAAAGATGGCTCTTCAGAATGTGGAGATAGTCATTCTTTTTTAGCTTTACCTAATGGTACATATCTTTTAGCTTTATCTGATGGTATGGGCTCTGGCAAAAATGCAAAAATAGAAAGTATGGCTACAATAGAGCTTTTAGAAGACTTTTTACAAGCAGGCTTTTCTAAAGATTTAGCTATAAATATGATAAATTCTGTTTTATTTTTAAAATCTTCTAAAGACACTTTTGCAACATTAGATATGTGCACAATAGATTTATATACTGGATTTTGTGAAATATTAAAAATAGGTGCTGTATCTACTCTTATTTTACATAACAATAAAGTAGATATAATAAAATCTACTTCTTTACCTGTTGGTGTTTTAAACAGTATTGAGCCAGAAATAAGAAAGAAAAAACTATCTGATGGAGATATAATAGTTATGTTTACAGATGGTGTTATAGATTCTACAAATGCTATTATAAATAAAGAACACTGGATAATTGATATTTTGCTAGAAAATAATTCTACTAACCCTGAAGATATAGCAAATGCTATTTTTGAAAAAACTAAAGAAAATTATAAAGACAATATAAAAGATGATATAACCATATTAGTAGCTAGAATATGGAGCTAAAATTTATTGTTATAAGTATATCTTTCTAATTTTTGTTAATAATTAAAATATCTAAATTTAGGAGGTTTTTTATGAACGAAAAAAAGAAAGTTATACTTATAAACGGTAATAAGTCTAATTGGTATGACCAAGTTATATTTATAGTTAAAGAAAATAATCAAGAAAATATACCTAGAAATTTAGTTTTAGAAGCAGAAAAAATAATAAATGATTATATGTCTAAAAAATATAATAGTACTAGTACTACTACTAATATTAACCATATACAAAAACCTATTACATCTACCAAACAACCTACCCCAAAATATAATAACAAAAAAAAATTAAAATTTTATAATAATATTTTAAATGTATCTATATTTTGTACTATTGTATTTATATGTTTTCTTTTATATCAAATTTATATATAATAGTTTATCTTTTCTAAAAATTATATTATAATTATATTAAATAGTTATAAAGAGGTGATAATTTGTTAGAAAAGATAGCTTTAAACACTATATCAAAACATAATCTTATATGTAAAAATGACCATATTGTGGTGGGTGTATCTGGTGGTGCAGATTCTATATGCTTATTACATTTTCTACACACTATAAAAAATGATTTTAATCTAAAAATAACAGCAGTTCATATAAATCATTGTATGCGTGGTGAAGAATCTGACCAAGATAATGAGTTTGTAGTAAATTTTTGTAATAATTTAAATATACCTATTAAAGTTTTTTCTTTTGATATATATAATAAATCTAAAGAAGAAAATATATCAATAGAAGAAGCAGGCAGAAAATATAGATATTATTCATTTAATAAAGTATTAAAAGATGAAAATGCTACAAAAATAGCAATAGCACATAATAAAGATGACAATGCAGAAACTATTCTTATGCGTTTTTTTAGAGGCACAGGTATAAAAGGTCTTGCTGGTATATCTTATAAAAGAGATAACATAATAAGGCCTATTTTAGACTGTTTAAGAAAAGATATAGAAAACTACTGCCATAGACACAGCTTGTCATATAGAAATGATTCTACAAACAGTATGGATATTTATACTCGTAACAAAATAAGGTTAAATCTCATACCTTCTTTAAAGAGAGATTTTAATCCTAATATTATAGACACTCTTGCAAATATGGCAAAAAATTTTTATGATGAAAATAATTTTTTAGACAATCTTGCAAATGATGCTTTAAACAATTGTTTAGTAGAAAAAAATAATGATAAAATAATATTAAATATAGAAAATATAAAAAATATAGATTTAGTTTTGCAAAAAAGATTATTAAGGCTTTGTCTTTCTCACTTTAACAAAGATTTATACAATGTATCATTTGAACATATAAATATGATTATAGATATATTAAATAAACAAACTGGTAAAAAATTAAACCTTCCTAATAATTTGTACGTATATAAACAGTATGATAACTTAATAATTAGTAAAAATACTATACATTTTGAAAATAACCTTTCCTATTATTATAAAATAGAGCTAGAAAAACAATTATATATTAAAGAATTAAATAAAAATATACTATTATCTAAAAATATTGTAAATATTTCAACAAAAGTCTATACTATTTCGCTAAATTATGATAAAATAAAAAACAGCTTATTTATAAGGCAAAGAAATGCAGGTGATAAAATCTATCTTAATAATATGACCAAAAAAATTAAAAATATTTTTATAGATTTAAAAATACCTGCTAATGAGAGAAACTTATATCCTATCTTACTATGTGAAGATAAGATAATAGGTATTTTAGGGCTTTGCTTATGTAATAACTATAAGCCTGATAATCTTAATAATACTGTTTATTTACACATTTGGGAGGAAAATTAAATGATTGAAAAAATTGAAGTGTTAATTACAGAAGAGCAACTAGACAAAAGAATAACTGAAATAGCTGAACAGATAAACAAAGATTTTGGCTCTAAAGATATTACACTTGTATGTGTTTTAAAAGGTGGCGTAATGTTTATGACAGATGTAGCCAAAAAATTAAAACAAAAAGTAGAGTTTGAATTTATAGATGTATCTAGCTATAATGGTGGTACTGTATCTAGTGGTAAACTTACTATAAATAAAGATTTAGAAACTTCTATTGAAGGTAAACACGTTATATTATTAGAAGATATAGTTGATACTGGTAGAACTTTAATCTATCTTATAGAATATTTAAAAGAAAAAAATCCTGCTAGTTTAAAGCTTTGCACATTATTAGACAAACCTAGCAGACGTGTTGTAGATGTTAATGCCGACTATATTGGCTTTACTATTCCAGATGCATTTATAGTAGGCTATGGCCTTGATTATGCTCAAAAATATAGAAATTTACCTTATATAGGTATACTTCATTTAGATGAAGAATAATATTTTTTAATGCTTGTATCTTAATTATTATAAAGGAGGTTTTGCCTTGAACAAAGATACCATGTTTAAAAGTTTTTTTATGTATATATTAATTTTTGTTTTCATACTTTTATCTTTTATGATGTACAAAAATATAAATATACACCAAAATGAAAAGTTTTATGACTATACATATAGTGATTTAGTAAATGATATTAAAGAAAATAATATATCTAACATAAGCTCTATAAGTATAAAAACAAGCGAAGATATTTATGATAAAGGCTATGCAATAGTATACTTTAAAGATGAATACAAAAAATCTATACCATTACCTAGTGTATCTTCATTTATGGATATAGTACATTCTTCTGCCAATGGTATGCAATTAATAGAAACATATCAACCTTCTAAGCCTAGTCTTCTTTCTGCAACATATTTACCTATTATTATAGTTATTATTGCTATCTTAGTTGTGTTACTTTTAATAACTCAGCAGACTAAAGGTGGTGGCGGTGGTGGTAGCCGTGTGTTATCTTTTGGCAAAAATAAAGCAAAAGTTTTAACTGAAGGTCAAAAAACTGCCTCTTTTAAAGATGTTGCTGGCCTTAAAGAAGAAAAATCTGATTTAGAAGAAGTAGTAGACTTTTTAAAAGACCCTAAAAAATATAAAGATATTGGTGCTAGAATACCTAAAGGTATATTATTGGTAGGTCCTCCTGGTACTGGTAAAACTCTTCTTGCACGTGCTATTGCTGGTGAAGCTGGTGTACAATTTTTTAGTATCTCTGGTTCTGACTTTGTAGAAATGTTTGTAGGTGTTGGTGCATCTAGAGTGCGTGATATGTTTGAAGAAGCTAAGAAAAATAAACCTTGTCTTATATTTATAGATGAGATAGACGCCGTTGGTAGAAGAAGAGGCTCTGGTCTTGGTGGTGGTCACGATGAACGTGAACAAACTCTTAATCAATTACTTGTAGAAATGGACGGTTTTTCTTCTAACGAAAATATAATTATTATAGCTGCCACAAACCGTGTTGATATTTTAGACCCTGCCCTTTTAAGACCTGGTAGATTTGATAGACAAATATATGTAGGTGCTCCAGATGTTAAAGGTAGAGAAGAAATATTAAAAGTTCACGCTAGAACAAAAAAACTTGATGAAAACGTAAACCTTGAAGAAGTAGCTAAAACAACATCTGGTTTTACTGGTGCTCAGCTTGAAAACCTTTTAAATGAAGCAGCTATTATATCTGCTAAAAAAGGTAAACAAACAATATCCATGGAAGAAATAAGAAAAGCTTTTATAAAAGTTGGTGTTGGTACAGAGAAAAAAAGCCGTGTAATAAGCGAAGAAGAAAGAGCTATTACTGCTTATCACGAAGCTGGTCACGCTATTGTTACAGAAATATTACCTCTTATGGATGCTGTTCATATAATATCTATTATACCTACTGGTGGCGCTGGTGGTTATACAATGCACTTGCCAGTAGATAAAGGATATTTTTCTAAAAACTATCTTACACAAGAAATAATGGTATTATTTGGTGGTAGAATAGCCGAAGAAATTATATTTGATGATATAACTACTGGTGCTTCTAGCGACATAGAAAGAGCTTCTAAAATAGCTAGAGGTATGGTTACAAAATATGGTATGAGCTCTTTAGGCCCTATCGAATTTATAGATGAAGAAATAAGCCCTACTTTAGCTGCTTCTATTGATGAAGAAATAAAGTCTATTATATCTTCTTGTTATGATAAAGCTAGAAAAATCTTATTAGATAATATAGAATATTTACATTCTACTGCTAATCTTCTTTTAGATAAAGAAAAAATAACTGGTGATGAATTTAGAGCTTTATTCCCTAAAGACTTTTTTCCAGAAAAAAAATTACCTACTTACTTAGAAAAAGATACTAATATATCTTCTAATGAAGATATTACTAAAGATAAAACAGTAGATAATAATATATCTGAAAATAATTAAAATAAAAAAATAAATCTTAAATTTAATAGTTTAAGATTTATTTTTTTATTTTTCTAGTAGTCAATTTTTAAATATTTTATAATAAAAAAGCTAAACTCTATAAAATAGAATTTAGCTTTTTTATTATCTATATTATTCAGCGATAGGATGAACAGAAAGTTGTTTTTTATCTCTACCTTTTCTTTCATATCTAACGATACCATCAACTAAAGCAAAAAGTGTATCATTACCACCTTTACCAACATTCACACCTGGGTGAATTTTAGTACCTCTTTGTGTGTAAAGAATGTTACCAGCTTTAACAAATTGTCCATCAGCACGTTTAGGTCCTAATCTTTTAGACTCAGAATCACGACCGTTTTTAGTAGAACCTACCCCTTTTTTATGAGCGAAAAATTGAAGATTAATTCTAATCATTGTTACACCTCCTTATATTTTAAAGAAATATCTTGTGGATACTCTATCTCAATACCTTTAAGACCAAGCTCCATACTAGATAATAACAAGATAGCTTTATCGCAAAGGCTATCTTCATTTATAACACATTTTAAAAAACCACCGTCAGTGTTATAGTCTACATTATATTTAACATTTGTAAAAGCCTCAAGGCTATTAACAGTGTTTAAAGCTAATATAGACACAGCAGAGCATACAATATCTCTACCGTGATTTTTAATTTCAAAACCTATTATATTTTCATTATTTTTAAAAAATATAACTTTTATCATTTTAAAAACCTAATAATTAACCGTTGATTTTTTCAATTTTAAGCATTGTGAAAGGTTGTCTATGACCTTTTTTCTTGTGGAAACCTTTTTTAGGTTTATATTTATAAACGATAACTTTTTTAGCTTTGCCATCGCCTATAACAGATGCATTAACAGTTGCACCAGAAACAACAGGAGCTCCAAATTTAACATCATCACCATTAGCCACAGTTAAAACTCTGTCAAAAGTGTAAGAAGAACCAGCTTCTACCTCTAATTTTTCAACTTTGATAACGTCTCCTTCAGAAACTTTATATTGTTTTCCACCAGTTTCGATAATTGCGTACATTAGTACACCTCCTTAAAAATAACTCGCCAGATACGGTGCTAAGCTTAAACCTCTCTGTGCGGCAAACAATATATATTATATCATCACTAAATATCCTTGTCAATATAAAAAGTGCTAATTTTTAGGGATAAAATACAAAAAAATATTATTTATTATATTTATTTTTTGTGTTATAATAAATAAATATAAATTTATGTGAGGTAACCTATGGATATAATCTTTAACATTGACAAAAATATTATACTTAATATAAATGAACTTATACTTACCCACCCTTTTATACAAAGTGTATTTTCTTTTATAACTCATTTAGGAGATGCTGGGCTTATATGGATAATTATTGGTGTATTTTTAACATTAAATAAATCTACAAGAAAACACGGTGTAATAATGCTAACTTCTTTAGCAATAGGGTCTATAATAGGTAATGGCTTATTAAAAAATATATTTGAAAGGCAAAGACCATTTGTAGAGCTATCTTTACAACCATTTATTGTAGCACCATCTGGTTTTTCTTTTCCATCTGGTCATAGTTTGTCGTCTTTTGCCTCAGCTACTTGTATATTTTTTACTAATAAAAAATGGGGTATATTTTCATATATTGTAGCATTTTTAATAGCTTTATCAAGAGTTTTATTAATAGTACATTACCCTAGTGATGTTATTATTGGTTCTTTATTGGGTATAATAATATCATCTATTGTTATATGGATATTTAAAAAAATAAGATATATTTAAACTTTTTAAATATTATTGTAACAAATAATTGATTTTTATTAAAACATATGTTATACTTAGTCCATATGTAATTTACTATATGTAATTTTTACCAAGATTTTAAGGAGGATACAATAAATGAATAATGTTGAAAATATGGATATTAATAAGTACAAATTAACATTTTCTGTTAGTGCTGAAAAATTCCAAGAAGGTTTAGATTATTCTTTTAATAAAAACCAAAAACATTTTAATATTAAAGGCTTTAGAAAAGGTAAAGTTCCTAGACAAATTATAGAAAAAACTTACGGTGTTGAAGTATTTTATGATGATGCTTTTAACTTTGTTTTACAAGATGCTTATGCTCAAGCTGCTGAAGAAAGCAAATTAGAAATAGTTTCAAGACCTGAAATAGATGTTGTTAGTGCTTCTAAAGAAGATGGTGTTGTATTTACTGCTATTGTTTATAC
>CALWSN010000015.1 GCA_944384215.1 uncultured Clostridia bacterium | reverse complement strand
GTTAAAGTTGGTAACTATTTAACATATGAATTTCCTGAAGGGTTAAAAGGAGATATTACAAAATATGAAGATGGTGCAGGTGCTACAATAATATCTGAAGAGCCAACTAAAGAAGGTTTTGAATTTTTAGGTTGGGCTACAGAAAAAGATGCTAGCCAACCAGAATATGGTTATAAAAATAAACTTAATAGTCAAATTACTATGACTGGAAATATAATTTTATACCCAGTATGGGCTAAAAAGACAACTCCACAAGAAAAAGAGGTTACTATAAATTATCATTTAAATGGTGGAAATATACCAGGATTAAGTGAAACAAACGATGTAGCAACAGAAACTGTAAAATTTGGAAGTAACCACTCATTAAAAATACCTACAAAAGATAAAAATAATTTTGAAGGTTGGTACCTAGAGGGATCTTTTAATACAAAAGTAGAAAACATATGGGATGTAGTACAAGATAATGGTAAAGATAAACTAAGTATAGATTTATACGCTAAATGGAATGAAAAACAAACACCAGTAGACCCACAACCTCCAACAGAGACTCCAACACAACCTTCAACAGAAGCTACAACACAAGGTAACACAGGAGATAGCACAACAGAATCTACAACACAAGGTAATACAGGAGATAATACAACAGAAGCTACAACACAAGCTCCAAATAGACCTTCAACAGAAGCTACAACAGAAGGCAATACAGGAGATAACACAACAGAAACTTCAACAGAAGGTAACACAGTAGATAATACAACAGAAGCTACTACAAATGATAACCAAACAATACCGCCAATAATAGATGGTGGAAATAATGGTGGAAACAATGGTGGAAATGTTGATACTAATGTAGAAGAAAATATAAATATACAAGCTCCAGATAATATATATACATTTGGAAATTTACAAACAATAACACCAGAAGATGAAAATGTAGCAAGACAAGTTATAGGAAATATTGAACCAGACAATCAAGCTATAAATATTAACTTAGATAATGTAATAGAAGATTCATCTGATAATGGTAGTAAAATAAATGAAAAAAGACAAATAGAAAAACCAGCATTTGGTTTTGGTGGAGAAGGCGGATATAGTTTACTTATAGTATTATTAGTACTATTAATTATATTAGTAACTGGTTATATTGTAAAAAAACAAATATTCGATAGAGAAAAAGATGAAATAGATGAAGAAGAAGATGAAGTAAATTCATTAAAAGTATAAAAAAAAGGCTGTAGATTTTCTACAGCCTTTTTAAAATAAAAATATAGGTTTAGTTTAAAAATAAAAATATATCTTTAAGTTTATTGACAAAATCATCTTTATTATCTTTAATATTATAATTTAATTTACCATTAAAAGATAGTTTATTATTAGAAGATAATAATGTTTTAAATTTTTCAATATTAACTTTATTATCTTCGTTAAACCTTATAGAAATATTATTTCCACATTGAGAAATTTTGTTTACACCTATATTATTAGCATAAGATTTCATAAGTGCAATATTTAAAAGATTTTGAACAACTTTAGGTATTGTGCCAAATCTATCTTCTAGCTCATCTTGAACATCAAAAAAGTCTGCTTCTGTTTTTATCATAGAGATTTTTTTATACATTTCAAGCTTTTGTGCTTCATTTTCTATATAGCTAGGAGATATAAAAGCATTTACAGATATATCTATAAGTGTTTCAAACTCTTTTTCTATATTTTCACCTTTAAGTTCTCTTACAGCTTGGTCTAGTAATTTACAATACATTTCATACCCAATTATATCCATATGGCCGTGTTGTTGAGAGCCAAGAAGGTTACCAGCACCACGTATTTCTAAATCACGCATAGCTATTTTAAAGCCAGAGCCAAACTCGGTAAACTCTTTTATAGTTTGAAGGCGTTTTTCAGATATTTCTTGAAGTATTTTATCTTTCTTATACATAAGATAAGCAAAAGAAGTTTTATTAGACCTACCAACACGTCCTCTAAGCTGGTGTAGCTGGCTAAGCCCCATATGGTCGGCATCATTTATTATTATAGTGTTTACATTAGATATATCAAGACCTGTTTCTATAATAGTGGTACATACTAATACGTTTATTTCATTTTTCATAAACCCAAGCATAGCTCTTTCAAGCTCACGTTCACTCATTTGCCCGTGGGCAAAAGATACAGTAGCATCTGGGACAAGGTTTTGTAGTTTCATAGCTTCTTCTTCTATATTGTTTACACGGTTGTGAAGATAATAAACTTGTCCACCTCTAGCTAGCTCACGGTTTATAGCATTTTTTATCGATTCTATGTCATATTCTAAAACATATGTTTGAACAGGCATTCTTTCACGAGGAGGCTCTTCTAAAACACTCATATCTCTTATACCAGTCATACTCATATGTAGTGTACGAGGTATAGGTGTTGCAGAAAGAGTTAATACATCTACATTATCCTTTAAAGATTTTAGCTTTTCTTTATGCTTAACACCAAAACGTTGTTCTTCGTCTATTATAATAAGCCCTAAATCGTGAAATTTTATATCTTTAGACAAAATTCTATGAGTGCCTATTATAATATCAACAACGCCTTTTTCTAAGCCTACAATAGCTTCTTTTTGTTGTTTTGCAGTTCTAAAACGGCTTAACATTTCTACATTTATAGGGTAATTTTGCATTCTTTTTACAAAAGTTTGATAATGCTGTTGAGCAAGTATGGTAGTAGGCACCAAAAATACTACTTGTTTTTTATCTTGAACAGCCTTAAAAGCAGCTCTTATAGCAACTTCTGTTTTACCAAAGCCAACATCACCACATATAAGCCTATCCATAACTTTTGAGCTTTCCATATCTTGCTTAACATCTTGTATAGCGTTTATTTGGTCGTCTGTTTCTTCAAAAGGAAAACTATCTTCAAACTCTGTTTGCCAAATATTGTCTTTAGAATACACAAAGCCTTTAGCATTTTGCCTTTTTGCATAAAGCTCTACTAAATCTTTAGCTAAAATCTCAATAGCCTTTTTAGCTTTAGCTTTAGCAATTCCCCATTGTTTGCCACCTAGTTTATTTATCTTTGGAGCAGAAGAACCACCAGCTACATATTTTTGAACCATATCAAGCTGATTAACAGACACATATAAAACACCATCATCTTCATATCCAAGCTTTAAATAATCTTTGCTAACACCATCTGTAACCATTTTTTCTATACCACGAAAAACAGCAATACCGTGATTATCGTGTACTACATAATCGCCAACCTTAAGGTCTGTAAAGCTTTGTATTTTTGTACCTTTTTTCTTTTTAGCTACTTTTTTTCTCTTCTTTTCTTCACCAAAAAGCTCTTTATCTGTAAGAACTACAAACTTATCATCAGGATATTCAAAGCCTTTGTTTAAGCTACCTCTAATAATGTATACTATGCCTTTATGTATAGTGTAGTCATCATTTAGTTTTTCATCATTTAAAAATATAGTGTTTATATTATTTTCGTTAAATTCTTTTTCTAAACGCTCACATCTTGTTGTACCACTAGCTAAAAAAGCAATGGTATAATCTAAAGATTTATAATGTCTAAGCTCATTATATAATGTTTCTAGGCTATTTTTTTCTAAATTAGAGCTTTTTACATTAAATTCTATATTTTGGCTTATAGAAAAATCTTTTAATGTTTGAGGAATATTTATTAATAAAACTTTTTTAAAATCTTTAGCAAAGTGTAAAATTTCATCATAATCAAAAATCATTTTGTTTTGGGCAGGTAAAATTTCACCTTTTAAAATACGTCCTTTTAAACTTTCTAAAAATTCATTTTTTGTAATATTAGCTTTTTCTCTAATACGATTAGGTTCATCAAAATATAAAATAGTGTTTTTATCTAAATAATCTAATAGTGTTGTATTTTCTTCATAAAAAAATTGCATAAACTTATCTATGCCAGAAAAAGTTTTTTGTGTTTTTAATTTTTCTATTGTTTCTTGAATGTGAGATGTTAGTGTGTTAAGCTCTTCTAATTTATTATTTTTTGAAAGAGATTTTTTAGTTTCTTCAAAGTGTGATAAAATATTTTTTATAGCTATTTGTATATCTTTTTCTTCACAAACAAGCTCACGCATAGGATATATAGTAACATCATTAATATTTTCAATAGACCTGCCAGAAAAAGAGTCTAAAAGCCTAATAGAATCTATTTCATTATCCCAAAGCTCTATTCTAAAGGCATTTTCAAATATAGGGCTAAATATATCTATAATGCCACCACGAATAGAAAACTGACCTATACCTTCTACTAAGCTAGCTTTTTCATAGCCCATAAAAACTAATTTTGAAGATAAATCTTCAATATCTAATATATCTCCAACTTTAAAGTTTAATATAAATTTTTCAAATATTTCTTTTTGTACAAGCCTATCAAACAAAGCTTCTACGGATAAAACAATTACTATTTTATCACCAGATAAAATGTTTTTTATAACATCAAAGCGATATTTTATAATATCACGGCTTTTTACATCGGCACTATAAAATACAACGTCTTTGCTAGGATAATAAAAAACTTTATCTTTAAAGAAAAACTTTAAATCATCATAAAAGTTTTTTGCCTTTAGCTCATTTTCACAAACAATAAGGCTACAATTATTAAAATTTTTAAATATACTATATATAATATGTCCCTTTTGAGATTCTAACACATTAGATAAAAGTAAAGGGTCTTTATTTGTTTTTAAATAATCAAAAATGCTATTGAAAGATTTATTTTGTTTAGTTATATCGTTAAATAAGTTCATATTTGCTCCGTTTATGTATCTTTTTTTATTTTTTTATTAAACTTGTTCATAGCATTAGATAGGCCGTTATCTCTATCTTTTATAAATATTTCAATAGCTTCTGTTGCGTATGTTATACCCTTTACTATATCTACCTCTTCATCTTTATTAAATTTCGATAAAACAAAATTTGCTAATGTAAAATGCTCTGTTTTTTGTCCTATACCTATTCTAAGACGAGGGAAGTTATCACTTCCTAATTGATATATAATATTTTTAAGTCCATTTTGTCCACCATCAGAGCCTTTTTTTCTTATTCTTATAGCTCCAAGAGGTAGGTTTATATCATCACATATAACCATAATATCACTAATATCTAAATCTTTATAAAAATTTAAAAAATCTCTAACACATTCTCCACTAAGGTTCATATATGTTAAAGGTTTTATAAGTAAAACTTTTTCACCGTGAATTATACCTTCACCATAAATAGCTTTAAATTTATTTTTGTTAACATTTATATTAAAATCATAGGCTAGCTTATCAATGGCTTCAAAGCCTACATTATGCCTTGTCCATTTATATTCGTTGCCAGGGTTACCAAGCCCTATAATAAGTTTCATTTATTATGCCCCCTTAAAGTGTAATTTGCATATGTATATGAGGTATGTTAGCTTCTAAAAATTCTTCACCAAATTGTTTAAAACCTATTTTTTCATAAAAGCTTTTTGCATAAGTTTGTGCGTGTATAAAAACTTCATTGTAGCCCATATTTTTAGCTTCATTTAATAAAAAATTTATCATATGTGTTGCATAGCCTTTTTTTCTATATTCTTTTAAAACAGCAACACGTCCTATATACATTTTATTATCTATTACAATAAGCCTACTTGTACCAATAGGCTTATTATCTTTCATTAAAATCATATTTTTTGCATATTTATCTGTGCCGTCCATTTCTACATCTCTTTCAATACCTTGCTCTTTTATAAAAACTTCTGTTCTTATATCAAAAGCAAGGTTTATGTTGTCATCATTTAAAAAAAACATTTTCATAATTGTTTCTCCTATATTTAAGGTTAAAATATTTAACCCATACAAACTTTAATGTTTATTTCATAACCATTGTCACTTTTTATAATAGAATAATTAGTATCAACTCCAGATTCTTTCATAACATCAACAGCACCTTTTATAGTGTTTGTAAAAATTCTTAAATCGCCTATGTATCCTTTAATTTTCTTTTCAGTTTTTAAGCTTTTACCTTCTAATCTTTTTATTGTATTTTCTACAAGCTCTTCAGTTTTTTGTACATTAAGGTCAAATTTTAATATTTTTTGCAAAACTTCTCTCTGAGTATTTTCATTGTCTAGCTTTAATAAAGCACGAGCGTGGCGTTCTGTAAGTTTATTTTGTATAATGGTAGCTTTTATATCTTTTTTTAATTTTAATAAACGTAGTTTATTAGATATAGTAGATTGTTTTTTGCCAATAGTTTTTGCTATTTCTTCTTGAGTGTAGCCAAAGTCTACCATAAGAGTTTGAAAACCTTCTGCTTCTTCAATAAAATTAAGTCTTTCTCTTTGAACGTTTTCTATTAGAGCCATACAAGCACTTTCTTTTTTGTTAATGTTAGATATTATAGCAGGTATTTTTGCCATACCAATTTTTTTGCAGGCTTTAAGCCTACGTTCTCCAGCTACAAGCTCATAGAAAGAGCCTTTAAGCTCTCTTACAATTATAGGCTCTATAACACCATATTGCATAATAGATGAAGATAATTCTTCTATACTAGCTTCTTCAAAAATTTTTCTAGGTTGATAAGGGTTTGGATATATTTTTTCTACATCTAAATAAAGTATTTCTTTTTGGCTATTTTTTAAACTTTGCATAATACACCTCATAACATAATATATTTTAGGTGAATTATAGCATATATTTCCCATATATTTCCAAATGTCAGAAAATTCAAAATAAAAACATAATTACAAAATTTTACTATATAAGCTTATAAATGTTGTCATTTTATAGGGCTTTTAGATACCTTGCCTGCTTTTCTAGGGTATTGCTTAGGAGTTTGTCTTATTTTTTTTATAAAAACTAGCTTATGCTCTATATCTGTAAAAGGTATTTTTATAGTTTCTATTTTTTCTATTTCTCCACCAAGAGTTGTTATAGCTTTTTTTGCTTCTACAAGCTCACTATCTAATAGAGGGCCTTTTAAGGCTATAAAATAGCCACCAACTTTTACAAAAGGTAAGTCAAACTCTGCTAATACACTTAAATTTGCAACAGCACGAGATACACAAAAATCATATTTTTCTCTAAAATCTTTATTTTGCCCTGCATCTTCTGCTCTTGAATGTATATAAGTTATATTTTCTAAATTAAGTTCATTACCAACAGTTTTTAAAAAGTTTATACGTTTGTTTAAAGAATCTAAAAGAGTAGGGTATGAATTTTTGCAAAATATTTTTATAGGTAGGGCAGGAAACCCTGCACCTGTACCTACATCTATAAAATTTTTACCATTAAAATCTACAAATTTACATACTGTCAAGCAGTCTATAAAATGTTTTAATATAATCTCTTTATCATCTGTAATAGCCGTAAGATTTATTTTTTCGTTCCATTCTAAAAGAAGTTCTTTATATTTTAAAAATTCATCTATTTGGCTATCATCTATGTTAAGGTTAAGCTCCTTACAAGCATTTTTTAATAAATCTTTCATAAAAGCTCCTTAATAAGTTGTTTCTTTTGTTATTTTATATATTTTCCATTTACTAATATTATCTGGCTCATTTATCATATAAAAATTAATAATACCTTTAAACTTTGCATTTTTATCCATTATTAAAAAAGCATTTATTTTTTCATATTTACTTTTAAAAAAGCTAACTTTATCTAAAGATTTATATACGTAATCGTCATTAAAAAACTCTTTTAATATAGATATATTTACATCTTCTGCAAAAGTTTTACTTATAAAATTTTTAGCTTCTACAAGCTTATTTTTTTTTATAAGGTTTATAAAACTTTTGCTAGTATATTGATGAGTTAATATATTAAAAAAAGGAGCTTTGCTATTATCTATATGAAAGTAACTTTTTTGTGAATATTGATTTTTAATAGGTAAAAAAACCAAAGCTATCACTCCTTATAGTTGACTATTTTAATAAATAGCCTAATTTATATTATTATTAAATTATAAATATGTTAAAGATTTAGATAAACTAATAGCATATTTATATCAGCAGGAGATATACCAGATATACGAGAGGCGTGACCTATGCTTTCTGGGCGTATTTTTTCAAGATTTTGGCGGCCCTCAAGGCTTAGGCTCATTACTTTAGAATAGTCTATATCTTTTGGTATACGTTTTTTCTCTAGCTTTTTAAATTGTTCTACTTGACGCATTTGTTTTTCTATATAGCCTTCATATTTTATTTGTATATTAACTTGTTCTTCTATATCATAAGAAAGCTCTGGTCTATCTTTATCAAGAGGAGCAAGGCACATATAAGAAAGCTCTGTTCTTTTTATAAGGTCTGTAAATTTTATACCTGTTGTTAAAGGTGTACTGCCGTATTGTTCTAAAAGTTTGTTTACTTCTTCAGTAGGGGCTATGGACATTTTTTTAATACGTTTTATATCTTGTTCTATTTTAGCTTTTTTATCTAAAAATTTATTATATCTATCTTCTGTTATAAGCCCTACATTATATCCTATTTCTGTAAGCCTTAAATCTGCATTATCTTGTCTTAAAAGTAGGCGATATTCTGCACGAGATGTCATCATACGGTAAGGCTCAAGGCTACCTTTTGTTACAATATCGTCTATTAATACACCTATATAAGCCTCAGACCTATCAAGTATTAAAGGTTCTTCATTTTTTATATATTTTGTAGCATTAATACCTGCTATTATACCTTGTGCTGCTGCTTCTTCATAACCTGATGTACCGTTAAATTGACCTGCACTAAAAAGACCTTTTATATTTTTAAATTCTAGGCTAAGCTTTAACTGTGTAGCATCTATACAATCATATTCTATTGCATAAGCATTACGCATTATTTTACAATTTTCAAGCCCTTCTATACTTCTATACATTTTTATTTGTATATCAATAGGTAAAGAGGTACTCATACCTTGAACATACATTTCGTTTGTATCTTCACCTTCTGGCTCAATAAATATTTGATGACGTTCTTTATCTGCAAAACGTACTATTTTATCTTCAATAGAAGGGCAATATCTAGGGCCAGTACCTTCTATCATACCACCATACATAGCTGAGCGATGAAGGTTATCATTTATTATTTTATGTGTTTCACTGTTGGTATAAGTAAGATAACAAGGAAGTTGCTCTCTTCTTATATCATCAGGAGTATTTTCAAAAGAAAAAGGAACTATATTTTCATCTCCGTCTTGCACAGACATTTTAGAAAAATCTACTGTTCTTCTATCAATTCTAGCTGGTGTACCTGTTTTAAAACGATACATTTTTATACCAAGATTTTTAAGACAATCACTAAGGTGAGTGGCTTGTCTAAGCCCATTAGGCCCACTTTCTATTGCCATATCTCCATAAAGGCATTTAGATTTTAAGTAAGTACCGGCACATATAATAACTGCTTTACAGTTATATAATATACCGTCTTCTTTTAAAACACCAGTAACTACACCATCTTTAACTATAATTTCTGATATTTCACCTTGAACTATATCTAAATTATTAGTATTTTCTAACACTTTTTTCATTTCTATATGATATTTGTTTTTATCTGCTTGAGCTCTAAGAGAATAAACGGCAGGCCCTTTGCTTGTATTAAGCATACGAGTTTGAATATAGCTTTTATCTATATTTTTGCCCATCTCTCCACCTAAAGCATCTATTTCTCTAACAAGATGTCCCTTTGAGCTACCACCTATATTAGGGTTGCAAGGCATCATTGCTATACTATCTAAGTTTATTGAAAATAAGACCGTTGAAAAGCCTATACGAGCAGTTGCAAGAGCAGCTTCACAACCTGCGTGACCTGCACCTATAACAACAACGTCTACATTTTCTTCTGCTAATATATTCATTTATTAATCACCTTTCTAGTTATTTACCTAAACAAAACTCTGAGAATATTTTGTCTATAACGTCTTCATCTAAGCTTTCACCTGTTATCTCGCCTAAATATCTATAAGCTTCTATTAAATCCATAGATATAAAATCTTCTGGCATTCTTGTTTCTATTGTGTTTAAAACATTTTTTAAGCTTTCTATACAGTTGTAAAGAGAGTTTTTATTTCTTTCGTTAGATATTAAAATGTCTTCATTTATGTTAATTTAACATTAAAAAAATAAAGTTTCTATTTTATCTTTCAACATATCAAAGCCTAAATCTTCTTTTGCCGATAACATTAATATATTTTCTTCTTTTATATGTTGTTTTAAACTATTTATATCTAAATTAGCTTTTAAGTCTGTTTTGTTAATAAGAACTAAAGTTTTTTTGTTTTGTATAAAATCTAAAATTTCTATATCTTCTTTATCTAAAGGTTTAGAATTGTCTAAAACTAATAGTATTAAATCTGCATCTTGTGCATACTCTTTAGATTTTTCTACACCTATTTTTTCTATTTCATCATCTGTTTTTCTAATACCTGCCGTATCTACAATATTAAGAGCAACCCCATTTATATTAAGGTGTTCTTTTAAAACATCTCTTGTTGTACCAGCTATATCACTTACTATTGCTCTATCTTCATTTAAAAGAATATTTAATATAGAGCTTTTACCAACATTTGGCTTGCCCAAAATAACTGTTTTTATACCTTCTTTTACAATACGTCCTGTATCGGCAGTTTTTAAAAGTTTTTCTACTTTTAAAATAAGGGCTTTTGTATTTTCTTCTATCATATTATAAGTCATTGTTTCGTCATCATGTTCTGGATAGTCGATAGAGGCTTCTATATGAGCAGTCATAGTTATAATATCATTTCTGTATTCATCTATTTTTTGTTTTAGCTTACCTTCAAGCCTATTTATAGCAGATTTGTGGCTTATATCTGTTTTTGCATTAATTATATCTATAACAGCTTCTGCCTTGCTTAAATCTATTCTACCATTTAAAAAAGCACGCTTTGTAAATTCACCATTTTCAGCAATTCTTGCACCATTTTTTAAAACGGTATTTAAAACACGCTTTACAGAAGATTTGCCACCGTGGCAGTTTATCTCTATAATATCTTCGCAAGTATAAGTTTTAGGAGCTTTCATAACGCTAAGCAATACTTCGTCTATTATTTCATCATTATCTTTTATAATGCCATATGTTAAAGTATGGCTTTTGTAGTCATTTACTTTAATGCTTTCTTTATTTTTATCAAATGGAACAAATATTTTATTAGCTATATTAAAAGCATTATCTCCACTAATACGGATAATACCTATACCACCTTCACCAAAAGAGGTGGCAATAGCTGCTATTGTATCAAATTCTTTTATTTTCATTTTATCAGTCCTATCTATTTTTATAAAATATATAAAGCAAATACCTTTGCTATAAGCAAAGGTATAATTTAATAATTATTTAGGTGATATAACAACATATCTATAAGGTTCGTTACCCTCACTATAAGTTTTTACAGTTGGGTCATTTTGTAACGCACCGTGTATAATTCTTCTTTCATATGGGTTCATAGGCTCAAGATTAACATTACGTCTTGTTTTTTTGGCTTTTTTAGCTAAATTTACAGCTAATTGTTCAAGAGTTTGCTTTCTTCTTTCGCGATAGTCGGCAGTATCTATACTAACAGACATATAAGAATATTCGCCTTTATTTACAACAAGATTAGTAAGATATTGTAAAGAATCTAAAGTTTGGCCTCTTTTACCAATTACAATACCAATATCATTGCCTTTTAAATCTATTAATAAAGTATTTTTTTCTGTTAATTGTGCATCTATTTCCACATTTATTTTCATACTATCAAAAACTTGTTTTAAAAAGTTTTTAGCAATAGTAGGTGCATTTTTATTAATTTCTTTTGGCTTTTCTTGTTTTATAGGTTCATTAAACCTATCTTCACTAACCATTTTAGGTATTCTCTTTTCAGTAGAGTTAGTATTAATAGAAGGTATAATAGCCTCATCTTCAATCTTTTCTATTTTTTTTGCTTCTGTTTTTTGTTCAATCTTTTCATCTTTAAAGTTAGTAGGTTTGTCTTCTTCTTTTAATTTTACTAAAACTTTAGCAGGCTTGCTACCAATACCTAAAAAGCCTTTAGAAGGCTCTTGAAGCACAGTATAATCTATATTATCGATAGTAGTGTTAAGCTCTTTTAAAGCTTCATCAATAGCTAAATTAACAGTTTTAGCAACTTTTTGTATTTCCATAAAACTCCTCCTTTACAAAATAAAACAGTATTATTTACTAGATGCTAACCCTTGTTCTGCAAATTTTTTCTCACAATAGCTATTTAAGAAAATTTGTTGAACTACTTGTACTAAGTTACCAACAATCCAATATATAGCAACACCGCAAGGGATAGAGATAGTAAAGAATGTCATCATAAGAGGCATAACAATATTCATAATTTTTTGTTGCATTTTTAAAGTAGGGTCGTCAGATTTATTTTTTCTAGATATTATCCAGCTAGAAAGAAACGTTGTAGCACCAGATAAAACAGCTAATAATACTTTAGGGAAGCTAAGCCCAACAGTTTCTGCAAGGTTTATACCTAAGAAATATTCTATATTAGATTTTTGCTCTAAAAGGCTTGATATTTCTAACGTAGGTAAAGAAGACTGTATAGTAGCCCAATCGTTAGGTGTAAATTTATTTAAGGCTTTAAGTAAGTCTGGTACCTGACTAATATCTATTGTCATACCTTTAGGAACAAGAGGTTGAACTATTGGTACTAAAACATCAGCATAGCCTGGTGTAGCTAAAATTTGATTAGCAATTTCTGTATATAAATTACCTATGTCTGTAACAAATAGGTAAGCATTTTTCATTATAAAATATAAAGCAATAAATATAGGTAATTGGATAAATATAGGTAAACAACCACCAAGAGGGTTATAGTTGTGCTTAGAATAGAGCTTGCTCATTTCCATTTGCATTTTTTTAGCAACTTCTGGGTCTTTATTACCTTTATACTTATCTTGTATTTTTTTCATTTCTGGTTGTATTTTTTGCATTATATACATAGATTTTTGTTGTTTATAGTTTAAAGGTATTAATAATAATCTAACTATAATAGTAAATAATATAATAGTTAAGCCAAGAGAATGGTCAGTTGTTATCATATAAACAAATTTAAATACAAAATTTATTATAATACCTAAAAGTTTTGATATAGGGCCAACAATAAAGCCAGGGTCTTTTTCTATAAGGTTATTTAAAATAAAAATAGAGTTAAACAAGATATAATCCTCCTAATAATTTTTATGGCACAGGGTCATAACCGCCTTTGCTAAAAGGGTTGCATCTTAATATACGCCAAACGCTAAGATATGTACCTTTAAAAAAACCGTATTTTTCATATGCTTCATATGCATACCTAGAACAAGAAGGATAGTATATACAACAGGGTTTCTTCATAGGAGAAATAAATTTTTGATAAAATTTTATAATATACATACAGCATTTTTTTAGCATAGGGCACCCCCAATATTAATTAAGCTAACTATTTTTAGTATTATTAAATAAGTTATGTTTTGAAAAAAGATGGTTCATAGCTTTGTTTATCTCTTGATAGGTTGCACCATTTGCAGGGTTTCTAGCTATTACAACAAGGCTATACCCATTTTTTAACTTGCTTTCACTAAGACGATAGTTTTCTCTTATAAGCCTAGTTACTCTGCTTCTAACAACGCTATTGCCAACTTTTTTGCTAACAGATATACCAAGATAATTTTCTAAAGAGTTATTTTTTACAACATACATAACTAAATATTTGTTAGCGATAGATTTTCCTTTATTATATACATATCTAAATTGATAATTTTTTTTAAGAGATTTTGTAAAAAGCACTTTTTCATCTCCTATTTATATATATTTTAAAAAAATAAAAACATAAAGCCCGCTAAATAGCGGGCTATTTAACCAATAAGAAATATTATATATTGGCATAATATGTTAATAAAATAGATAAAAGTTTTATATTAAGCAGATAAAACCTTTCTACCTTTTCTACGTCTTCTCATTAAAACTTTTCTGCCGTTAGCAGTACTCATTCTTTTTCTGAAACCGTGTACTTTACTTCTTTGTCTCTTTTTTGGTTGATATGTCATTTTCATTTAAAAGCACCTCCTTTGTTATCTATATATGCACAAGCACTAGCTTTATTATATTAAAAAACATTTATATCGTCAAGTATTTTTATTAAAATATGAACAATTTTTTAATAGTTATAAATAGTTTTATATTTTTTATAAAAATATAGACACACAAAACCGCCTAATAATCTAGCAATAGGCACGGCCCACCATACACCAGATATACCTATTATTATAGGGAATAACACAATGCCACTGCTTTCAAAAACTAACGCTCTTAAAAATGATATAATAGCAGATACTTTGCCATTTGAAAAAGCAGTAAACATACCAGATATAAAAATTAACATACCTACTATTAAAAAGCTAAGAGAATAAATTTTTAAACCATCAATAGTTAAATTAAAAACATTTGTGCCAGGCTCTGTAAAAAATCTAACAAGAATAGGTGATGATGTTAAAATAATTATATAACATAAAATAGATAATGTCCAAACTAGCTTTATACTAATAGATATAAGGCTTTTTAACATAGGTATATCTTTGCTGCCATAAAAATAGCTTATTCTAGGTGATACACCTATTGAATATCCTAAAAATATAGATGTTACTAAATATTGTATATACAATATAATTGTTATAGCAGCCACACCATCTTCTCCTATATATTTTAACATAACAAAGTTAAATAAAAATGTTATTATACCACTTGATAACTGAGATACCATTTCAGATGAACCATTATAGCAAGATTGTAATATAACAGAAGGGGTTTTGCTTGGTATTTTAAAATGAAGAAGGCTTGATTTTTTTATAAAAAATGATAAGCCTATAATAGCAGGCACAGCATAGCCAAGGCCTGTTGCAATAGCAGCACCTTTTATACCAAAATCTAGCGTAACTATAAAAATATAGTCTAAAATAATATTTAAAATGCCACCAGACATAGATAAAACTAAAGCAGTTTTAGATTTATTAATAGCCACTAAAAATTGCTCTACTATAAATTTTAGCATAGTTGGTGTTGCAAACACTATCATATAAAATAAATAGTCTTTTGTATAATTATATAAAGATTCTTTTGCCTGTAATATTTTAAGTATAGTCTCTATAAATATTAAGCTAATAATAATTATTATTATACTAAGTATAAATGTAAATAATATAATAAGAGAAAAGTCTTTTTTTGCCTCATGGGTTTTACCCTCTCCTAATTTTTTCATAACTAAAGCACACCCACCGCTACCAAGCATAATAGATATACCTAAAATAAAATTAACATAAGGGTATGCTATATTAACAGCAGAAAGAGCATCTGTATTTACAAATCTAGATACAAAAGCACCATCTACTATTGTGTATAAGGACATAAAAGACATCATAAATATTGAAGGTAATACTAGTCTAAAAACTTGTGATATTCTAAATTTGTTTTCCATAAAAATTTCCCTTTCTAAAATATATTTATATACCAAAATATGATAAACTATACATTGGTATATAGTCAATACATATTATAAAAGACTAAAAACTTTTTTGTTTTTAGTCTTTTATAATTAATATTTATATATTGGTTTATATTTTCTAAAAAAGTAAAAACATACTAAAATAGCAAATAACTCAGCAATTGGTACGGCAAGCCATATACCCGTTATATCTAATATAAAAGGTAAAAATATGATAAAGCCACTTTCAAAAATAAGAGTTTTTAAAAAAGATATAATAGCAGATATTTTACCATTTGAAAAGGCAGTAAACATAGCAGATGTAAATATGTTAAACCCAACAATTAAAAAGCTAAAAGAAAATATTTTTAAACCACTTATTGTAATATTAAATACATTTGTATTTTTTTCTGCAAAAAAGCTAACTAATATTGGAGAAAATATAAATATAGCTATATAAATAATAATAGACACAATAGCTATAAATTTTAAGCTAAAATATATTATGCCTTTTGTCATATTTTCATCTTTGTTGCCATAAAAAAAGCTTATTTTTGGAGCTATACCCATAGAATAACCTAAAAATACAGCTGTTACTAAAAACTGAATATATAAAACAATAGTTATAGATGCTACACCATCTTCACCAACATATTTAAGCATAGCTACATTAAATAAAAATGTTACTATACCACTTGACAATTGGGTAACCATTTCAGACGAACCATTGTAGCAAGAGTTTAAAATTACTTTAAAATCTTTACTAGGTAATTTAAAATGTAGCATATTAGATTTTTTTATAAAAAAGCAAAGACCTATAATAGCAGGTATAGCATAGCCAAATCCTGTTGCAATAGCAGCTCCTTTTATACCTAAGCCAAAGGGAACTATAAATATATAATCTAATGCTATATTTAATATACCACCAGATAAAGTTAATATAAGGGCAGTTATAGGTTTATTTATAGCTATTAAAAATTGTTCTACAATAGATTTTAAAATAGTAGGCATTGCAAAAATTATTATACAAAATAAATAATCTTTTGCATAGGTATATAAATTACCTTCTGCGTGTAAGATTTTTAAAAGCGTATCTATAAAAATAAAGCTTAATATACTTATAAAAATGCTAAGAACAAAAGCAAATATTATTATTAAAGTAAAATCTTTTTTAGCTTCATCAGTTTTGCCTTCTCCTAGCTTTTTCATAACTAAAGCACACCCACCGCTACTAAGCATAATAGATATACCTAATAAAAAATTAATATAAGGAAAGGCTATGTTAATAGCAGAAAGAGCATTAGTGTTTACAAATTTAGCTACAAAAGCACCATCTACCATAGTGTATAAAGAAAGAAAAACCATCATAAATATAGTAGGTGTTACCAATTTTAAAATTTCTGACAATTTAAAATTTTCGTGCATAAAAATCTCCCTTTTAGATAATTGATTTAGTATAAAACATATGATAAGCTATACAGTAACTGGATAGTCAAGAGGAGAATAAAAAATGCAAGAAAATTTTGAAAAATATTTTACAACAAGCCAATTTGCAAAGCTATATAATATAAACAAAAAAACATTAATATATTATGATGAGATAAATCTTTTTAAGCCTACAATTGTAAAAGATAATGGATATAGATATTATACATTGCACCAATGTGGGCTTTTTGAGGTAATATTAATATTAAAAGAGCTTGGTATGCCCCTTAAATCTATAAAAAACTATCTTGAAAATAGAAGTATAGAAGAGCTAGAAAAAATATTACAAGAACAAAAGATAAACATAGAAAAACAAATAAAAAACCTTAATAAAATAAATAAAGTTATAAAAAAGAAACTAAATATTTTAAAAATATGTGAAACTATACAATTTGACACTATACAAATAGAAGATATGGAAGAAGAATATTTTGTATTGTCAAAACCAACAAGAAATAAAGATGAAATAACAGTGTTAAAAACTTTATACGAGCATACATCTAAAATATATAAATCAGATATTTATAATATGTTTGATTTTGGCACTATGATAAAAGATATAGATATTATAAATGGAGATTATTTAAATTGTTCTTATTTTTATATAAAGTTAGAAAAAAAGCCTAAAGATATAGATTATTTTATAAAGCCAAAAGGTAAATATATAGTTTTATATCATAAAGGGGATTGGCTAAAATTTTATAAAGTTTATGATAAGATTAAAACATATTTAAAAAGTAAAAATATATGTATAACAGGGTATGTTTATGAAGAATATATATTAGATGAAGAAGCTTCAAAAATACCTGAAGAATATATAACAAAATTTATGATACAAATATCTTGAAATAGTTTAAAATATCTGTTAAAATGTAGTAAAAAAATAGGAATTGTTAAGGAGGTATTAATATGTTTGAAAATATAAAAGATAATAATAAATATAAAAATCTTGTGAATGGTAGCTGGATAGCAAGCGAAACTAACGATTATATAGAGATTAAATCTGTGTTAGATAACTCTACTGTTGGCTTTGTGCCTGCTATGAGTCAAAAAGAAGTGGACACTGTTTTACAAAATGCAAAAATTGCTCAAAAAAAATGGAGAGAAACTTCTATTGATGAAAGAGCTAACCTTTTATACAAAGCTGCAGAAATTTTAGAAAAAAATGTTGGTGTGTTTGTAGAAAGTATGATACACGAAATAGGTAAAGATAGAAAAAGCTGTAAATCTGAAGTTTTAAGAACGGCAGATTTTATAAGATACACAGCAGATACTGTTAGAACTATGTCTAGCGAATGTTTAGTAGGCGATGGGTTTTATGGTGGTAGCCCTAAAAAAACTGGTATTATAAAAAGAGAGCCTTTAGGCGTTGTGCTTGCTATATCACCTTTTAATTATCCTATAAACCTTGCAGCATCTAAAATAGCACCAGCTATTGCTATTGGAAACACAGTTGTTTTAAAACCTTCTACTCAAGGTAGTATATGTGGTTTACATTTAGTTAGAGTATTTGAAGAGGCTGGAGTTCCACAAGGTGTTATACAAACAGTAACAGGTAAGGGTAGCGAAATAGGAGATTATATTGTAGCCCATAAAAATATAGATTTTATAAACTTTACAGGTAGCACAGATATAGGCAAAAGAATAACTAGCAAATGTGGTATGATACCTGTTATATTAGAGCTTGGGGGCAAGGACGCAGGCATTATTTTAGAAGATGCAGATTTAGACCATACTGCAAGCCAAATTATATCAGGAGCATTTTCTTATTCTGGACAAAGATGTACTGCTATAAAAAGAGTGCTTGTTATGGAAGAAGTACACGATATATTAGTAGACAAACTTTTAGATAAAATTAAAAATGTAACAGTAGGTAACCCGTTAAACGATAATTTTGATGTAGTACCTTTAATAAATGAAAAATCGGCTGATTTTGTTATGGGGCTTATAAATGATGCTAAAGAAAAAGGAGCTACTATCCTTTATGGTGATAAAAGAGAAGGTAACCTTATTTATCCAACTCTTATAAAAGATGTTACTTTAGATATGAATGTTGCTTGGGAAGAACCTTTTGGCCCAGTTTTACCTATTATAAAAGTAAAATCTTATGAAGAAGCCATTGAAATAGCTAACAAATCTGAATATGGGTTACAAAGCTCAATATTTACAAAAGATATAAATAAAGCCCTTAATATAGCAGATAAACTAGAAGTAGGTACTGTTCAAATAAATAATAAAACTGAAAGAGGCCCTGATAGTTTTCCATTTTTAGGTGTTAAAGCTTCTGGTATAGGTGTTCAAGGTGTTAAATATTCTATAGAGGCTATGTCTAGACCTAAAGTTACTGTTTTAAATATATAAAAACATTGCAATACATTAAATGATGTTATATAATGAAATAATGTTGTATAATAAAAATGTATTGGGGGAATTTTTTTGAAAAGCAGTAGGTTAAAGTTATTTTTTATATTTATGGGGATAACATTATTAACAGCAGTAGTATTTAGGCTACCAGTAGAGCCTTTTTTAGAATATGATGCTAAAGATATTTTTCTAACTTTATCTGGTGTTATACTAGGAGCTCCTATTGCATTTTTACTTACTATAATAGTTGGTATTTTAGAGCTTTTTATGGTGACTTTTTCTGGTATTACAGGATTTATTATGAATATGTCTTCTACGCTTTTGTTTGTTTGTATAGCAGCATATATTCATAATAAAAAACCAAGCTTAAAAAGACTTATAATTGGTTGTATAATAGCTTCTATAATAGCTATATTTATAATGATATTTTATAACTATGTAATGCTTATGAGTATGAATTATTCTAGAATAGAAGCAACTAAGTTAATACTAGAATATATATTACCATTTAATATTATAAAAACATTATTTAATACAATTATTGTTTCAATATTATATAAACCTTTAATTAAATTATTAATAAAATATAGGTTAGCAACAAAGGCATCAATTGGTAACTATAATAATAAAATAGCTAATATAATAGTTATAATATTAATATCAATAATTATTGTTGCACCAATATTTTTAACATTACAAAGTTATTTATAAAATTTAATAGTTTTATCCTTGGGGAAGGGTGAAAGTCCCTATCGGTGGTTATAGTCCACGAGCTTTTTAGCATGATTTGGTGAAATTCCAAAACCGACAGTTATAGTCTGGATGAGAAAGGATATTTTATATAAATATATAGGGTTTTTATGCCTATATACTGTTATTTATATATAAATATTTAGCCTAAAGGATATTTTTATTCTTTAGGCTTTTTTATGTAACATTAAAAATCTATTTATTATTTAGGAGGATATTTTATGTCAGTAAAAAATTTAACAATTATAGCACTTATAAGTTGTCTTGCATATTTAGCAATGTTAGTTTTTAAAGTGCCTATATCATTTTTGTCTTATGAAATAAAAGATGTTATTATAGCAATAGGTGCTATATATTTAGGTGGTATTTATGGTGTGATTATATGTTTTGTAGTTTCTATAATAGAGATGATAACAATTAGCGATTCTGGTATAATAGGATTTTTTATGAATTTTATTGCTAGTGCATTATATATACTGCCTATATGCTATTTTTATAATAAGAAAAATTCTATTGTTAAAGGTATAATAACAGGTACTATATTAATGTCTTTAGGTATGTTTATATTTAATATTTTTATAACGCCTATATATCTTGATGTAGAATTAGAAGAAACTATAAAATTACTATTTACATTAATCACACCTTTTAATATAATAAAAGGAGCACTAAATGGTTTTTTAATATTTATAATATATAAACCATTGTTAAAAGCTATTAGAAAAACAAATATTTAGGAGGCGATAAAATGAATTTTAAATTTTATCATAATAATATTAATGTTTTAGACTTAGAAAAAAGCTTAAAATTTTATAATGATGCTTTAAACTTAAAAGAAACTAAAAGAATTGAGGCAGAAGATGGTAGCTTTATAATAGTATATTTAGGAGATAGCCAAACAAGCCACTTTTTAGAACTAACTTGGCTTAGAGATAGAAAAGAACCATATAATTTAGGTGATAATGAGTTTCATCTAGCCCTACATACAGATGATTATGAAAAAGCATTAGAAAAACATAAAGAAATGAATTGTGTTTGTTATATAAATGATGATATGGGTATATATTTTATTAATGACCCTGATGGTTACTGGATAGAAATTTTACCAAGTCATATGTAAAAATAAATATATAAATATATAAAGAGTTATACATAATAGATTTTTAATTTTCTATTATGTATAACTCTTTTTTATTATTTATACCTAGTATATTAATATTATTTGATATATACGAGTTAATTTTTATTATAATTTCTTTTGTTATAATTTCACCTGGTGTTAAAATAGGTATACCTGGTGGATAAGGTGTTACAAAATCTCCACAAATTTTATTTAAACATAAATCTACATTTAGTAGATTTTTTCTCATATAAAAAGCATCTCTTGGTACCATTGTAGCAACAGTAATATTATTATTAAATTTATTTTCATACTCTATTTTTTTATACTCAAGGCTATTATCTAGCTTAAATAATATATCTTTAAATTTTAGCAGTTCATCATAATCATCACATATAGTTGATATAGCTATTATATGATTTTTACCATACATCTCTAATTGTATATTGTTTTCTTTTAAAATAGAATTTATATAATCTCCGTTTACATTACTATTTATTAAAAATGTAAATCTACTAATATCAAAGTTTATAATATTACTATTTTCTAAAATATCTGTATCTATAAGCTTAATAGTTTTTAGTTGTTTTAAATTATCTCTTAAATCTTTTAAAAATAGTGTATATTCATTAAAATATGGTTTATTATTTTTACAAAAATTTGTAGCATATTCTATGCTCATCATAAACATATATGATGGGCTTGTAGTTTGCACCATAGATAAGCACTTTTCTAACATATTTTTATTTACCAAACTACTATTTAGATGCAACACGCCACATTGTGTAAAGCTAGGTAAAGTTTTATGAAAACTTTGTATAACTATATCAGCACCACACTTTATAGCACTTTTTGGAAAATTATTAGAAAAATTAAAATGTGCACCGTGTGCTTCATCTACTATAAGAATAATATTATGTTTATGCAATAATTTAGCAATACTTTCTATATCACTAACAAAGCCTTCATATGTAGGGCTTGTTAATATAAAGGCTTTTATGTTAGGGTATTTTTTTATAGCATTTTCTATATTTTTTATATCTATACCACAAGGAATATTATATTTTATAGTAGGTTCAATATATATAGGCAAAGCACCACTTAAAATTATTCCGTTATATACACTAATATGACAATTTTTTGCCACTAATATTTGTTCATTAGGTAACACACAGGACATTATAGAAGCTATTATACCGCTTGTACTACCATTAACTAGAAAATAACTATCTTGTGAACCAAAAGTATTTGATAAAATCTCTTTAGATTTTTTTATTATACCTTCTGGTTTATGCATATTATCTGTTTCATCTATTTCTGTATAATCTAAATTTATAAAATCATAAAAATTTTCTAAAAATTTTAAGTTTCTTTTATGCCCTGGCATATGAAAAGGATATATGTTTTTATCTGATAAATTTTTTAATGTATTATATATAGGTCTATCCATATTTACCTCCAATTTGGCAATATATTTTCATTTTGTAAAGCTTTTATTATAACCATTATAATAGGACCAATTATAAACCCAAAAACCCCAAAGACTTGAAGTCCTACATATATAGACATTAGCGTGGCTAATGGGTGAATACCTATTTGTTTACCTAATATTTTAGGCTCTACAAATTGTCTTGTTAAAAGAATAACTACATACATAATAATAAGACCAATTGCTAATCCATAATTTTTAGTAATAACATTATATAACGCCCAAGGCCATAATATAAAACCACTGCCAAAAACAGGTAATGCATCTACAATACCTATAATAACTGCTATAAACAGTGCATAAGGGGCTTTTAATATTAATAACCCAATAAAGCATATTGTAGCTATTAAACACATTATTATAGCTTGTGCTCTTATATAGCCAAACACAGCATCTCCTATACCAGTTTTTACTATACTAAATTTATCTGCATATTTTTTTGGTAGCTGTCTAATAATAAATTTTTGCATATTTTCTTTATCTATAAGCATTAAATAACAAGATATAATACTTATTATTGTTATCATAAGAGCATTAGGAGTTTTTCTTATTACTTTTATAGAAGTATTTTTTAAACCATTTCCTAAAAGTTCACCTATTATTGAAGATGAATTTTCAAGAAAGTTTATAAAAGTACGCTCTAGCCCATCCGGTAATATTTTTATTAAATCTTGTGCTTTATTATTTATTTCATCAAATGTAAGCTTTATAGATTCTATATAATAAGGCAAGTCTTTTGCAAATTCTTTGGCTTCTTTTACTATCTGGCCTACAATACCAACACCTAAAAATATAACTAAAAATACTAAAGCTGATATACATAGTATACTACTAATAGGTTTAGGAATTTTATACCTATTATTTAAAATTTTAAATAAGGGATATAAAATTATACATAAAATATACCCTATAATAAAAGGTAAAAATAAACCTCCTATATAATTTATAAAAATATATAAAAATAATAAAAATATAAATAATTTTATTACTTTTATTATTGATTCTTTATTATCTAAAAAATACATATTAATCACTTCCTTAATATTTATAATTATAACATATATTTTTTTTTAATAAATGTCAATAACTATTTTAATTTATACTTAGTTAGTACATAAATTTATTTTTAAAGCAAAATTATACCAATAATTTTTATATTAATTGTTTAGTAATTTACAAAATTGATTTGTAACATTTTTACAATTATAAGAATAGTATAAAATTAGGTTGAGATTGACCTATTCATTATAAAAGGAGGTTTTAATATGAATTGTGATAAATGTAATGAAAATACACAATGTATACCTTATGAAGAATATATTAAGGTTGTTAAACTAGCAAGAGCTTATGTTCCTTTTCAAAAGCTTTGTAGTATATACGACCAAGATGAAGCTATGATTAAAGGAACTATTTTCCCAGAATTAGCTAGACCTTATTGTAAGGAAGATAGAAATCTTATGAGAGAAGATAACCCTTGTTTTTTTGAAATGTAAAATTATTTTGGAGGCATAAAATATGGAAAGAGAAGAAGTTTTAAGTAAGCTTACAGCCTTAGATTTTATGGCTGTTGATATGGCGTTATATTTAGATACTCACCCTTATGATAAAGAAGGTATCGCTATATATAATGAAATTTTAAAAGAAGCAGATGCTATACGCTCTATATATGAAGAAAAATTTGGTCCTTTATGTTCTTATCGCTCTATGTCTAGTAACGATAAATTTAACTGGACTAACAATCCTTGGCCTTGGCAAGACTGTTTTAATTATAAGTTGAAAGGAGAAATTTGTTAATATGTGGATATATGAAAAGAAATTAGAGTTCCCTGTAAAAATTAAAAATAAAAATCCTCAGCTTGGTAAACTTATATTAACTCAATATGGCGGACTATATGGTTATAGGGTATAAAAAGTTTATACCCTAAGAATAATAGTAAAACTCAAGTGTTTTACTTACTTTATTAAATATTATTTTTTCAATACAATTCTTTACATATTGTATTTTATCAAGATTAGAAGCATTTTCATCTATTACAAGACTTCTTAATTTTTCTATATTATTTTTAAATTCATCAAAGTTTTTTTCTTTGTTTTCACTAAAAGAGTTTAATTTATTTTTTATATTTTCTATTTGATTTTCAATTAATGTTTTGTTTTGTTTGTAATCTTCTAAGGTGTCAATACCGTCTAAATATGCATCTTTTGCACGTTCTAATTTGCTATTTAATTTATTGAGTTCTAAATTTAGAATTTTTGTTTCTTCATTTTGACTTTTTTCACTTCTTGATTTTAAATTTAGTGTGCTTAAATCTCTAGAGGCTATACTGTTAATTTCTTCTAAAAATAACCTTTCAAGCTCTTTAATAGGTATAGCATTAGACACTTTACATCTACCGTGATTATAACCTATACATTGTGTATACTTGCCACCTACAGATAAACTAGAGCCACAATAGGAGCACTTTACAGTACCACTTAAATAATGCTTAAATTCTGTAACTGGCCTTTCTTTTGGCTTATATCTTTCTTTATAAATGTGCATTCTAGTCTGCACTTTTTTAAATGTATCTTCATCTATAATAGATGGATAGTTACCCTTAACTATATGTGCTGGTTTTGTATAATCTCTTTTTCTTTGTCCATCTTCACACCAAGTAGTATATCCTATATAAACTGTATTTCTTAATATATATTCTACTGTACGTCTTTCAAACTTATTTCCTCTTTTGGTTTTATATCCTAAATCATTAAGATTTTTTGTGATTTGTTGCATAGGTGTAGAGTTTAAAAATTCATTAAATATATATTTTATGATTTTAGCTTCTTCTTCATTAATTATAAGTGTTTTATTTATTTTATCATTATCATACCCTAGAGGAGCATATGCTTGATACTCACCTCGTTTAGCTTTTTCTGCCATACCTTTTTTTACTTCTTCTGCTAAATTTAAAGAGTAATACTCTGCCATAGCCTCAAGCATACTTTCTAATATTATGGAAAACTTATCATCTTCTATAGATTCTGTTATACTAACAACTTTTACATTGCATTCTTTTCTCAATAAAGATTTGAAAACAACACTGTCCTCCCTATTTCTGGCAAACCTATCAAATTTATGTACTAATATAACATTAAATGGTGATGGCTTATTTTTTGCAGTGGCTATCATTTTCATAAATGCGGGTCTTTTCTCTGCTTTTCTACCAGAGTAGCCGTCATCTACAAATATATATTCACTAGGTAATATTAACTTATTCTCTTTTGCGTATTTCTTTATTGCATTTAATTGTGCATCTAAACTATATTCTATTTGGTC
>CALWSN010000014.1 GCA_944384215.1 uncultured Clostridia bacterium | reverse complement strand
CCATACTTATAATATCTATTGTTTTTTGCTCGTGATTCGTTTTATCATTATTCTCTATTCTTCCACTACTATTTTTTCTCATCATTTTTTGATAATGATTTTGAGGTTCTTTAGAATAAGTATATTGTGATTCTCCTTTATCTAAATTAGGCAAATCACCTATTGCATCTTTTGTTGATACTAAATTAAATCCTTTTGATTCTGGAAACTTAAAAAATTTATCTTCAAATAATTCTTTATTTAAACCTACAAAAAATACCCTTTCTCTATTTTGTGGGATTCCATAATCTGAAGCCTTTAATAATTTATAGTTTACATTATAACCTATAGATGAAAATCTTCTCAAAATATCATCTTTAAAAAAACCTTTATTAAGATTTAATAACCCTTTTACATTTTCTAATATAAAAAATGCTGGTTTAACTGTTTCTACAAATCTTACATATTCAATATATAGACTATTTCTTTCATCGCCTATATCTCGTGTTCCAACCATACTAAATCCTTGACAAGGTGGTCCTCCAATAATTCCTGTTATTTTATTGTTTTTCATAAGGTCTTTTATCATTTCTGTTGTATAATTATGTATATCTATGTTAATAGCAACTTCATTTTTATGATTTTTATTATAAGTTTTTTTTTTTTTTTCCCATTTATCTATTGCTAATATAGATTCAAATCCTTCACTTTCAAAACCATAACTAAATCCGCCAGCTCCACAAAATAAATCTATTATTTTATACATTATCTCCCTCCAAAAGTAAATTTTTTATTTTATCTGCAATTTCTTTAGCTAATAATGGTGGCACTGCATTTCCAACCTGCATAAATTGAGCTGTTTTAGTACCCTCAAAAATAAAATCATCTGGAAAGCTTTGTATTCTTGCAGATTCTCTAACCGTAGGAACTCGATTGAATATTGGATGGAAATAATTCATATGCCCAGTATCTATTGTTATACTAATATCATCTTCTTTCAATCTTCTGTAAGCTGAAGAATGTCTATTATTTCTTTGTGTATCCCATAATTCTTCAGGTACATTTTTCCAATTACCGCCTTGTGGAACAAATTTTATTCTTTCTTGCACTTTACTAATTGGATATTTTATCTCATGGTTATATATAGCTCCATTTGAATTTATTTTCATTATTTTTTGATAATCTGACAAATTGATATCATTTTTTATATCTTCTCTGCCTTCTAATTTATATAAGTCAGATAATGCTTCTTTTACTGTTACTACATCTTTTTTTTCTAATTTATCAAAATCAAAAATTTTATTTAATTTTTTATCAACTCCTATTATAAATGCTCTAATCCTTTTTTGTGGCACTCCGTATTCTGCAGCATTCAATATACTAAAAGAAACTTTATAACCTAATTGTTCTGAAATTTTCATAATTTCATTTTTAGCATAAGAATTATTATTGGTTAAAATTTGTCTTACATTTTCAATTACAAATATCTTAGGCTTTAATACGCTAACAAATCTCATATATTCATAGAATAACAAATTTTTTTCTACTTTTTCTTTTTCGCTTTGCCATTGATTCGCTGAACTAAATCCTTGGCAAGGAGGTCCTCCAACTATAACATCAACTTTATCCTTAAACAATCTCAAGATTTTTAAATTATCCAAAGTTTTTATGTCTGTACATAAATTTATTCCTTCAGGAAAATTTCGTTTATGTGTTTTTATAGCATAATCATTAAAATCTATTGCACCTTTAATATTGAAACCAGACATTTGAAATCCCAAACTCAAACCTCCAGCTCCACAAAATAAATCTAATACATTAAATTCTTCATTATTCATTTATATCTACACTCCATTAAAATATGATATGTTATAAACTAATTTTAGCATATTAATTTATAACATATCATATAATTATACTATATTTTCAATTTTGTAACAATATAAATATGAAAATATTCACGACAAAATTTCAAATAAGCTTTTATATAATTTCTAAATTTATTTTAAGTCTTAAAGTTAACTATTTTTTAGTATTTATAAAATTTACCATTATATTGTATATTGATACTTTATTTCATATTATATTTTGATGCTACTATCTTTATTTTTATATATTTTATATCAATTGTTTCTAATAGCTCTTAAAAACTTATTTTTTATTGTTATTATATTTGAAGCCTTATGAATTATGATAGATTTCTATTTTATAATTTATTTAAACAAGATTTACTATACTATAAAAAGAAATATTTTATATATTCTTTCTTATCAATATAATATAACTCAATGTTCTTAGGTATATTTAAAAAATATTCTTAATATTAATGCTTATAATTCATACAATTTATGTATATTAGCTTTGAATTCTTCATAATCTATAGAAATTAAATTTTCTTGTACTATATTTTTTATAGGTCTACTTGTAACTATAATGTTCTTTAGTTTATATTCAACACCATTTTCTACCCCAAATAATTCTTTAAGTATATATTCTTTATTATCTTCTATTATCTTAGCTCTTTCTAAAAAACTTTCGACTTTTTTCTTAGGAATTTTATTATGTTTAATCTCCTTATAAGACATAGATGTCTTAATATTTTTCATATCAATATGAATAATTGTTTTATTTTTTAAATCTAATGCTATTGCATCTATATCTTCAAATTTTAATTTACCTATTTTTCTTATTTCTACATGTATAATTTGTTCAGTATCATTTTCATAACATTTAATATTACTTTTTTTATCTTTTACTTGTACTAAAGGTATCTTATATCCATGTCTTCTCAATAAATCAGCAATCTTATAACTAAAAAATATATCCATATCTTTTTTTATACTATCAAATAAATTATTTTTTTCTAATAAAGGATCTAATCTATTATTTATATTTACTATTTTAGATTTTAATAAATTTATATTAAAGCTTAATCCTTTAAATGTTAAAGTTGCATAATTCAAATTTTCTATGCTAAAACATATAAAATTATCTTCACTTTCTTTTGTGTTTACAAAGCAACCCAAATCATTATTTCTTATTGTTGAATAACATAAAAATTTTTCTTCTGATATAAACATAAAAAATTCTAATATTTTATGAACTTTATCCTTAATACAAAAATTCTTTCTATCTGTTTTATCTTTAAAGGATTCAATGAAAATATCTATAAAATTTACCTCATACTCTGATATAATATCAATAAGTTGATTTTTAGAAATATAAATATGTCTTTTCCCATAAGCAAATTTTTTTCGATAATTTTTAAATTTATTAATATATAACTCATTTAGTCCATCTTCTACTATAAACACTGTATATAGTAGAAAATAGAAACATTCTAAATCGATGTTATCAAAGCCAAGTATCTCACTAAGAGCATTATTAAATTTATTAATTATATCTTTAGGAAGTATTCTCTCAGATTCTAAAAAATCTAAGGTAGGCTTGTGGTATATAGTTTCTTCTTCTAATTTTTTACTACCATTATATCTTTTCATTTTTAAAAAATAGTCATCTATTTCTTTATCCTCTATTTTGCTCATAAGTTTTTCAACATTGTATAATTCTTTTAAATTTTCTTCATTACCACAATAATAATAATACTCTATATTATTAACTAAATGAATACTTATATTTACAAATTTTATAAACTTACTCAAGTAATTATAATTTATATATACCTTTGTGGAATTGTCTAACTTATCACTAATTAATGCAATATTTTGTAATACTGTTCCTATTTCATTTAAATCTATATATGTATACATTAACTTATTGTTATGTCTATTTAAAGCATACTCCTCTCTAAAAAATTCTCCTACAAATAAAAGAACATATTTATTAAATTTTAGTGCTTGTTCTTGTATAAATAAATGGATATCATCTATTAGTTCTGGTAACTCATCATGTGTATAATAAGATTTGCTAACATTTATACATTTTAAAAATTTTTGCCTATAATTCCCATCAGTTGTAGTATATTCGCCTTTATTCTTTATATTTAGTCTTAAATCTTTAAAAAATCTATTCATAAAATTGTCCACTACTATCTTACTTATATCTTTTAATTCTTCAATATTTATATGCATAAAAATCTACCTTTCAAAAATATACTAGTTATTAAAATTTATACTTGTACACTATTTTCATAAATAGCATATAATTTAAATACTATTTTATAACCACTAAGTCATTTAATTTTAAACAATGTTTGTTTAAAATATTATTAATATCTATCTCGTATTTATCTTTATCAATATTTATTATTATCAATTTGTGTTTTGCTCTAGTAACTGCAACATAGTGTAGATAAGTGTCTTTTTCTAAATCATAATCTTGAGAAAATATAATAACTTGATCGAATTCCAATCCTTTAGATTTATGACAGGTTAAAATAACTCTATCTAATTGATCTATTTTAAAAGCATTATGATATTTTTCATCTTTTATAGTATCATATAGTTTATTTATATTTGGCACAAGCATTTCGTCTTCGTTAAGTCCCAAAGATATGGCTAGCTGTTTTACAGAGGAAATAAATCTCTCTTCATCTCCCAAATATGTTTTTATAATGTCTAATCTATCTTTTAAAAATTTCATAATATTTTTTTGTCCAATTTCTTGGTTAGGAATTTCACAAATTATATTATATATACTATATTGTGGAATAATAAAATACTTCGTAATACAAATATAAAACCATAAAGAATTATCAGTTATATCATCTATAGGTAATTTATGAATATAAATAAATTCTAATTGTTTTTCTTTTAAAACTCTCTCTAGCTCTTCACCATAATTATTAGTTCTTACTAGTATAGCTATTTTATTTTTTGTATCAATATCTATATT
>CALWSN010000013.1 GCA_944384215.1 uncultured Clostridia bacterium | reverse complement strand
TTACTACTTTACCTGTTATATCTATGTATCCGTATTTATCTTTTTCTAAATCCTTTACACAAATTAAATTATTTCTAATTATAGGATTTTCTACATAGTAAATAGGCTCTAATAAAACTTTACCTGTTTTATCAATATATTTAGCTTTATCATTTTGTCTTACATAAGTTACACCGTTATCAAAAGACATTATAACTTCATCAAATTGATATGGTATTACTAACTTACCTGTTTTATCTATAAAGCCCCATTTACCATTTTTTTTAACACCTGCTAGTCCTTCGCTAAATTTAAAGACTACGTCAAATTGATATGGTATTACCAATTTTCCTGTTTTATCTATATATCCATATTTTTTGTCTTTTTCTACTGGTGCTAACCCCTCATTAAAGTTACCAGCACTATCAAATTGATATGGTATAGCTACATTATAATTTTGTGCACCATAAACCATACTCAAATTAACTAAAACAATAAATAAAATTAAAATAACTTTTTTCATTTTTACTTTCCTCCTACATACTTATTAAATATATAGAAATTTTAACATACCCATTGTACATTGTAAATGCATATTTTATTTATATAAAAAAAGCTAGATTTTTAAAAATCTAGCTTTTTTAGTATTATTCAGATACAACACCTTTAGAAAACATTTTAAACCTAGCAACTGATTTATAACCTTGTACAACCACTTCTGCAACGGCACAATATTTATCAACCCAGCTTAAAATGTAGCTTTCTTTATATTTAGGAAAAGCCTCAGATAAAGGCCACATATGATTTACTATTGCATCTTTTTCTATTTCATTAAGCTCTACTAACATTTCTGCATTTTTAAGAGCTTCTTTTGGGTGATGAAAAGCGTGATGTTGCTCTGTTTCAACCTTACGCCAATCATATAAATATAAATCGTGTAAAATACCTGCTCTAGCAACTGATTTATAGTCTAGTCCTTTTCTTTTAGCCCATAAAAAACTATAATAAGCAACATTTAAGCTATGTTGTAATCTACTTGTGTTACAATGTTGAACAAAATTATCAAGTTCTTTAATTTCATCTAAATGTATTATGTCTTTAATACACTCCATAAATTCCTTTGCTAATTCATCTTCATTATTAGTTAATCTTCTTTTAGACCAAATAGCTTTCATTAAAAAACATCCACTTCCCTTATAAAATTATATTACCTAGTTAACTACTATGTTATTATTATAGCACATTTAATAAAAAAATAGCAATATATTTTTATAGTAATTTATACCAAATTTTTATCATATTATATAATAAGATTTGTTTTATTTTTAAGGAGGACTTTTTTTGAAAAATGTAGATATTGCACAAAATTTTGAAAATAAAAATATGGACAAAAATATTGAAATATTACAAGATGAAGAAAAAAGTATAGGCTATTTAGCCTTTGGTGTTTTTGATATAACAATAGCTAAACCACTAGAAGGTGCTCAAATTGTTATAAGTGATGGTAATAAAAATTTAATGACAGTTTTTACAGACCAATCTGGTAAAACCCCTCTTATTTCTTTACAAACACCACCTATTGAATATTCATTAGAACCAGATAGTCCTACACCATATAGCACATATAATGCTATAATAACTGCTGATGGATATGAAACAGAAGAAATAAAAGGTATACAGATATATGCTAATAATGAATCTATACAAGATATAAATATGAAACCACTTTCATTAACAAATCAAACAAGTGAAACAATTATTATACCACCACCTACTATTTATGGAGATTATCCTTCAAAAATACCAGAAGCAGAAGAAAAAGACTTACCAAAAGAATCTGGATTTGTTGTTTTAGATAAAGTAGTTATACCAGAATTTATCGTTGTTCACGATGGAGACCCAAACGATAATACTGCTCCTAATTATTGGGTACCATATAAAGACTATATAAAAAATGTTGCATCAAGTGAGATTTTTTCTACTTGGCCAGATGCAGCTATAAGAGCAAATATATTAGCCATAAATTCTTTTACATTAAATAGAGTTTATACAGAGTGGTATAGGTCAAGGGGTAAAAACTTTACTATAACAAATTCTACACGCTTTGACCAATTTTTTGTATATGGTAGAAATATTTTTGAAGAAATAAGCATAATTGTTGATGAAATGTTTACAACTTATGTTAAAAGACCAAACCAACGTCAGCCTCTTCTAACTCAATATTGTGATGGTAAGCGTGTAAACTGTCCAAATTGGCTTAGCCAATGGGGTTCTAAATATTTAGCAGAAGAAGGTTATAGCACAATACAAATTTTAAGATATTACTATGGTAACGATATATTTTTAGATAATGCCCAAAAAGTAAGTGGTGTACCATCTTCTTATCCTGGTTTTCCTTTAGAGCTTGGCTCAAGTGGTGAAGATGTAAGAACTATACAAAATCAACTAAATTCTATATCTAATAACTACCCTGCAATTAACAAGCTAAGAGCAGATGGCATTTTTGGTGACCAAACAAGAACAGCTGTTTTAACATTTCAACAAATATTTAATATGCCACAATCTGGTGTTGTAGATTTTTCTACTTGGTATGAAATATCAAAAGTTTTTGTTGCTGTTGAAAGAATAGCCGAATTATAATTTTTATATAATAAAGTTGATTAATTATAATAATGATTTTTAATGTTTTAAATTAAAAATATAGATATTTATAAACAAAATTTAAATAAAAAGGTTAAAGGTAATACCTTTAACCTTAAATCTATATAAACAAAATAATTATTATAAATTGTTAAGTTTATTGTATTTTAAATATTTTATCTTTACTTTATAAAAATTATTTTGGGACTTTATAATATATAATATTATAAAGTCCCAATTAATGATACTATTTTATTATTTTTTTGTCTATTTCTTCTTTTATTTCTTGTAAAAATACATCTAAAGGTTTAGAACCTAAGTCTTCACCACGACTTTTAATAGATACTTCACCCATTTCGGCTTCTTTTTCACCTACAACAAGTAAGAAAGGTATTCTTTGGAGCCTTGCTTCTCTTATTTTATAACCTATTTTTTCTGCTCTATAATCTACTTCTGTTCTTATACCGTTATCTTTTAATTTTTTAACAACATTTTCTACATAATCGTGATATTTTTCAGATAAAGGTAAAACAATAGCTTGAACAGGTGCTAACCAAGTTGGGAAATTACCTGCATATTTTTCAATAAGCATTGCTAAAGTTCTTTCGTAGCAACCAATAGATGTTCTGTGTATAATTATAGGGTTTTTCTTTTCACCATCCTTATCAACATAAGTCATATTAAACAGCTTACCTTGTAAAAAGTCTATTTGTACTGTTATAATAGTATCTTCTTTACCGTGAACATTTTTAAACTGTATATCTAATTTAGGGCCATAAAAAGCAGCTTCACCTTCAGCCTCAGTAAAATCAAGTCCTATTTCATTTAAAAGCTCACGCATAACATTTTGAGTTTGTTCCCATTGCTCTGGAGTGCCTTCATATTTATCTTTATTATTAGGGTCCCATTTAGAAAATCTATAAGTAACATCATCTTGTATACCAAGAGTGTTCATCATAAAGTTTATTAAATCTACTGCCCCTTTAAACTCGTCTCCTAA
>CALWSN010000012.1 GCA_944384215.1 uncultured Clostridia bacterium | reverse complement strand
CATATTTCTGCCAAATTTTAGCGTTATCTATATTGTGTAAAAACATATTCATTCTACACAATGCAGAAGTTTGATTATTAGCTTCTTGTCCGTAAATTGCTATTTTAGTTGTTTTAGCCTCTTTATACGCTTTCAATAGAAGTCCACCGCTACCACAAGTAGGGTCATATATTCTTTCATTTTCTTGTGGTTTTACAAGTTTTGCTACTAATTCTGATACTTTACTTGCAGTATAAAATTCACCACCTTTTTTACCTGCATCTGATGCAAATTGACCTATCATATATTCATAAGCATCTCCAATTATATCATTACTTTCTAATTGGCTTTGTCTTAAATCTAACTCATTAAAATCTTCTAATAAATTTCTAAGTGTGGTATTTTTTTCTTTAATTGCTCCAAAATCTATTTCACTATTAAAATCAATAGCCCTAAAAACATTTCTAAGTTTACTACTGTTATTTTCTTCTATACTTGAAAGTGCTATATTTATTTTTTCTCCTATTTTTTCGTTATTTCTATTATTATATAAATAGTCAAATGTAGCATCTTCTTTTAATACAAATCTTTCTCTTTGTATTGCTCTTTCTATCCTTGCTTTATCATCACCATATTTTTCTTTTAATTGTTCTATTTTTTCTTTGTAAGTGTCATTTAAGTATTTTACAAACAACATTGATAAAATATAGTCTTTATATTTTGAACTATCTATTTTACCTCTAAAACTATCGCATGCTTTCCACAATACCTTTTCTATATCTGCTTTTGTAGTCATAATTAATTTCCTTTCTTTAGCTCTCATTTATTTTTTTTATTATAGCATTATTAAGTTTAAATTTTTCTTCTTGTAACTTACTAATCAGTTTATTTTCTTTGAGTGACAATAAATATAAATTACCTATTATAAATTGTTTGTCAATCGGTACTAAATTTAATGATAAATTACTATAAGTTGTAGCAGTTACTGCATCTAATATATTACTTGTGGCATCTTGAAAAATTTTATGTTTTATCTTTTCAGTATTTAAAAGCCAATATAAATATTGGGGTAAAACTTTTTCTTTATCACAAGTTATTTTTAAAAAATTTGAAGATATAACTATATTTTCAGTTTCTTTTGTTATTAATATTGCTGTATATGGTTTTGTTAGCCTTACAACTATATCGTCTTCTTTTGTTAAATAATCTTCTTTTAATTTTTCTTTAGTTTTAAATGTATCTAAAGTTTCTTTATTTATAAAACCATTATATACAGACGTTAAATTTATAGCATTATACTTATAATTAAAATCTTCTTCTGATAGTTTTCTAGATAATATTAACCCTGTCCTAATATTAGCACAATCTTTTAACCTCATAATTTACACCTCCATTTATTTTGCAACGCTAGTTTAATAACATGATTAAGTTATTAAATACCCGTTTCATATTCTCATATTAATATATATTTTCCAATTTGTCAATAGATTTTTCAAAATATTTTTGTAACGTATATATAATAACATATTAATAAAATATTTTATTACTTTTAATTATTATACCTTTCCTCATATTTTATCAAAAAAAGAGAGTGTAGTCACTCTCTTTTTTCTCTAACTTTCCACTTGCCAAAAACATTCTATTTTGATACAACTATATGTACAGTACTTTTACTAATACCAAATTTTTTAGCAGTTTCTCTAACAGTAGCATTTTTATTAATAATAAAATTAGCTACATCTACTGCTCGTTGCTCAATATAAGGTTTCAAAAGAACTCCTCCTAAAAACTAACCTGTTTAATTATATGAAGAAACTACTTTTTTATTACATTTATTTTAGTTAAAATAAACCACTATATTGATTATAGCTAAACATACTATAAGTTAATCATCTCATATTTCTATAAATTAATAACTAACTAATAGTTATATAAATTTTTCTACAGTATAAATAATTACTTACTAAATTATAAATTATAATTTATATTTTATTTCACAATTTCTGCATTTTGATAATTTAACTATTATATTGTTAAGTAAATTTATATTATATATTTTATTCTAATTCTTTTAATAACTATACTATAAAATTTATTTTTAATATTATATATTTATTATTGTTAATTATTTTTATAAATTACCTGTTCAAAGCTTATTGTTTAAAGTTAATTATAGAAAATATAAATTTAGTTTTTGTTTTTTAATATTATTAACATAATATTTTATTATATTATTTACTATCACATTTTACATTAAAAATATAATGGTATTATACTAAATATATAGACACAAAATAAGTTTTTATACTATGATAAATTATACATTTAAAAAGAGTTGTTTTTTATGTCAAAATATGATATATAATTTAAAAAATATTGTTATATTATATCAAAATTATAAATCTTGAGCTTATATGAAGTTCTTCTTATTAACAAAATAATATACTTTTTCATAATCAAAAAGAATTTATTTTTTAACTTTAGTTTTTAATTTTATACATTTCAATAAAGTAGGAGTTTTGTGCCTACTTATTCTGGCTACCCATAAATGGGGTTTATATCTAGCCTATTTGGCGACAAAAATAAAAAAGCTATGATAATTATCATAGCTTTTTTTATTTTATTATTATTTTTTATTAAATGTAAATTCTTCTGTATAATCTATACTTATGCTATCACCACTTGCAAAATCTTCATCAAGATATTTTTCTGCAAAAGTATCTTCTATATTAGTTTGAATAG
>CALWSN010000011.1 GCA_944384215.1 uncultured Clostridia bacterium | reverse complement strand
ATAACACCATCGTGATTACTAATAGATAATACCATATCTTCATAGCTTCTATATTTGTTACTACCTCTATCTCTTTTACCATATAGGGTACAACCTTTTTCACCTGTAAAATCTGTAATATCGTTTGTAATAGTGCATTTTTTTGATTTGAAAAAGTCATATATATCAGCATTTGCCTTTACATAAGCTGGGTTGTGTAAAATGCGACTTAGCTTGATGTTATTCCACATAGGACCGCCATATTTATCTAATAATTTTTTAGCTATTCCACCTAAAGAAGTTTCTGTATTAGCATAAAGATGATATATTTCTTTTACTATCTCTATATCTTTGTTAGGTTCTAGTATTGAAAATTTTTTTGCATTTTTACTTGTTTTTTTTATGGTATAACCAAAAGGGGCGGGACCTCCTAACCATACACCAGTTTTACCTCTACTGTAATAGTTGTCTTTTATTCTCTCTGCTATTGTTTCTCTTTCTAATTGTGCAAATATCATTATAATATAAAGCATTGCTTTACCAGTTGGAGTTGAAGTATCAAACTTTTCATTTGCAGATATAAAAGACACTTTATGCTCTTCCAAAATATCCATAATGTTAGAAAAGTCTGTTATAGAACGGCTAATTCTATCTAATCTATATACTATTAATTGAGATATTTCTCCATTTTTTATATCTTCCATTAAGGCTTTAAACTGTGGGCGTTCTGTATTTTTACCACTAAAGCCTTTATCTTCATATATTTTAAACTGTTCATTTGTTTTTATTTCTTTTTTACATAATTCTATTTGTGTTTCTATTGAAATACTATCCTGTTTGTCTATACTTTGTCTTGTATATCTAGCTATCATAAATTACTCCTTTAAATTTATATATAACATTTATATTTATATATAACATTTATATTTATATATAACATAATATATTAAAGTATGTTATAATAAATATTTCATTTTTGTTAAATTTTTGTTTTATATTGAAATTTTTGTTATTGTATGATAAAATTTAATAAAAATTACCATTTTGTGAATTTATTTTACTATTTTATCATAGTAGAATTAATATAATTTTAATATAGGGATAAAAATATGTTTTTACAAGATAAGTATAAAAGAAATGAAAAATGGGCAGAAATATTATATCATAAAGAAGAATATAGCATTTCTGTTTCGAGATACTATTATAGTGTTTATCAAAGAATTTTAAAATACAATAAAAATAAAGAGATAAAGTTTGATGAAGAGGATTTGAAAGAAAAAGGGCATCTTAAAACCATAAAAGCTTTTTCAAAGAATTTTATATTTCCTGTTGATATGAATAAAAAAGAAAGAAAGAATTTTAGAGAGACTATTTTAGAATTGAAAGAATTAAGAGAAAAGGCAGATTACGGAGATGAGCATATTTCGAAGCAAGAAATGGAAGATTTTTTAGAAAAATTTAGAGATATAGTACATATAATAGACAATCAATAATTTTATATAAATTTAATATGTCTTTTTAGGAAGGGTGTTTAATATGAAGAAACAAGAAATAATAAAAAAATTAAGAAAACATTTCCCGAGTTTAATTTTTAATATATTATATGAAGATGATTTTGTATTTTTGTACTATAGAGACATAGATGAATATTTAAAATCTAGCAATAAAGAGATTAAGTTTTCTATTCACGATTTTTGCGAGGAGCAAAGTTTATTTGATGAACAAGAATTAGATGATTTAGTGGTGGTGTATGATTATAATAAACATTGTGTGGAGTCAAAGATAGTTCTAGAGGAGATTGGCACAGATTTGAAGGTAGAAGTTACAATAGAAAGAGAGAATGTAGTCACAAAGCCTATTAAAAAATTAGAAGCTAACAAGGTTTATCTTAATGATTTTATAGATAGACTAGATAAGACTAATTTTAATAACTTGCAAAAATCAATATCGGTTGATAATAATCTAAATGATACGCTATGCGTATCAAAACATACATATGGAATAAATATAGCATAAAAATATTTATTTTAGAGAGGTAGTTTAAAATGAAATATAAGGAAAGTAAATTTAAGTTTGAAAGACCATATTTATTAGCATTAGATTTTAAGGTTAATATGGATTTATCGCCAGATGTAGATATGGAAACAAATGTAAAGTTTAACTTGGAGCAGAGTGTAAGTAAAAATGATAGAGAAGCAAATGTGGTATTTCATATAGATATAAATCAAATGTATTCTGAATTTAAAGAAAATCAATGTTTTAAAATGTTTTTAACACTAGGGTGTATCTTTAAGTGGGATAGTGATTTAAAAGAAGAAATAATAGAAAATTTATTAGATATTAATGCACCAGCATTGTTATTATCATATGCAAGACCTATTATTGCAAATATAACACAACAAAGTGGTTTACCACCTTATAATATACCATTTATAAACTTTACAGATGAAGAATAAAATATAGTATAAAAAGACTTAGAATTAACTAAGTCTTTTTTGTATACCAATAAATCAATAACAAAATATTTACTTTTTGTGCAAAATATGATATATTTTAATAGAAAGGTGGGATAATTATGTTTTGTAGACAATGCGGTACACAAGCTAATGATGATGATAAATTTTGTGTTAATTGTGGTTTTAAATTAAAAGAGGAGAGTGATGTTAAGCAAGATGTATTGGCAGAATTAGAAAAAGATTTTTCATATTTAGATAGTAAACTTGAAAATAAAGTAACTTTATTAAATATAACTGATGAATACCCACGAAAAAAATGGATAACAGTTATATTATTTTTAATACCTATATTTTTATTTGTTGTGTTCTATATTTCTTTATTTAAGGAGACATCTAGTATTGAGGTAGAAGAAGTTACATCTTACGATAATGTACCATTAAGACCTAAAGCAGAAGATTTAATTAAAAAATTAGAATTAGAACCAGAAGAAGAGGAAAAATTTATAAAAGCAATAGAAGACCTTGGGGTTTATATAAAACAGATAACAAGTGTTGAGTATGCACCCGAGTTAGAAGGAATGTACACTTATTCTAAGGATGAAAATTCTAACGGTACTGAAGATGGTTATAGATTATCTTTAAGTAATGGTAAAAAGATAAGTGTATATGTACAAGATGGTAAATTTTTAGCAATTTATTACTTAAATGATTTTGTTTATAAAGATGGAAATGTTGTTAAGTCTTTTAAACAAGTTGATG
>CALWSN010000010.1 GCA_944384215.1 uncultured Clostridia bacterium | reverse complement strand
CCATCACTACTACCTTTAGGCATACTATCGATGACACCACTTTTAATATTTATATCAAAATCTAGTTTTAAATTTTTATTTTTATCTTCTAAAATCTCCTTTTTTTCTTCTAAAGACACTATTAAATTTTTAGTAAGCTCTATTTTCTCTTCTATATTGAAATATTCTTTTATCTTTTCTTCTGCAAATTTTTTGTTTTCTTTCTTCATATTTCACCTCTTAATATATTAAAAAAATTGTAATTTTTAATGCTATAAAGTGTATTAATATAGCTAAAATATTTAAAACTAATATAATAGCTGTATTACTAATTAATTCTTTAAATATCTTAAAAAAGCTCATTTATTAAATCTTCCACCGTAACTTCTGTTTCATCTTTAACTTCTTGTTTCTTTTCTTTTTTTGGCTTAATAAAATCTAAATCTTCCAGTTTTATTTCCTTTTCTGTGTTAAGTGTTATTATAGTTTCTTTTTCCTTTGTAACCTCTTCTTTTATATCATTAATTCTTTTCAATGGAAAACTTAAACCACTTAATATAGCTAATGTGTACTCTTGATTTACATTTTCAAATTTATCTAAATATTTCCCTATTTTTTCTTTAAATAACTCATCATCAAATTTTATTCCCCTAGATAAACCTAAATATTTTATAATTCTATCATTTTCAAAAGGAGCAAAAATTCCTTCTTCTATATTTTTTATAAGTTTTTCTGTATTTTCTCCTTTTTCACAACCTGAAAGATTAATCATACCTTTTGTTTGTAATAACTTTAATATTTCTGCTTCATCAATATTACCTTTTATTGTTTCATATTTTTTATAATCAAATATTTTATTAAATAAATTTACAAACTTTTTATTAATGTGTTCTATATCTTTTCTAGTGTTGTTATCTAAAAAGAATATACCACATAATTCTTCTATTTCTGTAATTTCTTTTGTACACTCATAACTATTAATCTTTGCTTGTAGTGTATCTTCATCACTTGGTAAAACAGTTATTAATCCTATGTTTTTATTAAAAACTTTAGTTAATATCCTTGCAAGTGCAGGGCTTATACCACTACCTGTACCACCACCACTAGAAAATATTATGTAATACAATTCCTTATTTCCTAGCTTATCATCTATAAATTTATTTATATTGTTAAAGTCTTCTTTAGCCACTTGTTTTGCACTATCTCTATCTTTAGCACAACCAAGTCCATTTGTTATATGGTATTTTAAGTCCTGATTAACACTTAAAGTTCCTAAATCTCCTTCACTAGAATTTATAAAAACTACATCAAAATTTTTATCTTTTAATAACTTTCCTATATTTCCACCTGCTTGTCCTACTGCTATAAATCCTATTTTTTCTCTCATTGTAATCTCTCCTTTAAATTTATTTAATTATATTTAATATTTCAATTCCTTTGTTTGTTATAAAGTATGTTTTGGCATTTTTATCAGCTATACCATAGTCTACAAAACCTAATTTATATAAATTTTCAAGCCTTTTATAAAGAGCATTTGTTTTTATAACATTATTCTTTATTACAGAAAACTCTTTTACAGTATAGCTTTTTAATGTATTTGTCTTATTATTAACTTCTAAATCTTTCAATATGATAAAATCTAGTTTTTTAAGCATAACTTCGTTTTTAAGCATAACTTCGTCTCCTTTTTCTTTTTTTGACTTATAAAAACTTGAGCTAGTTTATTCTTAAAATTTATCTTATTTTTAAAGTTTACGTTTAGATATCTTGAACTAAAACTAATTGTATTTAGCAGAATTAAAACTAATTCTACAACGAACCAAAACTAATTTTGACTTGACATAGACAAGACTATTTATATACATAATAATATATTTATATAAGTATATATTATTGTATATAATAATATTTATATATATAATTATTTTTATATACAATATAGTCAATTTAAGTATTATTTTGAAACTAACTTTGCCATTTTGAAACTAATTTTTCAAAAAAATATTTTCATTTTGAAACAATATTATAATTTCAATACTTTTGCACATTTTATTAACAATTTATGCACATTTTATTAACAGTTTATCAATAATTAATTTTGAAATATATTGCTAAATATTATTTCATTTTGAAACAATTTATAGCAAAATACCTTCATTTATATATAAGTCATTCTGCAACCTATATGTTTTTTCTATATGGTGATTGTATATAGAAGTTAATATATAATTTCTAATATTTATTATTTTTGTTTCTACTCTCTTTATTTTTTCTATTATGTCAAATATATCCATACCATTTATTTTTAAAAATATACTTCTAACAACTGATATTGACTTGTTTTCCTTATTAATTCTTACATAATTACTACTTGTAGTCATAACATCAACTATAACTGTGTATATACTGTCAAACATGTTTACAAAATATTCATTTTCATTATCTTGACGCATCTTTTCAATTGTGTTATAATCAATATTATCTTGAATTTTTTTAATTATTTGACTTAGCTCCTGTTCACTTTTATTAGGAGCTATTTTTTTGCCTTCAAACATATTGGTTTGAATATAACCATCAAATTCATCTACAATATTTACTATATTATTCTTTGAATTTTCTGACTTTTTATCTTCTTTTTTTATACTTTTACAAACTGGCTTAAACTTTTCTATAATCTCTCCACCTATTTTTTCTATTTCTTTATTTATTTTTTCAAAATTAACCCTATATTTATGCTTTTTCTCCGTTGTATCAACACTTATAAAATCTAAATTAGTTAATTTTTTTATGTATCTTCTTATGCTAGATTTTGATAAATTAAGCATATTGTCATCTGATATTTTTTCAATATTAAGCTCAAAAAAATCAGGGCAATGCCAGTTGTTATCTATAAACTCTTTTCTAAATTTCTGAGCAATCTCTATTATTTCATTTAAGATTACACCTAATGTAAAATCATTCGTTATTCTTATTAAATCTTTTTTAATTATTACTTGTTCCATATTTTATCCTCTTTTCTTATTATTTAAATATTATTTTATTAATCCTTTCTCAATTTCTTCAATATATTTTAAATACTTATTATATGGTAAAGTCATATATATATCATTATCTTTATAAATTTTTACTATTCCTTCTTCATATCTGAATTCTTTTAACTCTTTATAACTTAACACAATAAATTGTATGTCTTTACCTTCATATGAAATTTTTACTTCTCCTTGTAATAAATTTTGTAATTTTTTTATTTCTAGCTTTTCCTTAATATTTTTAGACTTTGCTTCTTCTTTGTTAAGTTGTACCTTTGCTTTTTCCATAAATACTGCAATTATAAAAGTAAAATTTATCATTATAATAACTGATATTTTATTACTTAATGTATCATTGATATTTGAAATTCTTATATATAATAATGAAATACTTGTTGCTATTGTTATTGTTATTATTATTGTTATAGTATTCTTATTTTTCATTAAATATTTCCTTTTATCATATTTTCATAATTAATATTGTAATTTTTAAGCAAAATATTGTTCTTTTACCTTTATTTCTGTTTTTAAAATACTTATATCATTTTTTTTATATGTACTTGTATGAATAGAACCTACAATACCTATTCTTGAAGCTTTTTTTATATTATTTTCTATCCATTCTGCCCCTTTATCTATTACAGAACATAGAATAAAATCTGCTTCTTTACTACCCATTCTTTCTACTGCTAAAACATATTTAGCCATCTTCTTATTTTCTCCATTTACCTTTATAAATGATATTTCAGGGTCTTTCGTAAGTCTTCCTATTAAATTTACTGTATTCATAAATCCTCCTCATAAATCAATATAAATTACTGCATTTTACCTTTTCTTTTAAAACTTTTTAGCTCTAATCTATCTTCTTTCTTTTGTTTTTTATAAAAAAATTCTTTCACTTCTAAAGTTTTATAATTTATTAATGTTAAAAATTTACCCTCCCTTAATATATACCAATAATTATCTAAATCTAATAATTTTTTAATATTATAATCTTCTATAACACTTAACATTATTATATCTCTATCTAATAATATTCTTAGGTATGGCTTAAATTTTTCATCTAAAATATCCCTGAAAAATATTTTTTCAGAAAAACATTTATTACAGTCATTGCATTGATATCTAATTCTTTTTAAATACACATCTTTAAGAAAAAATTTTTTAATGCATTCTTTATTTATTTTTGAAAGATAGTTTCCTTTATTTCTTATTTTATTACTATTACAAAATGGACAGCACTCATCTTCAACCTTCAGAACTATCTCTCTTTTCGTTTCTTCTAAAATAGTAATTTTCATTTTAACACCTCCTTTATTTATTTAAGTAAAATTGCACAACAAAAAAAGGTTGTATACTGTTTAGCTTTAGTTATTTTTTTAACCGCCACTAAAAACAGTATACAACCTACAAAATAAAAGATATGGCAAATGCCATATCTTTTATTTTTAGTCAAAATGTTTTTTAACTTTATCAAAAAACTTTTCCTTTTTTACAGTTGGTATAGAGCCATCTTGACCTGCAAATTGCATAAGAAGCTCTTTTTGATGTTCATTTATTTTAGTAGGTACAACTACTTTAAATTTAACAATTTGGTCACCTCTAAGTTTAGGGTTACGTACGTTAAATACCCCTTTATTTTTAAGGGTAACTGTTGTTTCTGGTTGTGTACCTGGTTTTACAGTATAAGTTTCTTCTCCATCTATTGTAGGTATTTTTATCTCATCACCTAAAGTTGCTTGTACAATAGATATAGGCACTTCTACATATATATCATTGTTTTGTCTAACAAAAGTCTTGTGTGGTCTAACACTAATAGCTATAAGTAAATCTCCATTAGGTCCACCTTTTTCACCTGGAGCACCCATACCAGCTTTTCTAATACTTTGTCCTTCATTTATACCTTTTGGTATATCAACCGTTATAGTTTTTGTTTTTCTAACCTTTCCTTTACCATTACATACAGGGCAAGGTTCTTTTATTATTTTACCTTCACCGTGACAAGTGCGACACTCTATAACAGTAGTCATAGAACCAAACATTGTTTGTTGCATAACTCTCTCTTGCCCAGAACCACCACAAGTAGGACAAGTTTGAGGGTGTGTACCAGGTTTAGCACCACTACCACCACAGTTATCACATTTATCATCTGCTTGAAAAGATATTTCTTTTTTACAACCAAAAACAGCCTCTTCAAAATCTATTGTAAGGTTATATTGTAAATCTGCTCCTCTTGACGGCCCTCTTCTTCTTCTTGATGAACCTCCACCAAATATATCAGAGAAGCCTCCACCACCAAAGAAACTTTCAAAAATATCTCCCATATCCATACCAGAGAAGTTGCCACCACCAGAAAATCCTCCAGCACCATCAAATGCCGAATGTCCAAACTGGTCATATGTTTGTCTTTTCTTTTCATCACTAAGCACTTCATAGGCTTCTGTTGCTTCTTTAAATTTTGCTTCTGCCTCTTGGTTATTAGGGTTAGCATCTGGGTGATATTTTTTAGCAAGTTTTCTATACGCCTTTTTTATATCAGCATCTGTTGCACCTTTATTTACACCCAACACTTCATAATAATCTCTTTTTGCCAATTTTTTCACCTACCACTTATATTTTTAATGACTATTTGTTCAAAATATAGTAAAATATAACATAATAAAATTAATAAAGGAGTATTTATGAAAAAATTTTTTGATTATATTTTAACTATATTTATGAGTATTTTATTTATTTACATATTTGTTTTTATTGCAATTTTATTTTTATTATTTAATAAAAATTTTTACTATTTACATATTAATTACTTAGATTTATCTCAAAAAACAGGATATTCTATTGAACATATAAAGCTAAATTATAATAATATGATAGATTATTTAATACCTTTTTCAAATAATTCTTTTCATTTGCCAACCTTAGCTTATTCTACACAAGGCAAAATACACTTTGAAGAAGTTAAAGAAATATTTAATACTATGTCTTTAATATGTATAGCTATTACAATAATATTAACTATAATATTGTACTATTATTATAAGAAAAAAGATAGTATATTTTAAAAAAAATGTTCAATAAATTGTATTGCTATAACAATTTTTATATGTTTAATAGGTTATATAAATTTTGATATATCTTTTACAGTCTTTCATAAAATATTTTTCAATAATGATTATTGGATATTTGATACAGTAAAAGACCCAATAATTAACATACTACCACAAGAATTTTTTAGAAATTGTAGTATAGTAATTTTTATTTTTATAATAACAGGCTCTATATTATTATATATAGCATATAAACTAATAAATAATAAAACCTTAAAAGAAAAATTATTTTTGAAAGTTTAACTGTATTTAGTGATTTACCCTCTAACCATAGGCTAGAGGGTAATTGTATTATTAATATTAACCATCTATAATATCATCATTGTTTGTAGCATCTTGGCTTGCACCCATATCTCCCATATTCATATTAGGGTTGCCACCTGCTTCTTGATAAAGTTTTGTTGAAAAATCGTTAATAAATTTTGTAAAGCTTTCAGTAGCTGTTTTTAATGTTTGAGTATCTGTTTCGCTCATAGTTTCTGCAACCATTGGGCTAGATACTGCTTTTAAGTTGTCAATTTCTTTTTGAAGCTCAGCTTTATTTTCTTCAGATACTTTATCGCCTACATCTTGTAAAACTTTTTCACCTTGGAAAATTAAACTTTCTGCTTCATTTTTAACATCAACAGCTTCTTTTCTCTTAGCATCTGCTTCTGCATATTGTTCTGCTTCTTTCATAGCTCTTTCTACTTCTTCGTCGCTTAAGTTTGTGCTAGAAGTAATAGTAATATTTTGTTCTTTACCAGTGCCTAAGTCTTTAGCAGAAACAGTAGTAATACCGTTAGCATCTATATCAAATGTAACTTCAATTTTTGGTATACCACGAGGAGCAGGAGCAATACCGTCTAATTTAAACTGACCAAGCTCTTTGTTATCTCTAGCCATAGGTCTTTCACCTTGAACTATTCTAATATCAACAGCAGTTTGATTATCTGCATAAGTTGTAAATGTTTCTTTTTTATTAGTAGGTATAGTAGTATTTCTAGGTATTAATACAGTAGAAACACCACCAGCAGTTTCTATACCTAAAGAAAGTGGAGTAACATCTAAAAGTAAGATACCACCAGCACCTTCATCACCTGCAAGTTTACCACCTTGGATAGAAGCACCAAGAGCAACACATTCGTCTGGGTTTATACCTTTAAATGGTTCTTTACCAGTTATTTTTTTAACTTCTTCTTGAACAGCAGGTATTCTTGTAGAACCGCCTACTAATAATACTTTGTCTAAGTCGCTAGGTTCTAAATCTGCATCTTTTAAAGCATTTCTTACTGGCTCTAATGTAGCTAAAACTAAATCGTGAGTTAATTCTTCAAATTTAGCTCTAGTTAAAGTTAAATCTATATGTTTAGGGCCATCTTGGTTCATTGTAATATATGGTAAGTTAATGTTTGTTGTTGTAGCAGATGATAATTCTTTTTTAGCTTTTTCTGCTGCCTCTTTAAGACGTTGCATAGCCATTTTATCAGTTCTTAAGTCCATACCTTCTGCTTTTTTAAATTCGTCTACAAGGTATTGTATAATTTTTTCATCAAAATCGTCACCACCTAAATGGTTGTTACCACTTGTAGCTAAAACTTCAATAACGCCATCACCTATTTCAATGATAGATACGTCAAACGTACCACCACCTAAGTCATAAACCATTATTTTTTGCTCATTTTCATTATCAAGACCATAAGCTAAAGCAGCAGCAGTAGGCTCATTTATAATACGTTTAACCTCAAGACCTGCAATTTTACCAGCATCTTTTGTAGCTTGTCTTTGGCTATCTGTAAAGTAAGCAGGAACAGTGATAACAGCCTCTGTAACGCTTTCACCTAAATAGCTTTCTGCATCTTTTTTAAGTTTTTGTAAAATCATAGCAGAAATTTCTTGTGGAGAGAATTTTTTGCCATCATTTTCAAATTTATAATCAGTACCCATATGTCTTTTAATAGAGATAACAGTACCATCTACGTTTGTAACAGCTTGACGTTTAGCAGTTTCACCTACTAATCTTTCGCCAGTTTTTGTAAAACCAACAATAGAAGGAGTAGTTCTAGCGCCTTCGCTATTAGCTATAACAACAGGTTGACCACCTTCCATAACAGCAACACAAGAGTTAGTTGTACCTAAGTCTATACCAATAATTTTTCCCATATTTATTATCTCCTTTTTAATATTATTTTATTATTGTCAAATGTCTATATTAATTAATTTGCAACCTTAACCATACTAGGACGTATTACTTTGTCCTTATATTTATAACCTTTTTGCATAACTTCTGCAACAACATTTTCGCCTAAGCTATCATCATCAACGTGTAAAACAGCATTGTGTATGTTAGGGTCAAAAGTTTCTCCAACACCAGCAACTTCTTCTACACCCATATTTTTAAAAGTTTCTACCATTTGGTTAAATATCATATCTATACCTTTAAACATAGGGTTTTCTTTATCTTCTTCTGGTGTAGATAAAATAGCTCTTTCAAAGTTGTCAAGTATAGGTAAAAGCTTTTCAATAGTATCTCTAGTACCATTTTCATACATAGAAGCTTTTTCTATATTAGTTCTTTTTCTAAAGTTATCAAATTCTGCCATACTTCTTTGTAATTTATCTAAATAATCTTTAGAAGATGCTTCTGCCTTTTCAAGCTTATCTTTAAGCTGGTCTATTTCGCTTATGTCTTCTTTAACCTCTTCTATTGTTTCATCAATAGTTTCTTCTGTTGTTTCGTTTTTAATTTCGTTTTGTTCAATATCTTTTTCCATCATTTTTCCTTTCCCCTCAATCTGACGACAAGGATTTAAGAACATTATTTATATTTTTAACAATTCCATCTAAAACACTAACGGCTTTTGCATAGTCCATACGAGTGGGAGCGATAATACCTATTGTACCTGTTGCTCCAGCTATTTTATATTCAGTCTTTACAATACTACAATCTTTTAAACCTTCAATAGTATTTTCTCCACCAATTAATATTTGTATAGAATCGTTATTTTCACTATTATTACTTAATATATCTACTAGCATTTGCTTTTCTTCTAATGATTGAAAGATAGGTTTAGCTTTTTCTATATTGCTAAATTCTTTAAAGTCTAGTATATTCTTTATACCGCTAGTGTATACTTTAATATCTTCTTCTTCTTTATTAGCCTTAAATATTTCATAAAAAACTTTGTTAATAACTTGCTCTGCATCAGTTAAAATTTCTTTTTCACTTTCATCAATTATATTTTTTATTTCTTCTAATGAATATTTTTCAATTAAACTGTTTGCAGCAGTACTAATTGATATTAAGTCTTCCATAGAAAAATGTCTATCTACGGGTATAATATAGTTTTTTACAGTTTTATTTTCTGTAACAACAACAGCTATAATAGATGTTTCATCTAGTAAAACAAGCTGAATATGTTTTATTTTTTCTTCTTCAGCTTTTGGCTTACTAATTATTGTTGGATAGTTTGTAAGCATAGATAAAGCCTTTGCTGTTTGCTCCATAAGATAATCCATATGATTTATGTTATCTATTATTACATTTTGTAAAAAGTTAGTTTCTTCTTCTGTAAGCTCTCTATGTCCCATAAGGTTATCTACATATAATCTGTATCCTTTATCAGATGGTATACGCCCAGAAGATGTATGAAGCTGTGTTATAAGCCCAAGCTCTTCTAAATCGCTCATTTCATTTCTTATAGTTGCACTACTAATACCTAGGTCATAATTTTTAGCAATAGTACGAGAACCTATGGGTTCACCTGTTTCGATATAACCTGTAACAATAGCTTCTAATATTTTAATTTTTCTTTCATTTAAGTTCAAAAAATCACTTCCTTAGGAACAAATAACATAAATTACTCTACCTATTAGCACTCAATTTTTATGAGTGCTATTCAGTTTAAGATAACATTAACACTTTTTTTTAATTTTGTCAAGTATTTTTTTAAAAAAAGTCTAAAGAAAATTTCTTTAGACTTTTTATTTCTACTTTAATATGTAAATTTAACTACTTTCTATTTTTCTTTCTAGATTTTTTAAAGTTATACATTTGTATATCTGCTTGCTTTATTATTTCATCTCTTGATAATTTATTATCTGGTGTAACCTCTATAACACCATAGCTTATAGACGTGCTATATGGCTTATTAAACATCTTACTAATATTTTCTACTCTTTCAAAGCATCTTATAACACATTTCATAGCTGCATAAATATCTGTATGTTCTAAAACAACTAAAAATTCATCTCCGCCTATTCTACCTATGGCTTTACCTATAAACTCTGAATTTAATATTTCTGCTACTGCTTTTATATAAAAGTCTCCTTCATCATGTCCATATTGGTCATTTGTTATTTTTAACCCATCTATATCTATAAATGCAATACAAAAAAATGGAATTCCTTCTAAAATATCATCTATTTTTTTATATATAACATCTCTTTTTAAACAAGATGTAAAATAATCATAATTTGCCTCATTTTCTAGCTGTTTTAACATAATTTCTTCTTCTTGTATTTCTTTTTCAATATTCTCTGCTTTAACTACATATAACTGTAATCTAGAAAATAAATAACAATATGATAATGATGCTAAAAAGCCTATTATAGTGCATATACCAATTTTTACGTATACAGCATTCATAACTATATTTTGTTCTTTTACATATAATAAGTTTGAATTTATTAATAAAAAGGCATATATTACACCTAATATAGAAAGAGAAAATATTAAATTGCCCTTATCTGTAACCATCATATGCATATGTTTAACAGGTATAAATATAATAATACTTGTTATATATATAATAGTTATTATAAATGTTATTATTGTTATTATTGTTATTATTTCAAGATTATTCATTATTAAATAAATAGGTACATCCATAATGATAGAATATAAACCTATAAATATTAATCTTATACCAAAAAAATTAACCGCAAAACATAATACGCCAAAAATATTTCTAATTGTTTCATCATTATATACCAGCTTAAACTGTAAATACATAAGTACAAAATAAATTATCATCAATAACCATTCGTATATAATAATATTAAAAATTAAAAATATGCCAAGTAAAATACAGTTAAAAATAATTATATAATAAGCATATTTATAATTTTTTACCCCATTTAAAAACATTTTTGATGAATACAAGAAAACAACATAGCTATATATTATAAATAGTAAAAAACAAATTATTTTTAACATTTAGAACTATTCTCCTTTTGATAACTTTTATGCAATCTCATCTTATCATCAGCAATTTTAATAATATTTTCAACACCAGTTTTCAATAAATTTTCATCTATAAATATACTACCTATACTTGCAGATACTTTGTAATTATTAGTAAGTTTATCTAATATTTTAATTTTTTTATCAATTCTATCTAAAATATATTTTACTTCACTTTCTTGTATATCATTTATAATAATAAGAAACTCATCTCCACCAAGCCTAGCTATCAAATCATTTTCTCTTACAGACTCTTTTAAAACATTACTAATATTTATTATATATTCATCACCTATTTCGTGACCTAATGTATCATTAACAACTTTTAGTCCATCTATATCTATAAATAAAATGGCAAAATTAAATATATTTTTTTCATATTTATCTTTTAAGTCTGACATTATATATTTTCTATTATAACAAGATGTTAAATCATCTTTTAATATTTTATCTTCTATATTTTTCTTGCTAAGGTTATTTTTCGTTCTTTTAAGCTCTAATTCATCAGACTTTCTTTTAAATGCAACTATTTTCACACTTTTTATACTATAAAAAAATAATATGTAAAACAATGTAGCATTTAATATTGGTGTAGTTAAAAATAATAATATATACTTTGTGAAATATTTAGGATTTTGTAATGCAATAACATCTATTATTGTATAAGTTAAAATAAAAATAATTATTGCACAAATCATCAAAGAATATGTAGGTGCTGTGGATATTCTAATAATATCTGTTGGTGATATAAATTTTAAGCTTATCTTAAATACAACAAATAATATAATAAATAATATACCTAAACTTTGGAAAAACATATTAGCATTATTAAATAGTTCATAAGGTGTTACTCCTCTAATATATGAATAAATAGGTATAAAAAACATTTGACTAACACTAATATTTATTACTAATATACCTGCACATAAAAATGCCTGTATAAATTTTGATTTTGAAAATATCAAAAATTCTATGGTTAATGTAAATAACACACAAAAATAAGAAACATAATAAGGAGAGTTCATTTCATAGGCCAATATCATTAATACTGTATTAATAAATGATGCCGATATATAAACTAAGCTACTCTTCTTAAAATCTATTAATATTTTTGACACATATGTGAAAAAATAGTAATTAAATAAAAAGAATATTATAACAGTTAAAAACAAAACTCTCCCCTCCTTAATATATTTATAGCCATAATATATATTATAATATATATGTTATAAAATTACAATAATAAATTAATACAGTATTACTTTTATAAATATAAATAAAATTTTAAAGTTATTATTTTAAAATACTTAGTTTTTGATTATTTCCCCAAAAAAGGTATAGCATATGCTATACCTTTTTTGGGGAAATAAGTAAAATTATTATTATTCAATATCTTCTTTTTCGATTTTGTTTGAAACATACTTTTTAAAAGTTTTCATAGTACCTATAACAAAATCTAATTCTTGTTCATCCATACTATTAACATAAGTTAATATTGTTGTTCTTTTCTTTTCAGCATTTGGCTCTTCTTTAACAACTATTCTTTGGTCAGAAGGGCAAGTAATAAGTTGGTCTAATGTTATGCTAAAAAAGTTAGCTATTTTGCATAAATTTTTTATGCTTGTCCCTCTTTGGCCTCTTTCGATTAATCCTAAAAAGCCTGGTGCAATGTTTAAAATTTCTGAAAGTTCGTCAATAGTAAGATTTCTTTTTTGGCGTTCAAATCTAACATTTGAACCGATTATTTTATTATAATCCATTTAAATACCTCCAAAATAAAATATTAAATATGTTTTTATAACAATTTAGTATCATTTTATCATAATTATTATTTATTTTCAATAGCCAATATAAAATTTATTAAATTATTCATTGAAAACTTTATTAATTAGTTTAGAGGTATTCTTTAATATACTTTCTATACCCTATTTCTTCTAAAGATTGTGCTTTTTCTACAACTAAATCATTTAAATTTTTTCTATAATAATTAATTCTATCAGCAACTGTTTGGTCAAAAGCACCTAATATTTGAACAGCTAATAAACCTGCATTGGCTCCACCATTAATAGCAACAGTAGCAACTGGTATGCCAGCTGGCATTTGTACTATCGAATATAAAGAGTCTACCCCTTTTAAAGCTTTTGTTTTTATAGGAACACCTATAACAGGTAAAGTTGTTATAGCAGCCACCATACCAGGTAAATGGGCAGCTCCTCCAGCACCTGCTATAATTATGTTTATACCTCTATTTTTAGCACTTTGTGCATATTCATATAATCTTTCTGGTGTTCTATGTGCCGATACTATACTTATTTCATAATCAATATTAAAATCTTCTAAAACTTTTGCAGCTTCTGACATAACCTTTAGGTCAGAATCACTACCCATAATTATACCTATTTTAGCCATTGCTATCCCTCCTAGCTTTTAGAAATAAATTTTATATGGTTATAAGCTTTTATAGCATTTTTTTCTGCCTGTTCTAAAGATTGCATAGAACAAGTTAAATGTCCCATTTTTCTTTTAGCAACAGTTTGTTTTTTGCCATATATATGTACAAATACATTTTCTATATTAAGAGCATTTATTAACCCTTCTACCAAAGCATCACCTTTATGCCCCTCTTCACCAAGAAGATTTATCATTACAGTAGGGTTTAATAAGCTTGTATTACCTAAAGGTAACCCTAAAATAGCTCTTATGTGGTTTTCAAATTGGCTTGTAACACAGCCTTCTATTGTATAATGCCCAGAATTATGTGGTCTTGGTGCTATTTCATTTACTAAAACTTCCCCATCTTTTGTTACAAAAAATTCTACACAAAACATACCAACACCATTAAATATATCTATAATATTATGGGCAATATTTATAGCTTTTTGTTTGCTTTCTTCTGATATGTTAGCTGGCACAATAGTTTTATGTAAAATATTATCTATATGTATGTTATTACCTACTGGATATACTTTTATATCGTTATTTAAGCCTCCACAAGCAAGAACAGATACCTCCATATCAAAATCTACAAATTTTTCTACCATTAAAGGAGTATCTAAATTAGGGTTTAATGTGTTAAAACCTTTTTCTATATCTTCTTCACATTTTATTATGTAATTGCCCTTTCCATCATATCCACCTGTGCAAGATTTTAAAACTATTGGATATGAAAATTCTTTAGCTATATTTTTTACATCTTCAATAGTTTGCACCAAATAAAAGTTAGGCACATTAATATTATTTTCTTTTAAAACAGTTTTTTGAGTAAATTTATTTTGTATAATCTTTAAAGAGCTAGGGGTAGGATATACTTTATGTCCTAGTTGTTCAAGCTCCATAAGGCAAGCATAATCTATATGCTCAAATTCATAAGTTATTACATCACATTTTTTAGCTAAAGAATATATGGCATTTTTGTCTGAAAAGCTAGCTACTATGTGTTCATCACAAATACTACTAGCAGGGCAGTCTTTTACAGGGTCTAATATGGTAATATGACAACCTAGCTTTTTAGCTTCTAAAATCATCATTTTACCAAGCTGTCCTCCACCAATTATACCTATCTTTTGGTTTAAGGGATAAAAATTCATAGCACAAAACACTCCTAATGAAAAAATATTTATAAATAGTATAGCATAAAAATAGTTATATGTCGACAATAAAAATACTTGTGTTCTATGGTTTAATTTGTTATAATTTTTATTAATGTTATTATTTTTTAGGAGGTAATAATGACTAATTTATTAATCAAATTATTTATAAAAGACTATAAAAATATTAAAGATGAAAATGTTAGAAAAAAATATGGTGAACTAGGTAGCTTTATAGGTATATCTAGTAACGTAGCTTTATTTATTATAAAATTTTTAGTTGGTTTAGTTATTAACAGTGTGGCTATAATGGCAGATTCTTTTAACAATCTATCTGATAGCTTATCTTCTATAATAACTCTAGTAGGCTTTAAGCTTGGTGCAAAGCCAGCTGATGAAGAGCACCCTTTTGGTCACGGTAGAATGGAATATGTATCTGGGCTTGTAGTATCTTTTATCATAATGCTTATAGGCTTTGAATTTTTAAGAACATCTTTCTTTAAAATTTTAGCTCCAGAAAATATATCTTTTAGCTATGTTACAATTTTTATTTTATTAATAACAGTATTAATAAAAATATGGCAAGCATTTTTTAATAAAAAAATAGGTAAATTAATAAACTCTCATTCATTAATAGCAACAGCCACAGATAGCCGTAATGATGTTATTGTTACCTCTGTAACTATATTATCTTTAATAATATTTAAAATATTTAATATAAACTTAGATGGTTATTTTGGTATAATTGTAGCATTATTTTTAATATATTCTGGCTTTAACCTTGCAAGAGAAACTTTGTCACCTCTTTTAGGAGAAGCTATTGATAGTGAGCTTGCTGAGCGTATAAAATCTATTGCTTTAAGCTATGATAATGTTATAGGTGTTCACGATATATTAGTACATAATTATGGTCCTAATAAAAGCATAGCCTCTTTGCACGTAGAAGTACCTAGTAATGTAGATATAAATAAATCTCACGAAATAATAGACCTTATAGAAAAGCAAATTCAAGATGAGCTTAATATATTTTTAACTATACATATGGACCCTGTAAATGTAAATGATGAAAGAATACAAACTATTGTATCTACTATACAAAACGTTTTTAAAAACTATGATGAAGAGCTAGATACACACGACCATAGGATAGTAGACGGAGAAAATAAAATAAATTTTATATTTGACTTAGTTATACCTTATAATTTTTCAAAAGAAAAAGAAAAAAGCCTTATATCTGATATAAAAGCAAATGTAAAAGCTTTAGATAGTAGATATCAATGTATAATAAATATAGAAAAAAGTTTTATAAATAAATAGTTTTAATTATATTACAAAGGAAGTTTTTTAAATGGCTAAAACAGAAAATAAAAATGACAACTTAAAAAATAAAAAATATAAAAAGACAAGCCCTTCTAAAAACCCTATTAATAATAGCCTTTCTTTAGAGATAACCTCTATACTTATAATATGCTTTGGTATTTTATTAATAATAAGTATATTTTTTGGTAGTGGTGGTTTTTTAGGTAAGGCTCTTAGCAGTTTTTTTAAAGGTTTGTTTGGTATAGGTGCTTATTTTTTACCTATTATAATGATTGTGTCTAGTGTGTATGTATTTTTTTCACAAACTAATAAAATTAATATTTTTAAACTAGTATTATCTATTATAGCTTTTGCCCTTTTAATAAGCTTTTTTCATATTATAACTAGACAAGATATAGCAAATTTTTCAAACTATTTTATATATTTATCTAACGAATATAAATCTGGTAAATTTTTAGATGGTGGTATTTTGGGTGCCTTAATAGGCGACTTGTTTATAAAAGTAATAGGTGTGTTTGCAAGCTATGTTGTTATTATTCTTTTATTTATAGCAAGTATATTTTTATTAACTGGTAAATCATTTTTTACTACTATTTATAAAGGGTTTAAAAATCTATCTAATTATTTTTATTATGAATATGATGTAAAAGAAGAATTTGAAGAAGATATTAACGTAGATAATTCAAATAAGAAAAGTATATTTTTAAAAATAAAAGAAAAATTAGATAATAAAAATAACTTAAAACCTAATAAAAATAATACATATTATGAAGAAGAACAGCCACCTCCACCACCTATATCAAAAAGAACACCTAAAAAATTACCAAATCCTGATATTATATTAGAAGATAATGAAGATTTTAATATATCAAGAAGAACTATAAAAAGATATAATAACTATCTTTTTGATGGTGTAGATAAATATAGACGCATAGAAAAACCTGTTTTTTTTGATATGAATAAAAAACCAAAAGCAGATACTGATAAAAAAATTATTTTTGCAATAGATGAAATAAATAACCCAGAAAAATATATTAAAAATACAGCTAATAACTATGTAGATAAAGATATTAAAACAGATACAAATAACAATATTAATGCAAATACATCAAATAATAATATATACTCTACAACGGCTAACATAATAAAAGATTTTGAAAAAGACTTAAATAAACCTTCAAATAATACAGATTTATTTGAAATAAAATCTAAAGAAGAATATATAAATGATGTATATAAAAAGAAAAACCCTGAAAATATATCTATAAATAATAAATTTGACATAGATTTAAAATTTGCAAATAATAAATCAATAGATGATATTTTTGAAAATCCACCAGAAGAGTTTTTATCTAGTGAAGTTGCTGACAATCACTTTAATAACTTAGATGAATTTTATAATTTTAATGATAATAATCCAGATTTAGATAACAGTGATATTTTTGATAATGCAGCACCATCTTCTAACATAAATTTAGATGATAAGATAGATATTTATAAAGATAAACCTTTACTTGATAATAATATTTCTAACAATGCAGATATAGACTTAGATACAGATATAGACTTAGATACAGGTACAGATTTAGGTTTAGATACAGATATAGATAATAGTATACCTGCTCCTAATAATACCTCTTTATCAAATAATATAGATAACAATATCTCTTCATCTAACCACATAAATAATAAATTATCCAATGTAAAAAAAGATAATGAAGGGTTTACAATAATACAACAAAACCAAAATATAAATCAACAACCTATAAAAAATATTAATAATACACAAGAAGAAACACAAAATATAAACGAACCTATTATTATAAAGCCTGATGTTGAAAAAATGGTAACTTCTTTAGAAGTTGAACAAGATATTAAAAAAGAATATGTTTTTCCTAAATTATCATTTTTATCTAAAAACCCTAATGAAACAGATGAAAATAACGATATGGAACTTAGAGAAAATTCTTATATATTGGTAAAAACATTAAAAAGCTTTAATGTTAATGCACAAGTAATAAATATAAGCAAAGGCCCTTCTGTTACAAGATATGAGCTTTCAATAGAAGATGGTATTAAAGTAAGCAAAATTTTAGGCCTTGCTGATAACCTTGCTCTTAGCCTTGCTGCTAGCTCTATTAGGATAGAAGCTCCTATCCCTGGTAAATCTGCCGTTGGTATAGAGATACCTAATAAAGAAGTTAAAAGTGTATTTTTAAGCGAAGTAATATGTGCTGAAAAATTTCAAAAGTTTCCTTCAAAGGTTGCTTTTGGCTTAGGTAAAGATATAACTGGTAATGTTATAGTTACAGATATTGCTAAAATGCCTCATATGCTTATAGCTGGTGCTACTGGCTCTGGTAAGAGTGTTTGTATAAATACACTTATAACAAGTATATTATATAAAGCAAATCCTGAAGAAGTTAAGCTTATGATGATAGACCCAAAGGTTGTAGAGCTTAGTGTTTACAATGGTATACCTCATCTTTTAACACCTGTTGTTACAGAGCCAGAAAAAGCCGCTGGTGTTTTAAACTGGGCTGTATCTGAAATGATGGAAAGGTATAATCTTTTTGCACAAACAGGCACTAGAAACCTTGTAGGGTATAATGCTTTAAAAGAAGAAAATAATGAACCAAAGCTACCTCAAATCATTATTATTATAGATGAGCTTGCCGACCTTATGATGGTTGCTGCAAAAGAGGTAGAAGCATCTATATGTAGGCTTGCTCAGCTTGCTCGTGCTGCTGGTATACATCTTATAATAGCAACACAAAGACCATCTGTTGATGTTATCACAGGTCTTATTAAAGCTAATATACCTTCTAGAATAGCCTTTGCTGTATCTAGTGGTACAGACTCTCGTACAGTTTTAGACACAGTTGGTGCTGAAAAATTATTAGGTAAAGGTGATATGCTCTTTAGGTCTGTTGATATGAATAAACCTTTAAGAATACAGGGTGCTTTTATATCTGACAAAGAAGTAGAGCATATAGTAACTTTTATAAAAGAAAATAGCTCTCCAAATTATGATGAATCTATTATCAACAAAATTGAAAGCTCTGCAAGGTCTAATGACAGTATGTCCTCTGATAGCTCTGACGAGCTTACAGAAGATGTTATTGCCTTTTTAGTAAAAAAAGGTAAAGCATCTACATCTATGATACAACGCCAGTTTAGAATTGGCTATAACCGTGCTGCTAGAATAATAGAAGAATTAGAAGATAGAGGTATTGTATCTTCTGAAAATGGCAGTAAGCAACGTGATGTATTAATGGATAGATACCAATATGAAGAATATCTAAACAGATATAATAACTATTAAATTTATATTTAAGGAGAAATTTTATGAAAAAATCAAACATAGTATTAATAACATTAGAAATTTTACTTATTATTGTAGTTGTTTGCTCTAGTATATTTGGCAATACGCTAAAAAGTATAGACGCTATTGTTCAAAAAGAACTTGGTGAAAATGAGCTACCTTCTTTAAATTACTTATTAAAATATCAAATGCCTGAAGGATATGAAGAAGCTATGAATTTATATGGCGAAATTGCTCTAGCAACACCTGATGGCAACTCTAATTTTTCAATTGATATATTAGAAAATGAAAAAATGACATCACAACAATTTTTTGAAACACAAGAAACTATATTTGAACAATCTGCCAATTATACAGTAGTATCTGAAAACACTTCTGATGAAAAAGACAGAAAAATTACAAAAAAAGTTTATGATGTTTCTAACGATTTTACACAATTTTTTGCATTAGTTGGTACAATAGAGATTAAAAACCACCCTGACCAATTTATAGGTGTTGTTGGCACTGCCACTTCTCAAGATACTGAAGAAACTCTTGACTTTTTATTATCTACAACAAACTATACTAAACAAAAAGCTGATGAAGAAAAATTATTTTCTAGCGATTTAGAAGATGTAACTATAATATCACCTCCTAACTGGAAAAGACTTGAAAGAGCTGTACCTTATAGCTTTTATAAACAAGATGAAAATAATATAACATATCTTATAGCTAGCACATCTAATAGAAAAGAAGAAGACCCACAAGAAAGCTATGAATATGCTAAAACATCTTTATCTAGCGACCCTTCTGCCACTATAATAGAAGACTCTACTGTACAAACTGTTGATAATAAAACTATAACAACTTCTATTATCGAATATTCTGATTCTTACGCAACAACTATAATTACACTAATAGAATTTAAAGACTCTGATACATTTACTATTGTTAGAACTGATGTTGTAAGTGAAGATGGTATTGACTATATAAAATCTGATGTAGATTATATAATTAATTCTATAAATTTAAAATAAAAAATAACCCTTACTAAATGTAAGGGCTATTTTTTATTTTATTTTTTTAAAGCATCTGCAAAAGTTTTTGTTATAATCTGTGGTCTTGTTATAGCACTACCTACAACAACTGCATAAGCTCCCATATCAATAGCTTTTCTTGCTTGTTCTGGTGTATTAAAATTACCTTCTGCTATAACTTTTGCATTTTTACAATCTTTTATAAGTTTTTCTAAAACTTCAAATTTTTCTATATTTTTAGACTGTTGTGTATAACCTATTAATGTAGTACCTACATAATGAAAGCCTAGTTTATCTGCTCTTATACCTTCTTCATAAGTAGATATATCTGCCATAAATTTTTGATTTTTATATTTTTCTATTATTTCTTTTAAAAAAGTTTCATCTTGGCTTATAGTAGCATCTACTGCTATTATATCAACACCTTCATTAACAAGCTCATCTACTTCTTTCATTGTTGGTGTAATGTATGGTACAAGATTTTCATAATCTTTTTTTATAATACCTATGATAGGTAAGTTTACATTATTTTTTATTTCTTTTATATCTTCAACGCTATTGGCTCTTATCCCAATTGCTCCCCCTTGATAAGCTGCTAATGCCATTTTACCCATTATAAATGAACTATGTAAAGGCTCATTATCTAAAGCCTGACAAGATACAATTAACCCTTTTTCCATAAATAATCCCCCTTTAGTTTACATCTAATATTTCATTGATTTTATTTTTTATTAAATCAGCTTTTGCCCCAAACACTGCTTGTATGCCACCTTTTACATCAAACACAGCTGTTGCTCCAAGCTCTTTTATTCTATCTTTATCAACCTTATTTATGTCTTTAACTGCAACACGAAGCCTTGTTATACAAGCATCACAGTCTTCTATATTTTCTTTACCACCTAAAGCTTTTAACACTTCTATTGCATCTTCTGCAATACTTGTTTTTGTTTCTACTTTAACTTCAGTATCTTCACCTTCTTCTCTACCAGGAGTTTGTATATTAAATTTTGTTATAAAAAATCTAAATACAAAGTAATATACAAAGAACCAAGGTATACCTATAAGTATTACATATATCCAATTAGTTTTATCATTGCCTTGGAACACACCAAATAATAAGAAATCTATTAAACCACCAGAGAATGTGTTACCAATTCTTATTGATAAAATATCTGCTAAAAAGAATGATATACCATCTAAAACTGCGTGTATAGCATATAACCAAGGCGCAACAAATAAAAACATAAATTCTAATGGCTCTGTAATACCTGTTAAAAATGATGTTAAAGCACCACTAAATAATAAACCACCTACTAATTTTCTTTTTTCTTTTGGCACACAATGATACATAGCTAAAGCTGCTCCTGGTAAACCAAACATCATTGTATCAAATCTACCTGCAAAAAATCTAGTACCATAAGTAAAAAGACCTGTATGAGATGGGTCTGCAAGCTCTGCAAAGAATATATTTTGAGCCCCAACAACTTCTGTACCAGCTACAACAGCAGTACCTCCAAGCTCTGTGTACCAGAATAATGGATATATAGTATGGTGAAGACCAACTGCACCAGTAAGTCTTAATAAAAATCCATATATAAAAGTACCAAAAGCACCCATATTGCCTATTTGTTCACCAACTGATACTAACACTTTTTGAAATGGTGGCCATATTATAAAAAATATTGCACCTATAAAAATTGCACAAAATGATGATACAATAGGTATAAACCTAGAACCACCAAAAAATCCTAAAAATTGTGGTAGCTGTATGTTATTATATCTATTATGTAAAAATACAACCATACAACCTATAACAATAGAACCAACTACACCAGTGTCTATTGCAGTTACACCTTCTGGTTTAAAAACATTTATCATAGCAGTTATTGCTGCATTCATAACTAAAAATGCAACAACTGCGGCAAGGCCTGCCGTACCTTTGTCTTTTTTAGCAAGACCAACTGCAAGACCAACACACATAATAAGAGCAATGTTAGCAAATACTATGTTGCCAGATTCTGACATTATTTTAAATAATCCTTGTAAAAATGGTACATCTAAAAATGGATATGTACTAATTGTATTTGGGTTAGATAATGCACCACCTATACCTAATAACAACCCTGCTGCTGGCAAAATTGCTATTGGTAGCATAAAAGCTTTTCCTAGTTTTTGTAATTGTTTAAACATAGGCTTCCCTCCTAAAAAATAATATAATTAACATTTACAATCACTTTATGTAAATTATTTTCATCTATATTCTTATTATAATAATAAATTTCATATTTTTCAAGCCATAATATTATAAGAATTTATAATTAAACTTTTGTATATATTGTACACTTATAAATTATTTGTAAAATTTTAATTATAATGTTATAATTTAATAAAAACTTAATTTTGGTGATATAGATGAATACATTAGAACTTATACAACTAAAATATTTAGAATTTTCTATTAAAGAACAAAAAATAGCAGATTATATTTTATCAAATGCTCAATCTATTGAAAATATGAATATTAATTTATTTGCTAAAAACTGCGGTGTATCTACTGCTACCGTTACTAGATTTTGCCAAAAACTTAATTTTGAAAATTTTGCACATTTTAAAATTAGCTTAGGTTCAATAAATTTAACATCATATATAAATACACATAAAAATGACCCTCTAAACAAAGTATACTCTTTTTATACAGATATTATATCTAGCACAAACAATATAGTTAACCTAAAGGACCTAAATATCTTATATAATAAAATAAAAAATGCTAAAAGAATATATATTTATGGGCTTGGTAGCTCTGGTTTAACAGGTACAGAATTTATGCTTAGGCTCATAAGAATGGGGTTTCATTGCCAAGCTATTACCGATTCTCACCTTATGTTAATAAATAGCTCTATATTAAATGAAAATGATTTAGTAATAGCACTTTCTTGCTCTGGCGAAACTTTAGATGTTATAAATGCTGTTAAACTTGCAAAAAAAAATAAATGCTTTGTAGCATCTATTACTAGTTTTCCTACAAGTACATTATCTTTAAATTCAGATTTTTTTATTATTGTACCAAACCCAAACTTATTAACAAAAAACTCTTTTATTAATACACAGTTTTCAACAATATACATTATAGATGTGTTGACAACTATTTTCTTAGAAGAAGAAGAAATACGTAAAAAAATGAATATAACAATAAATACAATATTAAATAATCAAAAAAAATAAGCTGTTAATAAATAACAGCTTATTTTTTATTATTCTACAATTCCTTTAAAGCCTCTGCCTATTACTTCGCTAACATTAGCAATAACAACAAAGGCATTTTCATCAATGTCTGCTACAACTTCTTTAAGCTCTGGTATTTGTTTTTGTTTAACAATACAAAATATAACATTCTTTTTATTTTTTGTGTACATACCGTGAGCATCTAAGGCAGTTGCTCCTCTATCAATAATATTTAATATGCTATGTCCTATCTCTTCAGATTTGTCACTAATAATAAATACTGCTTTAGCAAAGTCAAAGCCATCTACAACTGCTCCTATAACCCTACTAACTATAAATACACTCATAATAGCATATAATGTAGGTTTAACACCAAAAACAATTATGCCCATAAAAATAATAGTAGCATCTATACATAAAAGTATTTTAGATATTTGTATATGTTTTATAAATTTATTAATAATAATAGCCAAAAGGTCTGTACCGCCTGTGCTACACCTATTTTTTATAATAAGCCCTAGAGCTATACCATCTAAAACCGCACCAAAAACTGCTGCTAAAAATACATCTTCTGTAAATGTTGGTAAAAAATCTGTAATAGCTAAACAAAAAGATAAGAAAAATGTTGCAAATAGAGTATTACCTAAAAACTTAAACCCAAAAATTTTATACGCTATTAAAAATAAAGGTAAATTTATTAAAATATTACTTATTGAAAGTGGAAAAGGTATACCAAATGTTGTTTGAAATACACTATCTAATATAATACCAAAACCTGTAACACCACCTAATACAAAGTGGTTAGGCTTTAAAAATACATTAAGAGAAACAGATAATAAAAAACAACCAACAATAATATTTAAATATTTTTTAAATGTTTTATTTTTTAATAGTTCTTTCATTTTTACCACCCTTTATTTTATATTTTAAAACTTCTATAATAAATAAAGGTAGCTTTAACATTCTTTTAAACCTTGTAGGTTGTGTTATAAGTCTATAAAACCATTCTAAATTTAGCTTAATAAAAATTTTAGGGGCTCTTTTAACATTTCCACTCATAACATCAAAGCTACCACCAACACCTATCATAACTTTAACATTAAGTCTATCTTTGTTGTTGTATATCCATTTTTCTTGCCTAGGAGAGCCAAGCCCAACTAATAATAAATCTGGACTAAGCTGATTTATTTTATCAATTATTATGTTGCCCTCTTCTTCGGTAAAATATCCATTATGAGTGCCAACTATTTTAAGCCCTTTATATTTTTTTTCCATCATTTCTTTAGCTAAATTAATATTTTCTTCACTAGAACCTAAAAAATATACTGTTTTATCTGTATTTTTTATTTTAGAAAAAATATTTTGAACCAAGTCAAACCCAGCAACACGCTCTCTTATATTGTAGCCTAACATTCTAGCACCTATTACTACTCCTATGCCATCTGCTATGTTTAAGTTACTTTTATTTAAAATTTCCATAAATTCTTTATCATCAAGAGCATTCATAATAAACTCTGGGTTTGGTGTAAAAATAATCTTTTTTTCATCATCTTCAAGATATAAAAGCACAAGCCCTAAGGCTTCGTTTAAATTTACGTTATTTATAGGAACGCCTAATATATTGCAAACTGTAAAAGACATATAAAAACTCCTTTTATTTTATCTCATAATCACCTTTTACTAAAAACCAAGCCTTTTCAGTAACTTTTACACCTCTGCCATCATCTCTAGGTATAATAAGAAGGTGATTTTTATTTACAGTGTTTTTATTTTTCACTTCTACACCATTTGTTAAATTGGCAATACCTTCAGCACCAGGCACAACAGCGTTACCTTTACCGCTTCTTAATATAAGCTCTGTACCTTCTTTACCATAAATAGTTTGTCCCACTTCTACTAAAACAGGTTTAAAGCTATTACCACTTGGTTGTACATTATTATTACCTGCCGAATTATTATTAGAGCCTACTGTACTATTTATAACTTCTAAAACTTGATTGATTTTATCATCTACATAGCTTTTAGCTACTAGTGGGTCTTCTGAGCTACCAGCCTGATTTGCAAAAGTTATACCTGTTGTAATTATAGCAGTTGCTAAAAATATTTGAACACCAACCAAAATTTTTTGTTTCATTATCCTTTCCCCCTAAAATTAAGTTATTTTTTATTATTTCTTATTTGTTCAAGTTCTTTGTTTAAAAGCATTTCATTTTGCCTAGCCTTATCTAAAAGTATGTCTATTTTTTCAGCTAAAATATCTTCATATCTTTCAAGCCCCATAAACATACCTTCCATTTGAGCTGTAAGTTTTTTTGCATCTATATCACCTGTTCTAATATCTCCACCATTTGGCATGTTTAAAACATCAAGATAATATTCTATTTTAGGGTCATATACAAGCCCTATCATAGGCACTTTTTTAGATGCCGAAAATAATAATGTATGAAGCCTCATACCAAGTATAAGTTTCATTTGTCCTATTATACCAAGTATCTCATCTGGTTTATAAAGTTGTTGTAATATATAGCTATCTTGCTTCATCTCATACATAACTTTTTTAGAGGTTTCTATATCTTTAGGTTGTTCCATAGGTATAAAAAGAACTGTTTTGCCTTGTTTTACCATATTATCACAAGCTTTAGCTATTTCTTTAATATATTTATCACCATATTTAGCCTTGCTCCAGTTTCTAACAGATACTCCTATAATATCTTTATCAAGAGGTATTTTTTCTTTTATCAAAAATTGTCTTGCTTTTTCATCTGGTATAGACCTAAGTGTAAAAGCAGCATCTGCTGTAATATGAATTTCTGGTTTTTTTACACCCATATCTAATAAATCTTTTTTAGAAAATTCTTCTCTAAGGGTAATTAAATCTACATTATCTACTACCATTTTTACTAATTTTCTATTTATTTTACCATTAACAGGGCCTATACCATTAGAATATAGCATAACCTTTTTCTTAAAAAGCTTTGCCATTTTTATAATGCTTAAATAGTATAAAAGCGAACGTGTGCTAGTGCCATTTTGTATTAAAGTGCCTCCGCCAGATAGTATGATATCACTTTTTACAATAGCTCTCATCACTTCAATAGCATTAAACCTCTGTATAGAATTAATATTGTATTCAGTTTTTGTTAATTCAGGAATATGAGAAATAGCAGTTATATTAACATCTGGTGCCATTTCTTTAATGTTTGTAGTCATAGCCATTAAAGTTGCCTCATCTCCGCAATTTCCATATCCATGATACCCAGCTATTAATAAGTTAATCATTGGTTATCCCTTCTTAATTTTTATTTGTTAAAACTATATTTTTATCTTTATAATTTATATACCAAAAATGCATAAGTACGGCCACTAAAAGCCAAAAACAAGATGTCATCATAGGCACTTCAAAAACATTTTCTACAAAGTTATGCACAATAACTCCAAAAAGCCCTGCAAGAATACCTATTTCTAATTCTTTAGATACTTTATCAGTTGTTATTCTAATAGTTCTTAAACCATTTACTATTATTTGATACATAAGTATTACAAATGCAAATAAACCAAAAAGTCCTGTTTCTACTGCTGTTTTTAAATAATAATTATCCATATAAAAAGTTTCTACCATTTCAGTGTCTACTAGATAAGATAAATTGTTATTTATAGCAACAGCTCCACCAAAATGCCCAAGCCCTACACCAAAAAGTGGTGTACCTTTTAATATTTTAAGACCTGTTATCCATCTTACAAGCCTACCACCTCTTAGGCTACTTTCTATATATTCTGGGCTTAACATATAAGTTATTCTATTAGCAATACCAGGTACTAAAACCATTGCTAATAAGCCTAATATTATAACTGGTACTAAAAGTCTTTTATCTTTTAAAAATACATAAACTAAAATGGCTACACCAAAACCTATCCAAGCACCTCTTGAGAAAGTAAATACTAAACAACCTGCCATCATTAGTGCAAGAAAATAAAATAAAGCTTTAGTTTTTGTTTTTTCAGATATAACACCAAAAGATAATGTTAAAGGTAAGGCTAAAGTCATAAGAGAGCCTAAAATGTTAGGGCTAGTAAGGATAGAAAATACCCTTGTTCTAACACCAGCTTCTTTACTATCTACCCAACCTGCTGGCATCTCAACACCTATTATATATTGATATACACCGTGTATAGCCATTAAAGAAACAACTATAACAAATATAAGGCATAGCCTTTTAGCACCTTTAGTGTCTTTTAAAAGCTGTATTACAACAAAATACCAAAGTATGTATTGTATAACTGCTCTAAAACCTTCTAAAGATATTCTATAATCTGGAGAGTTTATAATAAACACAACAAACATTGCTATTAAAAATAGTATAACTGGTAGGTCTAGCGGTGTCTGTTTAACTCCCTCTTGGTCTCTATATTTAAGATATTTATAGCCCCATACTAAAAACATTGCTATAAATAAAAGTTCGTCCCATATGCTTGCTATACTTGGTACAAAGGTTCTTAGTCCAAAATCTATAAAAGGATATAAACAAAGGGCATATGCTATAATTTGATAATTGGCAAAGATAAGCCCTATTATAGCTAATGCTAATAAAAACATAATTACCTTTTCAATACCAAAAAATGCACCAAATATACCAGCTAATAAAAATAATATTATTAAAATAATTAGCGTTTGCTTTTTCACATCTTCACCAACTCTTGAATATTTTATAAATAAAACTTTGTTTAAAACAATTTGTGTTTTTACTAAATAAGAAAAATACTATTGTTATGGCTAAAAGCCCATAAGATACATATAAATTTACTGTATCTAAAATTATCCCTGTTGCTGTATAAGCTACATTTAAAGCACCTATTAATATGCTTATTAACAGAAGATTTTTTTCTTTTGTAGAATATTTTACACTTCTTAGCTCAAAAAATGTATTGCTACCTAAAAGCCATTTTTTTATTGTTTTGTGTAAAAAATCCATTATCCTGTCTATGACTTTTACTATTTTTCTAATAAATCTATATATTGCACTATTTAAAAAATATGGTTTTTTATCTAAATATTTTTCTATTGCTTTATATAAAAAACTCTGTTTAAAACAATTAGATATTTTTTCTAAGTTTTTCTTTAATAAACTATTGTTATAAGGTTTTATTAAAACTTTATCAAATAGTTTATAAATAAAACTTTCTTTTATAAATAAAGGCATATTATACCTCCTATTCGCTTACTGTTTCACTTTCTTCAGCTGTTGTTATAGCCTCTGTGCTACCTATGTCTTTAAGTTCTATATTTCTTACTTTACAGTTAGCCTCAAACTGTTGTGTTTTTAATATAAAGTTATAATTTACTCTAACCTCTTGGTTGCCTGCTTTTAAAATAGGGTTAGATGCATTTACTGTATCTTTTATAACAACAGTAATATCTTTCCACATTGGGTGTTCTGTTAAAATAGCTTCACCATCAGAATTAGTAGTAATATATGCTGCTGGTTCCATATCAACAGAAACTATCTCTGCATCTGTAAAAACATTATTAGCTACAAGCTTATCACCTGGTTTTAAAGTTTCTATTGCCTCTGGCACAATAGAGTTTCCATATAATGTAACATATATTTCTTTTTTGCTATCTAAAGGGTTTTGCCCTTGGGCATTTCTAGCACTGCTAGTAAGTCTTATACCAATAACAGCTATAACACCTATTATTACTATTGCAACTAATAAATCTACAATATTTATAATACCAAACAATTTTCCTTTTTCATCTACTATCTTACTCACTTTTTTGTCTCCTTTAAAATATTTTTATAAATGTCTATATGTGTTTTTGCCATTTTTTCATCAGAAAAATGGTCATAGGCATATTTATAAAAGCTTTCGCCAAAGCTAGACATAAGATTTTTATCTTTTAAAAGTATATCTATTTTTTTAGCTATTTCTTTGCTACTATGAGGCTTTATTAAAAACCCTGTTTCGTTATCTTTTATCATTTCTGGTATACCACCAACTGCTGTTGCTATTGTAGCTTTTTTAAGCCTTGCTCCTTCTAAAAGGGCATAAGGAAAGCTTTCAGAATAGCTAGTTAAAACATTTATATCTAAAGCATTATAAAAGCTATTTATATCACTTACAAAACCAAGCATTTTTACATTATCTTGTAAATGATTATCTTTTATAAAACTTTTCATACTATCTTCTAACGTACCGCTACCAGCTATTAAAAACATAATATTTTTATTATCTTTTAATAAAATTTTGCTAGCTTCTAAAAAATGTTTTAAACCTTTAACTTGTTGTAGCCTTGCTGCTATACCTACATATAAATAATCTTGGTTATAAGGTATATTATACTGTTTTAAAAACTCTGTTTTATCTAAAGTTTTTATTTCTTTTTGCATATTTATACCATTATATATAACTTTTAATTTTTTTTCATCAAAGCCTCTTTCTATAAGCATATTTTTAAAGGCTTTTGTAACAGCTAATATATAGTCAAACTTTCTAAGAGCAATAGCATTAATAGGCATAAATATAGCCTGTTTATATATGCTATCTTTAAAATCTAGCTTATAATCACTATGCAGAGTTGTTATAAAAGGTATATTAAAGCTATTTTTTATAAAAAATGCTATATAATTAGCACGTGCCCCGTGACAATGTACTATATCATAATCACCTTTAGCTATATATTTTTTTATTTCTAAAATAGGCTTTAAGCTATATCTTTTCTTTTGATGTATAATTTTTGTAGGTATACCTGCTTTTTTAGCTTCTTCTGTAAAAACACCTTCCATTATACATAAAAGCTCTACATTTATGCCTTCGTTCATAAGCCTTTTAAGAAGAGTTATTACGTGGGTTTTTGCTCCACCACCATCTCCTCCGCTTATTAAATGAAGCACTTTCATTTTATTATCACACCCCAAGGTATTATTTTGTATTAATATACTATATTATAATATAATATTAAATTTTAAACAAATTAATTTTTTGTAGCCTGTAAAGCCTTGTTAAAAATATCTGCTAAATCTTTAGTAAGCCTTTTTCTTTCAAACTTTTCTATTATGTTAAAGTCTGGCTCAAAATGTAAGCTATTTTTTTGCCATTTTTCATAATATTCTTTTATAATATTTTCTATTTCTAATACATTATCTGTATTAGCTACAATACCTATCTTACTTTCTAAAACTAAATCTTTAGCAACACCATCTGGCAATATTGCAAGCACTGGCCTTTTAGTGTTCATATATTCAAATATTTTACCTGTGTAAAAGGCATTAGCACCTATACCACTACCTTCTATTAAAACTAAAGCATCTGAGCTTAGTTGATGTTGTATACAAATATTATGTGGTACATAACCTACTATTTCTATTTCATTTGTTAAATTAAGGCTATCTATTTGAGCTTGCAATCTATCTTTATGATAATTACCAATAAGCTTAACTTTTAAGCTATTTTCTTTAATTATACCTTTTTCTTTTAAATTTTTTATTGCACCAAAAAAGTTATCTGGCTTTCTTCTTCCATATAAAGCACCTGTATAAACCATTGTAAATTTGTCATTATTAGGCTTTGTAAAGTCCATATTGTAAAAATCTTCTTCATCATATCCATTTGGTATAACATAAAAATTTTCTCCTGATATACCATTATTTTTTATAAAGTTTTCTCTCATAACAGGTGTATTAGTTATAAGATAATCTGCCTCTAAAAGAACATTTTTTTCCATATTTTTTTCTATTTTAGTTCTAATAGGGTTATGTGGATTGTCTAACGTATAAGGATTATTTGTCCATTCGTCCCTAAAGTCTACTATCCATTTTATATGTGGCATTTTTCTTTTTATATATAAGCCTAAAAGATGGTCGCTATAAGGTGCACTTGTTGTATATATAATTTTTATGTTGTTATCTTGTATAGTTTTTAAGGCTTGTTTTTTACTTTTTTCAAACCATATTCTAGCACTATCTGGTATCATCAGTTTAGCAAGTACCTTAAAAGGTATTTTAAGTATACCTTGCATTTCTGAAGGTTCATAAGCCTTTGTTCTAATAATTTGTACACCTTCTGGCACATCATTTAAAAGAGTTTTATCTATTAAGGTTGCCCCTTCTGTTTTTCTAGTAAATACAACTGGTTCATATCCAAAGCTTCTAAGGTGTTTTACAAATTTTACACTTCGTTGCACACCAGAACCTCCCATAGGTGGAAACTGATTTGCAATAATAAGAACTTTTTCCATTATTTTTCACCTAATAAGTAGTAATTTATGTTGTTTTTAATGAGGTTTTCTCTATTAAAGAAGTTTCTAGTATCTAATACATTTTTATCTTTTAATAATGAAGACACTTTGCTAAAATCTATGTCTTTAAATTCGTCGTGGTTTACACCTAAAACCATAATGCTTGCATCTTTTACTGCATCATAAATATCCATATTGTTTTCCACTTGGTCTTTTGCGTGTGGGTCACAAACGTTTACTTTTACATTTTCTTTTTTAAGCATATCTAAAAGATGCATAACAGGGCTTTCTCTAACATCATCAATATTAGGTTTGTAAGTTACACCAAATAAAGCTATTGTTTGTCCATTAAAGCCACCTAATATGTTTTTAATTTTATCAAATACAAACTGTGGCATACTGTCATTTATAAGTCTTGCTTGTTTAATAAGTTTAGCTTGTTCTGATTTTTCTACTAAAAACCAAGGGTCTAAAGCTATACAATGTCCACCAACGCCAGGTCCTGGGCTTAATATATTTACACGTGGGTGATGGTTTGCAAGACGTATAACTTCAAAAGCATTAACACCTAGCTCTTCGCTTATTTTAGCAAGCTCATTAGCTAAAGCTATGTTTACATCTCTAAAAGTATTTTCCATAACTTTGCACATTTCGGCAGTAGTAGATGTTGTAATAAATATTTCGCCTTCTACAATGCTTTCATATACTTTTTTAACTTCTAAGCTAGATTTTTCATTTATACCACCAACAATACGGCTATTTGTTCTAAGCTCTTCTATAACCTTACCTGGTAAAATACGCTCAGGAGAATGTGCTACTAAAAGTTCTTCTCCAAGCTCAAGTCCTGTTTCTTTAAGTATAGGTAACATTAAATCTTCTACTGTACGAGGAGGTGAAGTAGATTCTAATATAACAATACAGCCTTTTCTAAGATGTGGCACAATAGCTTTTGTAGCACTTTCTACATAGCTCATATCTGCCGTTTTATCTTCATTAATAGGTGTAGGCACTGCTATTATATAAACATCACAATCTGGTGGGCAAGTAGTAGTAGCAGATAAATTCCCACTTGCTACACATTCTTTAACAAGCTCTAAAAGCCCTGGTTCTTCTATTATTATCTCACCTTTATTAAGTGCATCTACTGCTCTTTGGTTTAAATCATATCCTATTACTTTATGCCCTTTAGATGCAAACATAGCGGCAGTAGGTAAGCCAACATATCCAATACCAATCATACAAATCTTTTTCATAGGTACAAATTCCTTTCATATCTATAATAAAATATTTAAGTTTTTTACATTATTTCTATTTTACCACTTTTTATAACCTTTAACAATATTTATTTATAATAATACAATTATTTTCACAAAAAATTTACAAAATTAGATATATTTTAATTTTCTTGTGGTTTTTTATCAAATTTATTAAGTAAATTTCTATCAAAATCATATATATTTTTAGGGTTTGAATTTATAATAAGTTCTAGTCCTTTATGATATCCTATGTATACATTTTTAAATTTTTTTCTATTTCTTTTAAAATATTATTTGTGTAGTAATCTTCTTTTTCAATTATAATTTCGTATTGATTATTATCTCTATCTACTATTACTAACCCATTGTAGTTTCTTTCAGATTTTTTAATGAATCTACAAAGCCTTCTAGAAATAGTTGTCATATATACCCAAATAATTTCTTTATCTAACAATAAATATTCTTTTAAATCTTTTGTAAAAAATATTATAGTTGTATCGCTAATAAAAATATTATAAAAATCTTTATACTCTCTTTCTTCAAAAAACTTTCTGTTTTTTAACCTTTTTAAGTGAGTATATTTTTCATCTTTTGATTTAGAATTTTTAAAAAATAAAAAATGTAATAAATAATAAATACCAATAAATGGCGAAAGAATCAAAATAAAAAGTACAAACTCAATTATAAAAGCTAAAATAATACTAAATATAGTTAAAGAAGATGTATTTTTAAAAATTAACGCATCTATTGTAATAGCTATAATAACAAAGATAAAAACAAAATTATATAAATTATAATAGAGCTTTCTACCTATTATTTTTTTATACACGCTATAAATAGGTATAGTTTCATAATACATACTATCATTAGATATATCTATCTCAAATTTTTTATCTTTATGTTCTTTTTCAAATTCTGATATATTTTCATCTTTTAATATGCTTTCTTCTAAATCTTTATTGTAACCTATAAATATATTGGGGCAATAGTCTTTAAATGTTTTTAATGTTTTATCTTCATCTTCTTTATTTATTTTTACATAGTAATAGTTTTTATCTTTATCTATAACAACTAAATTATTTTTAACCTGCTGGTTTTTTGTTAAAGTAGATTGTATAAATATAAGCTTTATATCTTCATAGCTCACTAAAACAGCATTATTTTCTTCTAATAATATGACATTGTTGTTTAAAAATATTATTTCTTTAATTTGTTTGTTTTTATCATATTCTGTTTTAAAGCTAGAGCCAAAATCTTTTATTATTTTTTTTAACTTTTTTATTTTTTTCAATTTAAATATAACTATTTTTAATATATGTTGTATAAAAAATATATTAATTATAAAAATGATATACTTTTTTTGGATTAAATATAGCTCTAAATATACATCTAAATCTAAAAAATATATGCAAAGCATATTTAAAGCTATAAAACCTAATATAGACAATATAGCCTGTTTGTAATTAGTAGTTCTTAAAAGTATTTTGATATACATTTAATAAATTTCTCCTATGACATTATTTTCTTTTAAGCTTATTTATAACAATATTTATTTCATTTTTAGCTTCTCCTGTAAGGTATAAGCATAGTATATAAATAACCATACCAAAAAACACTAAAATACAAAGAGTAATAATATTAACAGGTAAAAATTTCTTTATAACAAGTATAGATATACCCATTATAAAAATACTTATTAATATTCTATATAACGAAGGCTTATTAATATTAAAAGGCATATGCTCTTTTGTACCACTTTTAGCTAATAAAAAGTATACAAAAAATGCTAAAAATGTACTTATCCCTGCAAATTTATATCCAAACATTTTTATAAATATAATATTTAATATAATATTTAATATACCACTTATCATACTTCTTTTAAATATTTCTTTTGTTCTTGCGTTAAGCTCCCAAGGTTTTATAGCATATTCTGTAAGCCCTAAAAACATCATACCAAGAGCAACAAACCCCATTATTGTATGTCCTTCAAAATATTTTGCCTCAAACAATACTTTTGCTACAAAGTCTGACACACAAAATACCCCAACAACTGCTGGTAGCGATATTAAAAGATATGTTCTTATAGCATTACCAATAAGAGTTTTTGTAAGCTCTGTATCGCCTTCGCTCCAAGTTCTAATAATTGTAGGGTAGCTACCTCTCATAGCTCCAGCTGCCAAAAGAGTAAAAGCAGATGCTATTATAGAGTAGTTTGTTTGGTATATACCTACTTTTTCTTCGCCTAAAAAATATTGTATAACATATATGTCTGATTTATTTAAAACAGATGTAGCTATCATATTACCCATTAAAGGCATACCATATATTTTTAAAACGTGTAATATTTCTTTGTCGTAATATTCCCATTTTATATGCTTTTTTATATCCAATTTTATAAAACCTACTAAAGCTGTTATAAAGTCAAATATTATATAACTTACAAATATCCATTCTATTTTTGTTGCAAAAACTTTGTTTAAAACAATAATAGATAAAAGCTTGCCCACAACATTTATAACAGATAACACTAAGTTTATTTTACTTTTTCTAACACCTGCAAGCATACCTATAACAAGTTGAGATGTATTATACGTAAAAAACATAATAACACTAACTATAATAAGGCTTAAAGGATAAACATTAGTTATAGACTTAAAAAAACCAAAACTTAAAGTTAATATAATAAAGCTAGATATTAAAAATACTAGCATATTAACTTTAAACCAAGAAAAGAAAACAGTAGAAAAAAACTTATCTTGTTCATTATCTAGTTCATATTTATTAATATATCTTAAAACAGATTGTACCAACCAT
>CALWSN010000009.1 GCA_944384215.1 uncultured Clostridia bacterium | reverse complement strand
TTAGTTATAACTTCGCCAAGTTTTCTTTTGTCAAGCTCTTCTCTTGCAAAGTTTTTAGGTAATACATTTTTAAGCCTAGTATTATTTTCTTCTATGCTTTTCATAGCATTATCTATTGCTTGTCCTATTTCTTCACTATTTGCTTTTTTTAGTATATATCCCCATCTTGCTTCTTCTGGCACAAAAAATATATTTTCTGCAATGTATGCATCTTCGTCATCTTCAAAACCATCTCCTTCTGCCACAAGCTCTTTATATTTTGCCTCAAATTTATCTGATATGTATTTTAAAAATATAAGCCCTAATATCACTTGCTTATATTCTGATGCGTCCATATTCCCCCTTAAAGTACAGGCTATCTCCCATAGTTTATTTTCAATTTCTCTATCCATATTGTCCTCCTATAATTTTATTTAATATTTTTTATTAACTTTCATTTTTATTAATATTGCTTATTATTGTATTTATTTCATCTATAAGCCATTTTACATTGGTTGCTACTACCTTATCTTCAATGTTATCAATAGTTTCTTCTAATAATCCTTTTAGTTTTAATATGTTATCTCTATCTGTAATAATATCTTTAAAATTACAACGATAATTTAAATATATTGTATTAATAGATTTCCTAAAATAATATATATCACTAGGATTACATTTAATTATTCTATTTTTTAAGAAAGTAATATTTATATATTTTAAATAACCACAATTAATCATAAAATTATTTTTATTTTTATTAATATACTTATTTAAGTTTTCTCCCCAATCTTCTTCATCTAATATTTCTTGCATAGTATTTATTATCGTTTCATTACTTTTTTCTATTTGTAATTCTTCAAAAGAATTTATTATTTCATTATATTTTTGATTAATTTCTTTAATATTTTCTTTTTCTTCATCAGTTTGAGGTGAAACTTCTATAAAATCATTACTAAATGTTATTCCACTATAATCAATATAGCTATCATCTATGTTATTTTTCATTTTAGATATAATATCATTTAAATCAAAATTTTTACATATATCATAAATATTTAATCTTAAAATAATATATATTATATCAAAATAACATCTTTTAGGAAGAGTATTTTCTTCAACCTTATTGATTAAATCTTTAAGCCTCTCCTCAATTTCGCTTTGTTTCATCTTAAACCAATAATTTTTTATACTTAATATTATTTTTCCTTCTTTACTTTCTTTATATGCCAAATAATTTTTATAGTTATGAAATAATTTAATTATATTTTCATCAGTTAAAATACTCTTTTTAATAAAATTGTCAATTATTTTATCATTATCATTTATAAGGCTAATGATACCATAATAATTATCAACCTTATCTTTATTCTTTTTATATGCAATAACCATTTCAAATAAACTTATCATATTACAATTAATAAAATCATTAATATTGTTAGTTACTAACTTTATAGATTTTTTATAAAATATATCTAGCTTTGATAAAAAACTTTGAAATGTTCTTAAATTTATATGATTTCTATCATATAACCTTTCTATAAAATAATTTATTTTATCTTTATCAAGTAAAAATTCTTTTAATTCATTTTCTATATTAGTATTTTTAATAAGTTTAGGTAATATTTTATCTAATTCTGGCTTATAATATATAGTTTGTCCTATAAGCTTTTCTTTAATTTTTTCATATTCGGGATTTTTAGATTTATTTTTTTTGTCGTTATCCTCTTTATTATCAACTTTAACTCCCATAGCATTAGCTATCTTTTCTTCAAGACTTTCCTCTTCTTCGTTCCTAAGTTTCCCTGTAATTTCATATTCATTTGCAACAATCATAACTTTTACATTTTGATGTTCAACATAGTTGTTTATATATCCAAGAACTTCATTTAATGGAAGTTTACATCTTTCTAAATCATCAAAAATTATCAATTTATCTTTTAATATCTTATCCTCAAAAACCCCTTTAAAATCTATGCCTTTAAATACTTCATTTTTCATTTTAACTAATTCTTTAGGTAGGTAGTTATTTAATAATAACTTTCCTATGTTTATGCCTAAATTACTTGCTATTACCATTTTATTATTTTCATTTTTTACACTACTAAAAATAATAGCATTAGATATTTCATCAAGTGAATCAATGCCATATAAAGATACATATATTATCTTTTTGTCAATACTATCCTTTAAAATATTTTTAACAAAATAAGTTTTTCCACTTCCCCATTCTCCTTCTAACATAATAGCATATGAATATGTTTTGTCATCTAAATAATCTTTTACTATATTTACTATATCTTCGTTAGAAAAATTATTTTTCATCATTAAAAATATCTCCTTAAAGCTACTCTAATTATATTACATATTATAACATATAATATAATTATTTTACAATCAATTTTCCCATATTACTTCTTTTTCAATCTTATATATTGTTAAATTGTAAGTTATAGGGGGTGTAAAAATGAACTGGGGTGTGGTTCATTTCCCTAAAATTTAATAATTCTTTCATATCCACTAATTTTTTCATATTTTTAAGCACAGTATTTTTAAAGTTTGAATATTTAAAGCTACATAAATTTTTTACCATTTCAAAAATAAACAAGTTTTTGTTAATATTTTTAGGCAGACTATCCCTGTCCATTTCATTTTTTAGTTTTGTTGGCTTTATCTTGTTAGCTTTTATATCATTTTTTTCTTTTAAATCTATGCTTATCTTATCTTGACTATTATTTTTTGTTTCTTCTGACTTTACTTCATCTTTAATATTTCCTGTTGTAGCTTGTTTAAACATTTCTAACACTTCTTGCTCTTCTTGTTCTGTAGCTTTTTCTATTTTTTCTACATTTTTAATGTTTTCGAGATTTTCTACATTGATAATATATAGATTAGATGTTTGTTTGCCTGTTGTATCTAAAAATCTTTCTATTTTTTCAATAAAACCTGTTTCTACAAGGCTATTTAAAGCCCTTTTTGTTGTAGAAACAGATATGTTTAAATCTTTAGATATAGTTT
>CALWSN010000008.1 GCA_944384215.1 uncultured Clostridia bacterium | reverse complement strand
TTATCTAGAAGTAAAACTATAAATTGTTATGGTTTATGGGTTGCTATTACAAAAAATATAGTTGATAACAATGAATTGACGATATGTGCAGAAAGTGAATATATAAAATGGGTAAAATTTATAATAGAGTTTTAATATATTAACATTATTTTAGAATAAAATTAAAAATTTAAGATTGTTTTAAGGTTTATAGATTATATTATTATAGATAATGTTAATCAAACTTTATTAAGGAGGAACTTTATGAAGAAAAGCATATTTAAAGGTATTTTTGATTTATTTATGGCGATATTATTATTTCTTATGTTTGATAAAATGTTGTTTGGAATTAAATTTCACGAGATAGGTGGATTAGTTGCTATATCATTATTTTTCTTACATATATTAATAAATAGAAAATGGGTTGTTAGTATTACTAAAAATTTATTTAATAAACAAATACCTATAAAAGTAAAGATAAATTATTTTATAAATTTTATGTTGCTATTAGATGTTATGTTAATGCTTATAACAGGTATATTTATGTCTAAAATAGTGTTTAGAAGTTTTAATTTGCCTGATATGGCAATGTCAAAACAATTACACTTTTTTTCGGCTAGTGCATTTATTATACTATTAGGTGTACATATTGGATTTCATTGGAAATGGATTGTTTCAGTGTTTAAAAAAATATTTAAAATACCTATGGAATATAAACTAAACAAAGTGATATGTTATATAATGATTTTAGTTTTAATCTGTGTAGGTGGATACAACATAACATCGTCTAATTTTACAAGGTGGATTAAATCACCATTTATGCAATTAAATGGAGAACGAGCAGTAGGTGAAAAGCCAATAGGTGAAAAGTCTACAGCTGAAAGAGCAAAAGGTGAAAAGCCAATAACAAATGAAAATACTCTAAAAGAGAATGCACAACCAAAACAAGAAAAAGGAAAAAATTTAGAAAATAACGAAAGTATTTCAACAGGTATCTTTAAAGCTATACTAATAGGATTAAAATTTATATCTATTATGAGTATATTTGCAATAGTTACTTATTATTTTGAAAAAATTTTTTTGTTAAAAATAAGTTAAAATTTAAACATTAAAAAATTTAATATAGCGTATGATGATATAATTAAAAAAATAAAAAAGGATTACAACATATAAATTGCACCAATTTATACAAACATTACAAAAAAGACTACCTAAGGTAGGAAATTAAATTTTAAGCAACAAACTAGTTTAGTTTTTCTAACAGAGTCAATTTTGTTTTTGTTTGAATACGACAATTGTTGTAAAAGTTTATGTATTTATATATGATGAGGTTAGCCTTTTCATACATGGCAAGTTTATTTCTACGAATAACAGATAGCAAGTTATATTTTTACATCACTCGTAATACGGTCTTTGTATTTTTGTATATTCCTTTTCTTTCAAGCCATATTTGTACTCTACAATAACCGTATGTTCATAGTTTCTTTACATAACAAAACCTCCTATGATATTTTAATTCTATCATAGGAGGTTTCTTTTTTATATTGCCCATTTTTTACGGACTTGTTTATTAATGGGTGGTCTTATTTATTTTACAAATTTATCGTGTATAGCATTAGCAGCACGTTCAGCGTCTTTTTCATCAACTAAAACAGATATTTTTATCTCAGATGTAGAAATCATATTCACATTAATAGCAGATGAGAATAAAGCTTCAAATAAGTCTGATGCAACACCAGAGTTTGTATCCATACCAGCTCCAACTATTGATACTTTTGCAATAGTTTCGTCGTGGCTAACACTTTCAAAAGGTACTTTGCCTTTTAAATCTTCTAAAGCTAGAAGAGCAGGCTCTAGCTCATCTCTTGATACAGTAAAAGATATGTCTTTTGTGCTATCTCTACCGATAGATTGAAGAATAATATCTACACTAACTTTAAATTTTGATAAATTAGAGAATATTTTAAAAGCCATACCAGGAACATCAGGTACACCTATAACAGATATTCTAGCAACATTTTTATCAACAGCTACACCAGTAACAATCATCTTTTCCACAAAAGCTTCCTCCTTTACGACAGTTCCTTCTGCATCTGTCAAACTAGAACGAACTACCAAGTTTACATTATATTTTTTAGCTAGCTCTACTGAACGATTATGAAGAACTTTAGCACCTAAAGATGCAAGCTCTAACATTTCATCATAGCTAATAGCTTCAAGTTTTTTAGCATTTTTTATAATTCTTGGGTCACCTGTATAAACACCATCTACATCTGTAAATATTTCACATAAATCAGCTTTTAATGTAGCAGCGAGGGCAACAGCAGATGTGTCAGAGCCACCTCTACCAAGAGTTGTTATATCGCCATATTTGTTTATACCTTGAAAGCCCGTTATAATAACAATATTTTTTTTATCAAGCTCAGCTTGTATTCTGCTAGTGTTTATACTTTTTATCCTAGCATTACCATAAGTAGACGTAGCGCTTATTTCACATTGATTTGCATTTAATGATATAGCAGGATAACCCATACCGTGTATAGCCATAGCCATCAAGGCAACGGACTGTTGTTCACCAGTGGCAAGAAGCATATCCATTTCACGCTTAGAATATTTAGGATTTATTTCTTTAGCTTTTTCTATAAGCTCATCTGTGGTATCTCCTTGAGCAGAAAGTACAACTACTACTTTATTACCTTTGTCATATTCATCTACTATTCTCTTAGCAGCATTTTTAATTCTTTCTGCATTGGCAACAGAAGTTCCGCCAAATTTTTTAACAATTAACAATTATTTAACCCCCTTCATATGGATATATTTTAATAAAATTAAATATTGTTTAAACATATAGTCTTTTATAGTATAAAGTATTTTATAAAATTTAGCAATAATTAATAATAATTTTATTAAAAATATCATAAAATATTAATTTATAATTATACCTATACTTATTTTTATGAATAATGTATATAAAATGTACCTTAAAATTAATAATTATTTAATAATTTTTTAATTTGTTTATAGTTTTGCATATATTTTTCTACTAAATGCCAAAATTTATAAGAATGGTTCATTTCTTTTAAATGACAAAGCTCGTGTAAAATAACATAATCTATAATAGATTTATCATATTTTGCTAACAATATATTTATTGAAATATTTTTATTTGATGAACAGCTGCCCCATCTAGTTTTCATTTTTTTAAAAGATATTTTATTAGGATTAAGACCTGTTTTATTTTTAAATATTTCAAAAGATTGTAAAGCGTATGGTTTTAAAATAGACAAGTAATAATTATCTAATATTTTTTCTATTTGTTCTTGTGCATTACTTTCATTTTTATCTATATAAATATTAAAAGTATTATTTTTTATGTAAGGATAGTTTATTTTATCATCTAAAATATTTAACATAAAATCTTTACCAAATATTTTTATTATAGAGCCTTGTTTATATATATTATTTTTTTGACTATCTAAAATAGTTAATATTTTATTTATATTTTTTAATAAAAAGCTATCTATATATTTTTTTGGTGTATATTTATTAGTTTTTATAATAATATCATTGTTTTTTACTTGAATACAAGTAGATTTTCTATTAGATAAAATAGTGGTATAGTAAATTTTATTGTTGTTGTGTAATATATAATTTTTCATAACTACATATTATATAAATATTTTAAAAATAGTATAGAAGTGTCTATATGTTCACTATTTGAAAGTATTGAAAAATAAACAGGACCTGCTACATAAACACTTTCTTTTATAATAGGTGCATTAGATACATCTATTGCATAGGCTCTTTCTATACCATCTATACCTGCTTTATAAACTAAATTTTCTTTTACCTTATCTAATAAATCTGAGGGTAAAACTTGTTCTAAATCTATTAATATATCTTGTGCACAAAAGTGATTTATAAAATATTCTTCAGTAATTAGAGTATCTAACATTTGACCTGCTATCATAGCATTAATTTTGGCTAAGTATTCCAAACCATTTACTATTTCACCATCTTTTAAAATTACACTTACATTAGGCTTTAGCTCCCAATAATCTTTTGTAGCCTCAAAGTCAGCATAATCACAAAATTCATTATATATTTTTTCATAAGATTCATTATTTATAGGTTTGTTTAAAAATACTACATTAAAGGCAGGGTCTTTTTTAAAAAACATACTAAATATTAAAGAGCTGCTAAGAGCCAAAACAAGTATAGTAAGAAAAATCTGTATACCATAATATTCTTTTATATACCATAGTTTATCTTTAAAAGTCATTTTTTTTAATTTTTCTATTTCTGTTTTAACATTTTCTTTAAAAGATTTTTTTTCTAACACATTATTTCCTCCTTAAATAAAATAAATCTTTAATATTATAGCATAAATATATATTAAAAAAACAAATAATTTGTAAAAATTTTTTGAACTTGACAAATAATTATAAAATAATTATTATTAAAGCATAGTTATTTAGTAAAAATAGAGAAGGTGATTTTATGATTGTTATTTTATCTCCGGCTAAAAATATGAATATTGAAAAATTTGAAAACTTTGAATTAGAAAATCCTAGTTTTTTTGATGAAACAAATAAAATACATAAATATTTAGATAGTCTTGAACCACAAGACATAGAAAGTATAATGAAAGTTAATAAAGAAATTGCTTTTAAAACTTTTGCTAACATTAAAGATTTTAAAATTAGTAAAAATAGAGGCCACGCATTAAAATGTTATGATGGGTTAGTTTTTAAAAATATAGGTGTAGAAGATTTTGATTATGATGATATAAATTTTGCAAATAATCATTTAAGAATATTAAGTGGATTTTATGGTATTTTAAAACCTCTTACAAGTATACAACCTTATAGGTTAGAAATGGGTTGTAAAATAGAAATTGATAATTATAAAAACTTATATAAATTTTGGCAAGATAAGATTTATAACAATATAATTAGTTTAAATGAACCTATAATAAATTTAGCATCTAAAGAATATAGCAAAACTATAACACCATATTTAAAAGATAGTGATAAATTTATAAATATAGATTTTTTAATGTTTAAAAATGGTAAATATAAGGCAGTAGCAACTTCAGCTAAAATGGCTAGAGGTCAAATGACAAGATATATAATAAAAAATAAAATAACAAATATAGAATTATTAAAAGATTTTTATTATGATGTTTATCAATATAACGAACATCTATCTAACGAAACAAATTTTGTATTTACTAATTAAAAAATAATAATAAGATATATAATAAAAGTAAGTTATTAATGAAAGGGAAGTGATTTAAATGTTAAATATAGGTGATAAAGCTCCAAATTTTACTTTACCAGATAAAGATGGTAATAATATTAGTTTAAGTGATTTTTTAGGGAAAAAAGTTGTATTATATTTTTATCCAAAAGATAATACACCAGGGTGTACAAAACAAGCCTGTGGTTTTTCTGAAAACATAGAAGCTTTTGAAAATAATAATACAGTTGTTATAGGTATTAGTAAAGATAGCCAAAAATCTCATAAAAATTTTACAGATAAACATAACTTAAAAATAATTCTTTTATCTGACACTGAAAGACAAGCAATAGAGGCTTATGGTGTTTGGCAAGAAAAGAAACTTTATGGCAAAGTTAGTATGGGTATTGTAAGAACAACTTTTGTTATAGATGAAAAAGGGAATATTGAAAAAATATTTGATAAAGTAAAAGCTGCTCAAAACCCAGAAGAAACTTTAGATTATATAAAAGGGTAATTTATGAGTAATATAACATATAGAAAAATAAATAAAAATGACTATAATTATATAAAAGATATGATGAACAAAAACTTTTATTTGTATGAATATATAGAAGATAAAAGAATTTTAGACACTTTTTTAAACTCATATTTATATAATTGTTTAGCTGAAAAAACTTTTAGTATGGTTGCAGAAAAAGATGGCAAGACAGTTGGTATAATACTAGGCAATGCAAAACAAGAATATAAAACATATAAAGCTAGTTTAAACATTATAAAGGCTTTTTATTATACTTTATTAACTGGTATAAAAGCTAAAATTTACAAAACTAACATAAAACAATATAAAGGTATAGTAGAAATATATAACAAGCTTATGAAAAAAGCTAATAAAAATTTTGATGGGGTATTAACTCTATTTGTTGTAAATGATAAATATCAGGGATATGGTATAGGTAAAAAATTGTTATCTTATTTTTTTGAATATGAAAAACAAAATAATGTTAAAAATATATATGTTTATACAGATTCTAAATGTAATTATAAATTTTATGATAGCCAAGGGTTTAAAAAGATAAATGAAGATGTATTTAAAGTAAAAACCATTAATAACCAGTTTGATTTAAATATATTTTTATATGAATATAATTTTATTTAAAAAAAGTATTGACATAGGTGTTAAAATATGATAAGATACTTGAGAATAAAGAAGAAGCTCTACTTCTCACCTTACGGTATATAGCTTTAAGGTTATCAAAATTTCATATTTTAATGCCTATGGGCATTTTATGATTTTTTAGTAGGAGCATTTTCGTTGCTCTTTTTTTATTTTTCAAATTTTAGGAGGTGCTCGCAATTAACGAGTTAATGATTAACGAACAAATTAAAGATAAGGAAGTTAGGGTTATAGGTGATGATGGCGAACAGCTTGGTATTATGTCATCTAGAGAAGCTCAAGCTTTAGCAGATGATAGAAACCTAGATTTAGTTAAAATTTCACCTACAGCTAAACCACCTGTTTGTAGAATAATGGACTATAGCAAGTTTAAGTTCGACAAAGCTAAAAAAGAAAAGGAAGCTCGTAAAAAGCAAAAAGTAGTTTCTGTTAAAGAGCTACGTTTATCCCCTAATATAGATAAGCACGATGTGCAAGTTAAAGTAAAAAAAGCAATAGAGTTCCTTAAAAATGGTGACAAAGTTAAAATTAGTATAAAATTTAGAG
>CALWSN010000007.1 GCA_944384215.1 uncultured Clostridia bacterium | reverse complement strand
TCCTGAGCCAGGATCAAACTCTCATTTTAAATCTTTAAGTTTAATCTTCTCAGATTAACTCTGACTGTATTTATTTATAGTGTATACTTTACACTTGAATTTTTCGGGTTGTCTAATTCACTTTATTCGATTATTTAGTTTTCAATGTTCAAATTTTATTCTTGTTGTATATTTTTGTAACTTGTTAGTTACTTATTATATTATAACCAATTTTTTTATTTTGTCAAGTCTTTTTTTAATATTTTTTATTTTGTTTTTCGACTTGTTTTTCTTTGTCGTTTTAGCGACTTGATTATTTTATCACATCTTCAAAACCTTGTCAAGAACTTTTTTCATCTTTTTTACATTTTTGTTATTTCTTAACTGTCTTGCCTTAGCGACTTGATTATAATATCATAATCTTTTAACCTTGTCAACACTTTTTTTAATTTATTTTAAAAATTATTTTTAAATTTAAATTAATTACCTTGTTGACTTGAATATATTATCAAAATTATTATAATTTGTCAATACATATTTAAATATTATTAAACTTATGTTATAATCATAATATTTCAAATAAATAAGTAAAGGAGGTAATAATATGAAAATAGCTATCATAGGTCATTCAGGCTCTGGTAAATCTATCTTAGCAAAATATATATCTAATTATTATAAACTTCCTCTTCTATACCTTGATACAGTTCACTTTAAAGAGAATTGGCAGTTTAGAAATAAAGAAGAAGCTCTTTCAATAGTTTCTGAATTTATGAAAAATAAAAATTGGGTCATAGATGGTAATTATAGTAAATTATTAAAAGATAAAAGATTAAATGAAGCTGATTATATTATTTATATGAATTTCAATAGATTTAATTGTTTATTTAGAGCATTAAAAAGATACTTAAAACATAAAAATACAATAAGAGAAAGCTCAGCTAAAGGTTGTATTGAAAAATTAGATATAGAATTTATATATTGGATACTGCACAAAGGAAGAACAAAAGAAAAAATTAATGGCTTCAATAATATAGTTTCAAAATATAAATATAAAACAATAATAATAAAAAATCAAATACAACTAAATAACTTTATAAAAAATATAAGTTCAGTTGTTAAGTACTAATACTTAACAACTGAACTTATATTATAATCGCCTAATAATTCACGTCCTTTTAATTCTTCAAGCTCAATAAAGAAATTAAGGCTAACTACTTCAGCTCCTATACTTTCAACAAGCTCAATAATAGCTTTACAAGTACCACCAGTAGCTAATAAGTCATCAACAATAATAACCTTATCACCCTTTTTAATAGCATCTTTATGAATTTCTAAAGTAGCACTACCATATTCTAGGTCATATTCTTTGCTTATAGTTTCAGCTGGCAGCTTACCAGCTTTTCTAACTGGTATAAACCCTTTATTCATATTATAAGCAATAGGCATAGCAAATATAAACCCACGAGATTCTGGTCCTAAAATATAATCAAATTCTATATTTTCAAGACTTTTAACAATTTCATCAACAGATTGTTTTAAAGCATCTTTATCTTTTAAAACAGTAGTAATATCTCTAAACAAAACACCTTCTATCGGATAGTTAGGTATAGTTCTTATTACATTTTTTAAATCCATAATATCCTCTCCTTTTTAAGAAAGCCTAAAATCTTTTAAAATTAATTGTACATTTTCAATATCGTTAAATATGTTTACTTCAATAGAATATACTACATCTAGCTTTAAGTCAACATATTTTTTAATACCTAATATAAGTTTTTCTATTTCATCATTAGGTATAACTTTTTTTAATATATCTAAAAATTTATTATACCCATTAAAACTTATAGCTTTTAAGTCGGCCGTGTTATCAGTTAATATTAACTGTATTATATTGTTTTCTTTACCAACAAATCTAATATTTTTTATGGATACATTTTTAGTAGCAAATATAGCATTGCTATTTTCTTTTCCAATAGGTTTCATTTTATAAAGTTCTTTAGCCAAATTTAAAGTTATTTGAGAAAATTTTAATGCTTTATCTATTGTAATGGTTTCTTGTAAATCTTCATTAGATAACATACAATTTTCATTAATAGTTTTTCTAAATAAATCTACATTTTCTTCTGTTAAAGACAAGCCAGCAGCCATTTTATGTCCACCAAACTTTTGAAATAAATTAGAACACTTTAAAAGCTCTTCAAACATATTGTAAGCAGGTATGCTTCGTCCAGAACCTTTAGCTCCATCTTTAGATTTAGTTATAACAAAAGTTGGTTTATAATAAGCTTCTTTTATTCGTCCAGCAACAATACCTGCAATAGATTCGTGTATTTTATCATTGTATACAACTAAAACTTTATCATTTTTTATATTAGAGTTTTCTACCATATAAAAAATATCTTCAACAGCCTTGTGAGTTAGATTTTTTCTTTCAATATTAAGGTTTAATAAATCTACTGCTAGCTTTTTAATATTTTCTTCATCATTAGTTGTAAATAGTTCAACTGCTTTTAAAGCACTTTCAAGACGACCACTAGCATTTATACAAGGGCCTATTATAAAACCATAGTCTGTTTCATTTATTAATTTTTCATCTATATTGTTAACTTTTAAAATTTCAAAAAGCCCTTTGTTAATACATTTATTATTATTAAGTATCTCTAATCCCATTTTAACAATAAGTCTATTTTCATCTAAAAGGTCAACTATATCGCATACAGTAGAAATAGAAGCAAAAACTAAATATTCATCTAAATCTTCTTCTATTTCCATATATTCATAAAGACCTTGTACAAATTTATAACTAATACCCCCTGCAGATAATGCCTTAAATTCATAATGACAATCTTCTTGTTTAGGGTTTACAATAGCATCTGCATTAGGCAATATTTCTATTTTTTTATTATCTTTTTCTAAAAATCTTGGTTCGTGATGGTCTAGTATAATTATATCCATATTGTTTTGTTTTATATAATCTACTTCTTCTATGCTAGCTATACCATTATCACAAGTAAAAATAATGTCTACACCTTTGTTAATAACATCATTTATAGCATTTATATTAAGCCCATAGCCTTCTTCTTCTCTATCTGGTATGTAATATATAACATTAGCCCCTATATTTTTTAGTGCTTTATATAAAATAACTGTACTAGTAACACCATCTACATCATAATCGCCATATATGCATATTAATTGATTTTTAGATATAGCCTCTATAATTTTTCTAAAAGCCTTTTCCATATCTTTCATATTTAAAGCATTAAAAAAAAACATATTATCTACATATAAATATGTGTTTAATTTTCTTCTTGTTAAAATATCTCTATTAGCTAAAACTGTTGCAAAAATTTCACTTATACCAAATTCTTCAACCATTTTAGGTATGTTAGCCTTTGGGTTTCTAATAATCCATTTAGCCATTTTTATCTCCTTTAAAAGTTATATTAACATTTTAACAATATATATATTAATTATCAAGTATTTTATTTAATTATATTAATATTGACATTATCCATTATTTGCTATACTATAAAATTATTATTATAAATTATTGCTTATATTGATAATAAGGTGGTGTTTTTTTGATAAAATTTTTAAAATTAATCTTAAATAAAATATTAATATTTTTAATATGCATTTTATTTTTATTTTTTTGTGGTCTTATATCGACTTTACTTATAGATTATATTTTATCTATAACTAATAATCACTTTATAAAAGTTTTTCTTTCAGATAACTACTTATCGTCAATATTTGTATTTTTACCTATAACAATAATATCTTTATACTTAATAAAGAAAATTATAAACAAAACATAGCTTAATCGTAAAAAAGTCAAGAGCACCTACCTAAGTAGTGTTCTTGACTTTTTTATATTAGCTATTTTTAGATTTAATATTATTTAGCATATACCATATAGGTCCTGCAATAAATATAGATGAATAAGTACCACAAATTATACCGATAGCAATAGGTAAAGCAAATATTTTAACAGATTCTACCCCAAAAATATATAAGCTAATTACAGTAAAAAATGTAGTTAAGGAAGTAAAGATAGAACGTCTTAAAGATTGGTTTATACCATCATTTATAAGTTTTTCATCAATATCTTCAGTTTTGCCTTTATTTTCTCTTATTCTATCAAAAATAACAATAGTAGCATTAATAGAATAACCTAAAACAGTAAGAATAGCAGCAATAAAAGCATCATTTAAAGGAATTCTAAATATAGCATAAAAAGATATTAATACTAAAGCATCGTGTAAAAGAGCGATTATAGCACTAGCACCTGTTTTTAAATTTTTAAATCTAAAAGAAACATATATAAGCATAGCTATACAAGATACTAAAACAGCTAAAAATGAAGTTTTCTTCATTTCATTACTTATAGTAGCACTTATATCTCTAATAGAATAATCACTATCCGTTAAACCATATTTAGCAGATATAGCATCTGTAAAAGCTACTCTTTCATCTTGAGTTAATAAACGAGTTTTTATAATAACGCTTTGCCCATCACCAATAAGTTGTATTTGAGCATTATCTATATTTATAGTTTCTTTAAGCATATTGTTTATATCATCATTATTAACTTCTTTACCATTTAAAGATATTTCAATAGAAGTACCACCAGTAAATTGTATATCATAGTTAAAAAAACCTTTACCTTGGCTGTTGTTGTAAAACATAAAACCAATACCAATGGCTATAATAATAACGGATATAGCAATATATATATATCTATTTTTTATTATATTCATTTTTAAGCCTCCTTATTTAGCACCATATAGCTTAGGCGATTTTATACCAGCATTAACCATAGTTTTTACGATTATTTTTGTAATAACTAAAGCAGTAAACATAGAAAGAACAATACCAAGCATTAAAGTTTGTGCAAATCCTTTAATAGGGCCACTGCCTAACCAATATAAAACGCCACCAGCTATAAGTGTTGTAATGTTACTGTCTAATATAGCAGGAAAAGCTCTAGAAAAACCTTTATCAATAGCAAGTTTTAAAGTTCTACCTTGAGCAAGCTCTTCTCTAATTCTTTCAAAAATAATAACATTAGCATCAACGGCCATACCAACAGATAATATAATACCAGCTATACCGTGTAAAGTTAAAGTAATATTAAGACCATTTAAGAATATAAGTTCTAAAAGGATATAGATAAAAAGTGCAAGGCTAGCTGCAAAACCTTTAGCTCTATAAAATATAAGCATAAATGCTAATACTAAAGCTATACCAACAGCACCACCTAAAATACTTGTTTTTAAAGCATTAGCACCAAGGGTAGCCCCTATTGTGTTCATTTCTAATATTTCAAGCTCAAAAGGTAAAGACCCTGCTCTTATTAAAGATGCCAGTTCTTCAGCACTTTCTACATCAAAACCACCTTCTATAATAGCTTTCCCATCTGGTATAACAGTGTTAACAGTAGGTGCACTTATTATTTCATCATCAAGCATAATAAATAAAGGTTGGCCTATGTTAGCTTCTGTTGCATTTTTAAAATCTTCTTTACCTTTTTCATTAAATTCTAGGCTTACAACTATTTGGTTTTGTCCATTTTCACCTGCATAAGCTTGTTTTTTAGCATTAATAACATCTTCACCTTTTACAAGAACATTTCCATTAATATCTACAAAAGATAACTTAGCAGTTTGTCCTATTTCATTTACAGCAGTTTCTACATCATCAATACCAGGTATCTCTACTCTTATTCGTTTATCACCTTCTTGATAAACGTTAGCCTCTGTCCACCCTTTTCTATCAAGCCTTTGTTGTATCATAGATACAGCAGAGTTCATTTTATCTTGCCAAGAAGCCTCACCTAAAGATTCTACCTCTTCTGTTTGCTCATTAGAGCTTTCTTCTAAAGATGAGCTTTGCTCTTGGCTATCTTGGTCATAAGTGCTTTCTTCTAAAGATACACTTTCTTCAGTAGATAAAGTTTCTTGAGATACATTTTCAATATTGTTAGTTTCTGTTTCTTCTTGTGCTTCATATACAATATAAACACCGCCACTAAGGTCTAGCCCTTTTTCTATGTTTCTATAACTAAGTATATGTCCATCACCATAGCCGTTATAAGATGTATAAAAAAGTATACCTGTAATAACGAATATTATAAAAAGCATTAAAACATTTTTATTTTTAGATTTCATATATTTATTCTTCCTTTCTTGTTTAAATAACCTATTATTTAATAAATAACACATTATTTAAACAATACTATCATTTTTCATCTATTTTTATATTATGTTCTATTTTTTCAATAATATTTGATATGCTGTCAAAATTTTCACCTAAAATAGCTTGTTCTATTATTAATTTTATAATGATAAACATTAATCCATATTTTATAAGTTTAAAAAAACCTCTTATAAAACTACGCATCTTGATTTATAGCTTCATAAACTTTCATCATAATAGAACATTCTGTTCTTTTCTTTTGCATTTCACAACCTATTTCATAAGGAGTAATAAGGTCGCTATGCATATTATTAGAGCTAGCAGCACAACCACCGCTACAATAAAATTTTGCCCAACAGCTTTTACAAGCAGGTTTAGAATATACGTTAATGCCTTCAAAGTTTTTTCTAATATCTCTTCTTAAAACACCATCAAAAACACTACCCATTTTAAACTCATCTTGTCCTACAAACTGATGACAAGGGAACAAATCTCCTTCAGGTGTAACGGCTAAATATTCAGTACCAGAGCCACAGCCAACAAGTCTTTTGTGAGCACAAGGTCCACCAGTTAAGTCTATCATAAAGTGGAAGAAGTTAAACCAATTTCCTTCTTCTCTTCTTTTTAACATTTCTTTAGCTAGTTTTTCATATTCTTCAAAGATAACAGGTAAATCTTCTTTTCTTATAGCATAATCTTCTTTTTCATCTGTAACAACAGGCTCAACGCTTATTTGCTTAAAGCCTAAATCTGCAAGATGTAATACGTCTTTAGCAAAATCAAGGTTATTTCTTGTAAAAGTACCTCTTACATAATAGTCCATTTGGTTTCTATCTTCTGCCATTTTTACAAACTTAGGCACAATGTTATCATAGCTACCTTGTCCACCAGCACGAACACGCATTTTATCATTAATTTCTTTTCTACCATCTAGGCTTAAAACAGCATTATGCATATTTTTGTTTATATAATCTGCTATTTCATCATTTAATAAAATACCATTTGTTGTCATAGTAAATCTAAAGTTTTTATTGTGCTTTTTCTCAACACTTCTACCATATTCTACTATTTCTTTAACAACATCAAAGTTCATTAAAGGCTCACCACCAAAAAAGTCTATTTCAAGATTTTTTCTAGAGCCAGAGTTTTCTATTAAAAAGTCAATAGCTTTTTTACCAACTTCTACACTCATAAGAGAGCGTTTACCGTGATATTCACCTTCTTCTGCAAAACAATATTTGCATTTAAGGTTACAATCGTGAGCTATATGCAGACAAAGTGCTTTAACAACAGGCTGTCTGTTATCCACTTCAGGTATAATGCTAGAAAAAATGTCAGGAGAAAATAAAACTTCATTTTCTTCAAGCTCTTTTAATTCTTCATAAGCCTCTTTTATATCACTTTCGTTATATTTTTCTTTTAATATATTAATTATATTTTCTAAAGTTTCATTTTTATAATAATCTAATATATCATAAGAAATATCGTCTACACAATGAACAGACCCACTATTAACATCTAAAACAATGTTTAAATCATTCATTCTATATTTATGTATCATTTTAATCCCCTTTCAAAATTGTTTTTGTATAAACACTAACTTTAAAATACACTTTACTAAAAAGTAAAGTGCAACAATATATTAATATTAAAAACCATAGCTTAAAATGGTTTAAACTATGGTTTTTTAGGCTAATTATTTTACCATTTCACATTTTTGGTTAGCAACAGTACAAGATGTTTTACAAGCAGATTGGCAAGATGTTTGACATTCACCACAGCCACCTTTTGCCATAGTGCTTTTAAGTAATTTAGTGTTTAAAGTTTTAATATGTTTCATTTTGTATCCTCCTAAAAATGCTTAAATTAATATATGTACAAAACATTATAACATACCTTTTAAAATTTTTCCATAATTTTTTAATAATTTTATGTTTTAGTTTAATTTTTTTTAGTATTTATACCTATTATGCCACCTATACCACCAGCAGATATAGATAAAACAACAATCATAATCATTTTAGATGTTATTTTTATAACAGGTAATACACAAAGGCTAACCATAATCATAATAAGAGCATAAATTATACCAACTAACATACCAAATATTAACCCTTTGCTATTTACCCCTTTAGATGCAATAATACCACCTATTAAAACAGATATAACAGTAGTTATCATAACAACAATTTGTATTTTTTCTTCTGTCATTTCTGTGTATGTAAGTAATATACCATAAATAACAAAAACTATTGCCGTTAATAAATATGAAAATATAGCACCTTTGCTTAAAGATATTATAGCATCATTTGGTTTTGAATGGTTGGTAACTTTTTTGCTATTTGTCATAAATATCCCTCCTTAAAAATATATTTTTATAAAAAACTTTTTCATTACTATTGTATTAATTTAAAATTTGTTTTATGATATTAATAATATAATAAACACTATCATATAAGATACATAAATTTATTTAAGGAGGTGCTTTTATGATAGACCTTCATACACATTCAACTTATTCAGATGGTACATTTAGTCCAGAAGAGCTTATAGAAGAAGCTTATAAAAAAGGGATAAAAGCAATAGCTATAACAGACCACGACACAATAGATGGTATATGCTATGCTAAAGAAAAAGCAAAGGAGCTTAATATAGAGCTTATTAACGGTATAGAATTTTCTGCCGACTACAAAGGTATAGAAATACACGTTTTAGGTTACTTTTTAGATATAACTAATAAAAGCCTGTTAAACCTTTTAAAAGATTTAGAAAAAACAAGAGATAAAAGAAATTTAGAGCTTATAGAAAAATTAAATAATATAGGTCTTGATATATCTTTTGACTATGTAAAATCATTGTCTGGCTCAGGGTTAGTTACAAAAGCACATTTTGCAAGTGCAATAGTAGAAAAAGGTTATGCAAAAACAAGAAATGAAGCTTTTAGCTTATATCTTGGCAAAGGTAAGCCTGCATATGTACAAAGAGTTTTAATATCTTATAAAGAAGCAATAGATTTTATATTAAATGCAAATGGTATTCCAGTTTTAGCCCACCCTATGATATACAAAATGTCAGAAAAAGACTTAGATGTAGCTATAAAAGATTTAAAAGATAGTGGGCTTTGTGGTATAGAATGTTATTATCCATCTAACACTTTATCACAAACTAACTTTTTATTGTCTTTAGCTAAAAAATATAATTTAAAAATAACAGGTGGTAGTGATTTTCACGGTGCAAATAGACCAAATGTATCGTTAGGTAATATATTTTTAGAAAAACAAATAGATTATAAACTATTAGAAGATTTAAAAACTATAAGGAGGTAAATATGAAATATGAAAGATAAAAATAGTATAAAAATAATATCTCAAAATAAAAAAGCTTTTCACGACTATTTCATACTAGAAACTTATCAAGCTGGTATAGCTTTAAAAGGCACAGAGGTAAAATCTTTAAGAGCAGGTAGGTGCAACCTTAAAGATAGCTATATAAAGATAGAAAATAATGAAGCCTATATAAAAAATATGCACATAAGCCCTTACGACCACGGCAATATTTTTAATCACGACCCATTAAGAGATAAAAAACTTCTTCTTCATAAATATGAAATAAATAAACTATTAGGTGCATCTACAATAGATGGGCACACACTTGTCCCTACAAAAATATATTTTAGTGGTAGCTATGTAAAAGTAGATGTTGGTGTAGCAAAAGGTAAAAAGCTATATGATAAACGCCACGATATAGCAAAAAAAGACCAAAAAAGAGAAGCAGAAAAAGACTTTAAGCTAAAATTACAAGCATAAATAAAAAAGGTTGTATATACAACCTTTTTTTATTTTTATTAAATACAAAATATCTAAAAATTAACTACATATTTTGTTTATTTTCTTTCCAAGTTTTTATATTTTGTAAAGAATTTTCTACAAATGTGCTATTGTTTATAACAACAACCATACTCATTAAAACAATTCCAAAAACAATAAGTAACCCTGGTGTTATTTTGCTTTTCTTTTTTACTTCTTGTTCAAACATTATTATCTCCCACTTTTTTAGCCTAATTATATTTTATTCAAATATTATTACTTTTACTTTAATTTAAACGTAAAATATATATAAAAGTTTATCATTTTTCGATAAATTTTGCAATAACTTTCATTTCTTCATCATTAGCCAATCTATATTCACCTTCTTGTAGGCTTTCATCAAGGGTTATATCATCAAAGCTAGTTCTTTTAAGATAAACAACTTTTCTACCAAAAGCTTCAAACATTCTTTTTATTTGATGATACTTACCTTCTTTTATAGTAATATTAACTTTAGAAAAGTTGTCCGCACTATATTCTATGGATAGTTTAGCAGGCAAACATTTGTAACCACCGCTAATCACTACCCCTTCTTCAAACTTTTTAATATGTTCTTCAGTTATTTTACCATTAATATGTGCATAATAAGATTTTTCTATATGTTTTTTAGGAGAAAGCGTGTTGTGAGCAAATCTACCATCATTAGATAATATTAAAAGACCAACTGTGTCTTTATCAAGCCTACCAATAGGGAACAATTTCATTTTTTTATATTTATCATCTAATAAATCTATAACAGTTTTTTCGTGTTCATCTTCTGTTGCAGATATAACGCCTTTAGGTTTATTAAGTATGATGTATACATATTCGTCATAAGATACAACTCTTTTGTCAAATGTTACAACATTTTTATCTTTATCTATTTTAGTATCAGCTTTTATGCAAGGGCTACCATCTACCCAAACTCTTCTAAATTTTATATAATCTCTAACTTGACTTCTGCTCCCTATACCAGCATTAGACAAAAACTTATCTAATCTAACAAGTGCCATTTATTACCCTCCTAAAATATTCTATATTTTTTTATATACAAATCATTTGTCTTTTGATATAATTATAATATATTTTATTTATTATGTCGATTATTTTATAAAATTTATTTAGGAGGATTAGATATGTCTACAATACAAGAAGGGATTATTTTAAATGACGATAAAACATTAAGCTTTGGTAACTATGAAGTTACAGAAAAAATCAAAGTTACAGACTTTAATGTAGATGGTAATATATATAAAATTAGAACACATAACGAAGTTACGAGACTTTCTAAAAACGGCAATCTTTTATTAGAAACTGTTCCAGGGGCTACAATACATAACCTTTATATAAATGAAAAAGAAGCTACTTTTTCTGCAGAAGGTTTAGGTGATACGCTTATAACATTAGAGCTAGAACCTAATACAAACTATTCTTTATTTATAAATGATGTTAATATAGATAAAATAAAAACTAACCTTTCAGGTAAAATAAACTTTAGCACAACGCTTTCAAAAGAAGCTCAAGCAATAAAAGTAGAAAAACATAATTAATTTATATATAATAGGCTATACTATATAATGTATGGTCTGAGGGCGTAGACAAAGTCTACGCCCTTTCAAAAAAATAACAAATTTATTTTTTTGAGGTACTGTATGAAAAAAAGCCGATTTTCTCGCACAAGGGCTAAAGCCCCTAAAAATCTGGCTTTTTTACACAATCCGAGGCAAAGCCCCGTCTTGTGATTAAAATTTTTATGCAAGCATAAAAATGTGTATAAGCTCCTTTAATGTTATTTTGTCTACAATCTGAGGCTATACTATATAATGTATAGTCTATTTTTATATAAAAATATAAATTTTTTTATTTAAGCTATTGACAATTCAAAATTTAAAGTATATTATTTTAGTATGATTTATTTTTATTAAGGAGGTTTGTTTTATGAATATAACTTTTAACGGTAGCCCTTTAACATTAAAAGGTAAAGAAATTAAGGTAGGAGATTTAGCTCCAGACTTTTTATTAACAGATAATAGTTTAAATGATATATCTTTAGCAGACACTAAAGGAAAACGTGTATTTGTAGTTGTTCCATCTTTAGACACACCAATATGTGATATGTCTGCAAAACGCTTTAACGAAGAAGCTTCTAAATTAGATAATGTTTCTATTTATGTTGTATCTATGGACTTACCATTTGCTCAAGCAAGATGGTGTGGTGCAACTGGTTCAGATAAAATAACAACTTTATCAGATTACAAACATAGAAGTTTTGGAGAAAACTATGGCACATATATTAATGAGCTTGGTTTATTAACAAGGTCAATATTTATAGTAGATGAAAATAATAAAGTTATTTATGTAGAATATTGTAGCGAGGTTAAAAGCGAGCCAAACTTTGAAGCAGCATTAAACGCATTAAAATAAATAATATTTTTTAGGTTGTATTTATATTTTTAAATTCAAAGCATTTAAAAATTTTAATCACAAGACGTGGCTTTGCCTCGGATTGTATAAAAAGCTAGATTTCTAGGGGCTTTATGCCCTTCCATATTTCAAAAAAATAAACTTGTTATTTTTTTGAAAAAGTGAAGACTTTGTCTTTACCCTCAATAAAGCTAAAGATTTTATCTTTAGCTTTATTTTATCCCCATAATATGTTGCAAATCCAAAGGCTAGCTATAACACCTGCAAAGTTTGCTATTAAAGCCCCTGCTAATGTATATTTAGTTTTTGTTATATTAACAGCCATAAAATACACACTCATAGTATAAAATACTGTTTCTGTGCTACTCATCATAACACTTACAAACTTACCAATAAAAGAGTCTGGTCCATATGTTTTAAATAAATCTAATAATATTCCAGTAGATGCCGAAGAAGAAATAAGCCTCATAAAAGTTAAAGGCACAACTTCTGTTGGATAGCCTATTTTTTCAGTAATAGGTGCTATTATGCTACTTAACAAATCTAAAGCACCAGAAGCTCTTAATATACCAACGGCCACCATAAGTCCCACAAGAGTAGGTGCTATTTTAAAAACAGTTTTAAAACCTTCTTCTGCACCATCTATAAAGGCATCATATACGCTAGTTTTTTTAGAATAACCATAAAATAATATGTAAATTATAACAAGTGGAATCATTAAGTCAGATAATAATAGCATAAATTTCATCTATATTTCCACCTTTCTATAATTTTTATCACTGCTATACCAACAACAGTAGATACTAATGTAGCAAAAAGTCCGGGAGCTATTATTTCAGAAGGGTTTTGAGAGTTAAACTGAGACCTATAAGCCACTATATTTACAGATATAAGCTGTAAGCTAGACATATTAAAAACTAAAAACATACACATAGCTCTACTAGCCTCATCTTTTTTCTTATTAATAGTTTGTAAGCTTTCCATAGCTTTAATACCAGCAGGAGTGGCTGCCCAACCAAGCCCTAATATATTAGCTATAACATTAGTAGATATATAATCTAAAGATTTATGATTTTTAGGTACATCAGGAAAAAGATATGATAAAAATGGTCGCATTTTTTTGCTAAGTTCTTTTATAAGACCAGCTCTTTGTGCAATCTCCATCATACCAGACCACATAGCAATAATACCCATCATAGTTATACAAACAGTAATAGCCTCTTTAGAAGAGTCTAAAATAGCTTGTGTAACATTTGGCATATTACCAGTAAAAGATGCTACAACTATACCTATTAAAATCATACCACCCCATAAATAATTAAGCATATTACCTGTCCTTTCTTTTATATAATAATACTCATATTTTTGAAAGGGTGTAGACAAAGTCTACACACCCCTACATACTATAATAATCTAAAATACCTAAATATATAGCCCAAGCTATTTTCTTTTGATATTCTTCGTTTTTTAAATTATTGTTTTCTTCTGTGTTAGATAAAAACCCACATTCTACAATAATAGCAGGCATTGTTGTTTGTTTTAATAAATAATAATCTTTATTTTCTTTAGCTATTCTATTATTTGTGCTATCTATTTCTTTTAATCTATTTTGCACACATTCTGCTAGTTTTTTGCTTTCTTCAGACCCTTCATAATAAAACACTTGTGCTCCTTTTACATTTTCTTTAGGAAAGGAATTTTGATGTATGCTAACTAATAAGTCTACTTCTTCATCATTAGCTATATTTTTTCTTTCTTTTAAGTCTTCCCTTTTTTTATTAGATAAAGCAGTATCATCAGTTCTAGTTGTAAGTACAAAACCACCAGATTGTTCTAAATATCCTTGTAAATATTTTGATATTTGAAGATTAATATCTTTTTCAAGTGTTCCATCTTTTGCCACTTTTCCTGGGTCCCAATCACCGTGTCCTGCATCTATAACTATATTTTTACTAGCAATAGGCATAGAAAATGTTTCTACTGTTTCTGTAAAATAAGTTTTCATCATACCAACAAATATAATAAAAATATAAATATATAATAACAATTTATCTTTTTTAAATATTTTCTTGTTCTTGAGGTTTAGAGATATCTTCATCATTTTTGTTTATATCCTCACTTTCATTATCAATAGGTTTATTTATATTTTTAATATTTTCCATTTCTTTTTGTAAACTTTCTAATTTTTTTAATAATATATCATTTTCATTTTCTACATTTTTTATTTTTTGTCTTAGGGCAACCTCTATATCAGTTTTTTCATTATTTTTATTTTGTATAATATTATTTAATTTTAATATTTGACTATTTTTTTCATTTAATTGTTCGTTTAACATTTTTAGTTTATTTTCTAATATAAAATTGTTATCTACATTGTTATAAGATGTGTCTATATTTTTTTCTATGCTTGAAATATTATTTTTAGATAAATTAAATTTTGAAAATTCTTCAAGGTTAAAGTTTGCCATAAAATCATTTTCTAAAGGTATAGCATTTCTAAGTTGTTCTGGTGCTTTATTATTATTTGTTTTTTCATCTGCACTATCAAAATTGTTAATAACTTGATTATTCAAATTTGTTATAAACTTCTCTTCACTATTATTTACTGGTTGATAGCTTTCATCATTAACACTTTGATTATGGTTAAATAATTTAGGTAAAATCTCTGGTAACATATATATATTTAAAGGGTTTTTGCTGTCTATATAAACTTCATTTATATAATTGTTATCAAAATTATAACTAGATATAAATTTTGCTTTTATAATATCTTGTGATATAGGCTTTCTATATTTTGATATACCTAGAAAAGAGCTTCCAAAATCTTCTGATTGACAATAATATAAGCTAGAATTTACAATAAAGCTACAATATAGATTGTTATTTAATATATTAATGTTACAACTTTTTATTTTTTGTCCTTCAAATAATACTATGGGGCTAGATACACCATTTTCATCTTTTCTTCTATATATAACTTGACTAGAAAATAAACTTTTTATTATATACACATAATGTATAATATTATCAAAAGCGATAAAAGAATAATCTACCACTTGATACCCTGTTTTATGTATAGTAACAAAATCTGATATAGTACCATTATTTATTTGTTTATATCCTATTTGAATATCTTTAGATTTTTTTTGGTATGCAATAACAATGTTATCTTGGCTTATTTTTTGCATATAAAATATATTGTTAGGTAATGTTGAAAAAGTATCTATATTTTCAGCATTAGTCCAGCTTTTACCACCTACAAGAGTTTTTATAGCTAAAAAATTATTATTCTGATTAGGTGTATTATATATAAGGCTCATATTCCCTTTAAAGAATATAGGATAAAATAAAATATTTTCTGGCATTTCGCTTTTATTTTTAAACAAAACTTTATTTTTAAAACCATTTTGCTCTAGTTTACATAAAATAATATCACCATTATAATTTTGACAAAAAACATATATTTCTTTATTAGGTCCAATATCAACAGTAAAGCAATCTGTAACATCTTGTATTATTTTACTTGTTATAGGATAATTGTTAGAACCTAATTTTTTACAATATATAGTTCTTCCCTCACCATAATAAAAAGATAGTATTTCATTATTTTTATTTATTAAAATATAATTATTTTGCAATATTTTCACCTCTTAATATATTTTATATATTTATATTCTATAATAAGTTATCTTATAACTATTTAAATTATTATAATACTGTTAAATTTAATTGTAGTAATATAAAATAATAGACTTTTTTACTTATATATGTTATACTATAATAAATAAAATTTATAAATTAATATTTTATTTTAAATAATAATATCTATTAATAGGAGGTACTTTTTTATGAAGAAAAAACTTTTAACATTAGGTTTATCTTCAACATTAGCATTAGGCTCTATAATGCCTGCTTTTGCTGACACTATAAGTTCTGATGCTAATAAAACATATATAGAAACTGCAATAGGGTTTAAATATCCAGAAACTACTGAAGATTTAAAATCTAAAAACTTAAAAGCTACTTTAAGTGGAGCTGCAAGTTTAAGTATAGATTTAAATCTTTTTTTAAATGACTCTAGCTATTCTACAAATATTAATGGCTATGATGTTACATCTGAAATTATAGAAGAAAACGGTAAAGTTACTGTTATAAAATTTAAAATAAATGGATTAACTGCAACAGATGGTTATAAACTTCAAGTAGAAGGTAAAAATTATACAACAACTGTTGTAGATTTAAGCACTGCTACATATTCACAAAGAGTAAATATTAGCACTGCTGCAAATATGGTTTTGGGTGATGTTAATAAAGATAACAAAGTAGACTCTTCTGATAGAAAATTATTAGAAGATAATCTTAATGCGTCTAATACAGAATATGACCTTAATAATGATGGTAAAATTACTGTATCTGATATAGCTATCGTTAATAGTAATATGGTATCTACAACACCAGTAGAAACGTTTAATACAGAGATTGTTCCTTCTAAAGTTGTAGAAAATATTGATAGAGATAAATTTGATGTTATTGCTACTGATGAAAATAATAATATTGAAGAAGTAAATGGTGATTTAGAAAATCTATTTACTAAAGAAGGTAGTGTTTCTTTTAAAGCTAAAGAAGGTGAAACTAACATATCTATACCTTTAGAATTTAATGATGGTAACCCTCAAGAAATGTCTATCGTTGAAGTAAAAATTCCAAATGGTGCAGAAGATGCTAGCCTTGTTATAGAGTGTGCTGATGGAGAAATTATAACATCTAGTTCTTCTGAAGTAGCTACATATGCAAGAGTGTCTGATAATCAAGAGAAAATAGTTGTTGTTAATCTTGGTTCAAGAAAGCCAGTTAAAAAAATCACTATTAATGTTACACCAAAAGAAGATGGTGGCTATGTAGAAGTAGAAGAAGTTAAAATTATAGGTGATATAGTTAATGAAGATATAGTTCAAGATAATACAGTAAAAAATTTTAAAGCTATTGCTGGTAATGAAGAGGTAAGTTTATCTTGGAGAGAAGTACCTAATGTTACAGGCTATAAAGTATATTATGGTACAGATGAAAATAATCTTAACCAAACTGCTACAACACAAGATACAAATATAACTATATCTGGGCTTGAAAACCTTAAAACATATTATTTTGCAATAAGTGCTACATCTGGAGAGTGGGAAGGTCCAAAATCTTCTATAGTATCAGCAACTCCTGAGCCAGAAAAAGCTCCAAATAGACCAGATTTTGTTACAGCAACAGGTAAAGATGCTTCTATAGAATTATCTTGGAAACAAGCAGAAAATGCTAAAACATATAATATATATGGTAAAACTTCTGATGATGCAGATTTTCAAAATATGGCATCTGGCATAACAGGAACAAGTTATACAGTAACTAGGCTACAAAATAATAAAGAATATACATTATATGTTACAGCACAAAATGATGTAGGAGAAAGTGCTCCTTCTGAATATGTAAATGCTACACCAAAAAAAGAAATTATTGTTGCACCTACATTGCCTACTAAAAATAGAATACCAAATACTAATATAACAAATGTTCAAATGGGACACCCTCACAATTATAACCCTAATTTATATCCTGATGGTTTTGACCCTAATTGGTTAATAGATGAAGATTATTATACACATTGGGTTGCAAGAGAATGGTGGGAAACAAACAACTTCACATTCACATTTGATGCACCAAAAACTATGGATTATTTAATATGGGTTCCTAGATTAGATGGTAGTTATAGAAAAAGCTTTTTATCTTATAACATTACTGTTTGGTATGAAGGTGATGACTTAAATGGCCCTGGTAAAGAAATAGCTAAAGATAAAAGAATAACTACAAGAGCTGAAGATGATAAATATTTTGTTTTTGATTTTCCTAAACAAGAAAATGTAAAACAAATAAGAATAAAACCTACTCAATGGGACGGCTCTCCTACTAATATGAACGCATCAGAAGTAGTATTTTACGAATACAACAATATAGCAGATAGAGTTTCTGAACTTTTTGCTAATGGCTCTAGAACTGAGCTTAAAAAAGGTATTTCTGAGCAACAAATAAATGACCTTAAAGCAGAAATTAGTGATTTAGATGGCTTTGTAATCGATAGAGATATTTTATTAAAAGAACTTGATATAGCAGAATCTCTTTTAGCAGGCAATAAAGATAATTTAGGGCTTATAAAAGATAACGTTTATTCTATGAACTCTCAAAATGACGTTAAATCTATAAACAATTGGCAACCTTTAGGTCTTGTTGGGCTTGCTGGTGAAAAACTTACTATTTTTGCCGATATACCAGAAGGCGAAACTGTTCAACTTGTACCAACACAGTTTTTTGAAGAAGCAACAAAACTTTCTGCTAGCCCTATTACATTAAAAAATGGTAGAAATGTTATAACTGTTCCAAAAATAGGTAATGTTAATAATGATAGAGGTGGCTCATTATACATTACTTATAGTGGCAATAATCCTAGTGCTGTTAAATTACAAGTACTTGGTGGTTATAAAATACCTTATTTAGAGCTTAGAGATTTTTATAGCATAGATAAAGAAACTGCTAAACAAAGAATTGATGCTTTCATAACTGAGCTTATAGCTTATAAACCTTACGATTTGCCAGGTAATAAAGAAATACAAAATCGTAACCAAGCAGAAATATCTTTACCTAATGTTTTATTATCATTACCTGCAACAAAAGTTTTAGACGGTATTAACCAAGGTGCTACTTCTCAAGAAGCAAAAGTTGAAAAAATGTATCAAAATGTTTTAGCTTGGGAAGAAGTTATGAATGTAGTTTACAAAACTTATGGTATAGATAAAGAAAAAACAACTATATTAGAAACAAGACATAATATTCGTTATATGAAAATGTTTGGTAATGCATTTATGTACGCTGCAGGAAACCATATAGGTATTGGTTACAACTCTGTTGCACCTTTAATGAATGGTACTCCTGTAAATGAACAAACTACAACAGAAAATAACTTATTTGGTTGGGGTATAGGACACGAAATAGGCCACGTTATGGATATTTTTGGTAAAGCAGAAGTAACTAATAATATCTATTCATTAATGTTACAAACTTATGACGGAAAACAAAATACTTTACCATCTAGATTAGAAGGTGGTTCTTATGAAAAAGCCTTCAAAAAAGTTTCTGTTGGTGGTGAAGGTGTGCCTAATGATGTGTTTACACACCTTGTTATGTACTGGCAATTACATTTAGCTTATGATAATGGAGATAATCCTTTCAACTTCTATAATGAGCTTCATAAATTATATAGAGAAGATGCTACATTAAATAGCTTTAAAGATATGGATAAATTTGCTGTTGCATCTAGTAAAGTTGTAAATAAAGATTTAACAGAATTCTTTACAAGATGGGGTGTTTCTTTATCACAACAAGCTAAAGACCAAATGGCTACACAGCCTAAAGAAGATAGAGCTATATATTATCTTTCAGACCAATCTAGAAGAGTTAGATTAGCAAATACATTTGCAGGTAATAAAGCTATTGATGTAACTGCTACTGCTAGCCTTCAAAATTCACAATCTAGTCAAAATAATAAGGCTAAAGAGGTTGTTATTAATATAAGCAATTCATCTGAAAGTGCTGAAAATATGCAAGGTTATGAAATATTAAGAAAAGGTGCTGGCGATAAAGAGTTTAAATCTATTGGCTTTACTACAACAAATACTTATACAGATTATATAGGCTCTGCTAATAATCTAACATTTACTTATGCTGTTAAACCAGTAGATATTTTAGGTAATGTTAGCCCACAAAAAGAAACTGGCCAAGTAAGAATATCTTATGACAACACAATAGAAACAAGTTTATATAATATTGATACAGAAACAGGTATAGTAACATTTAATGAAGCTACAATTGTTACAGGTATTAAAGTTACACCTAAAGCTGAAGGCACAGAAATGCCAACAGGTAAATATAAAGTTTATGCAGATATTGTAGATAGTGTATCTCCTGCATCTACAACAACAGAAGAAGGCTTTGTATTAGCTAAAGATGGTGATTTTTCAAATAACTACTCTAACTCTCCAAACACATATATTAGCTACTTTAATAAACCAGGTTCTACAGAAGATAAAATTTGGGCTTATGATGTTAATAGATTAAAATTAGAAAACTTTAATTTTGATAACTATAATGTAGAATTTTTATCTTATCCAGGTGATAATGTAGAGTTTATGGAAATGGGCATAGGTAGATTATCTGCTGATTATAGATATGGTGAAGGCGAAGATGAAGTAATAGCTAAAGATTCTTTAGTTATTGTAGGTAAATATAGAGGTAACTCTGTTTTAAGCAATATCTACATTAAAGGTAAATATGCTAGAGAAAACTCATTAACTGAAAAGCCAACAATAGAAGAACGTCTTGTTGGTGGTTACACTCTTATGTTTGATACATTAGATACAGATGGCACTATAACTTCTTCTACTGCCGAAGGTATATTTATCTTTGTACCAGAGCTACAAAAAGATGACCAAGGTGAACACCCAGAAAAACTTAGCCAATTACCAACAGAAATTATGGCAGAAATGTGGCAAGGAAGCTTTGGTGAAGATGGTTCATTTAATAAAGAACGTTTAACAAGCGATACAACTTGGATTAATATGCCTACTGATGAAAGCTTACCAACAATAGTTCTTCAAGGTGGTAAAGATTCATTAAATGTAGAGTTTAAATAATATTATTTAATATCTAGCACCTTAAAGGTGCTAGATAAATATAAAAAAAGGAGTTTTTATTGTGATAAAAAAATTATTAACTAGCATTTTAATAACTTTGTTATTTACAGTAAATGTGTTTGCATCAAATACATCTGTTTCAATAGATATAAATAACAATGTTGCAAATATAAAATTAACAGGTATAAATGAAAATATTCACGCATTACAATTAGATATTATAGATGAAAATGGTAATACAGGTATAGTTTTTGAGCCTTCTCAAAAATTTACTTATAATTTTTTCACAGAGACAAATGAAAATGGTAAAACTACTATGTCAATTGTTATAGATAATGGTGGTAGTCTTACACAAAATGGAACATTAGATATTGGTAGCTTAATATTTAAAAATAAGCCAAATTTAAATGAAACTGTTAAATTAGAGCTAGTAAACTTAGGTGATAGCTTAAAAGGCGAATCATCTGAGATAAAAGCGAATATAACTATTAAAGAAGATAGTACAGAAACTACTACAAGTAGCAACAATAGTAACAGTGGCAGTAGTTCTTCTGGTGGAGGTGCTAACATAGGTACATCTGATAACAAAACAGAAGTTACTACACAAGATACAAACAACCAAGAAACTAAACCAGAAGATAAACCAGCTGCTAATATTGATATAGAAAAAATGTATCCTGTTATTAGACAATCTAATTTTAGTGATACAGCTAATCATTGGGCTAATGAACCTATAAAATATCTTGCAGATAGAGGTATTATAAATGGTATGAATGATAATACCTTTGCTCCTAATAATAATATTACAAGAGCAGAATTTATAACACTTCTTGCAAAAATGGATAATATAAATATAAATAAATATAAAGCAGATAACTTTACAGATGTACCATCAGATGCTTGGTTTAATCCTTATGTAGATTGGGCTTCAAAAAACGGTATAACAAGTGGTACAAGTGAAACTACATTTGCTCCTAATGATAATATTACAAGAGAACAAATGGCAGTTATGATAGAAAGATTTGCAAATTATAAAGGCTTTAAATTAGATAATAATAAAGAACAAATCAACTTTACAGATAATACTAATATATCTAGCTATGCAATTTCTTCTGTTTCTAAAGTACAACAAGCAGGTATAATTAATGGTCGTCCAGATGGTAGCTTTGCTCCTAAATCTAATGCTACTAGAGGCGAATCTGCTCAAATGATTTATACTATGTTAACTATTCAATAATTTTTAAGGTTGTAGATATATTCTACAACCTTATTTTTATAATTCTATTTTTTTATATTTTAAGCAAGTTATTTTATAAATAAAATATGCTATTATGCTAGATATAAAGGTATTAATTAAGCTAGGTATTAAAAATATTGGTTCACCTGTTATTTGAGCATTAGAATTAGTGATTTTAGTAAATATATCAAAAATTAATTTTATTATTAAACCATTTATTAAAAGTGAAAAAGATAAAGCAATACAAGTGGATATAATATTAGCTATTAAACTTTCTTTAAAAAATATAAAAACTAAATATGAAATAGAAAAGTATATTATAGTAAAATTAATAAAAAATAAATAACCAAAATAATATTTTATTCTATTTAATATTTCTGTACTTTCATTAACAAAAAGTGAATATATAAAACAAATAAACAAAATAATTAAACTTATAAAAATTATAAATAAATATTTAGATAATATTATCTTATTAGAATTTATAGGTAGTATCTTTAAATACATATTAAAACTATTTTTATCATTTAACATTTCATATTTTTGATAAGTACAAACAAACATTATAAAGTAAGTAAATGCTATTATTAAATCTGTAAATATTACATTAAAAACTTTATATAATATTAATAAAATTATACTAGTCCAAATAAAATTAAGTATATCATATTTTATAATATAAAATTCTTTTAAAATCAAACCTTTCATATTTTAAACCTCTCTCTATTTTATAAATCTTTATTTAAATATAAATTCATTGTAGTAAAATATGAAATTATATAAATAACCCAACTAATAATAAAATATATAAATATTCTTACATTAATTGTAAATATTGATAGTTTAAAAATTAAATAAATTATTGATAACCCCCCTAAAATTATAATACAAATACTTAATATATTTAGTATGCTTTTACTCTCTTTATCAATTAAAATATAAATCGGTAATAAACTAGCATTTGCTATTAAACCTAATCCAAAAATAACTAAAAATAAATTATTGTCTATATACATACTTAACTTATTAAATTTTACAAGAATATTTTCTAAATATTCATAAAAGAATGTATGCTTAATAACACGAAATATATAAAAAGCCAATACTATTATTGTATTAAAAATTATACCTGACAAATATGCTACATTTACAATATATTTTCTACCCAAAGGACTACTTATTAAAAACTTTTCAAAATTTGTATATTTTCTTTTATATATTAAACTACCGTGTAAGCTTGTAATACCTATACAAGATAAAGTAGCTATTATAAGCTCTGCATCTAAAAATATAACTAAATAAAAAATATACAAAAGTAACATTATAATAAAACTTGTGAAAATAAATTTTTTTTCATATAAAAATTCTTGCATTAACGCTTTCATTAGTTATCCCCCTTTGTATGTATAATCATAAACTCATCTATAGAGCAATTATCAACAATTAAATGGGGATAATTTTCTTTTATTTCTTCTTTATTATTTACAATAATATCATATCCATAATTTTTCTTTATTTTAGTTAAAATATAATCTTTATCAATTTCAGCTAAATGCTCTTGGCTACATCTTAATATACCATACTCATAAAGTATTTTATCTTTACTTTCAAAAAATATAACTTTTCCTTTATCTATAAAAACTATATAATCTGCAACTTTTTCCAAATCACTAGTAATATGAGAAGATACTAAAATTCCTTTATTTTCATCTTGGATAAAATCTAAAAATATTTCTAATATTTCATCTCTAATAACTGGGTCTAATCCACTTGTAGGCTCATCTAAAATTAAAAATTTAGCATCATAACTTAAGCTAACTATTATAGATAATTTCATTTTCATACCTTTAGAAAATTGTTTAAATTTTTTATTTAAAGGCAATTTCATGTTATTAGCATAATTAAAGTATTTTTCTTCATTCCAATCTTTATAAATATTTTTAAGTATTTTATTAAGTTTTATTATGTTCAAACTATCATGGAAAGTATCTCCATCAAAAACTACACCTATATCATTTCTTGTTTTTATACTAAAAGTATTATCATCTAAAATAATAACTTCACCACTGTCTTTTTTAGTTATATCTAAAATAGTTTTTATAATAGTTGTTTTACCTGCACCATTTCTACCTATAAGCCCAACAATGCTACCTTTTGGTACATTAAAATTGATATTTTCTATCCCTGCATCTTTATATTTTTTAGTTAAATTTTTAACTTCTAATACATTTTGCATAGCTACTCCTCCTCAAAAATAATATCAATAATTTGTTTAAATTCGTCTAATGTAATTCCTGATGATTTAGCAATAGATATACATTCTATAAGCTTTTGCTCAATTATTTTAAAATTTAATTCTTTTAATTTTTCTGTATTAGTAGAAGAAACAAAGGTACCTTTACCGGCAATAGTTGTTATAAAACCATCTTTTTGTAAATCTTCATAAGCTCTTTTAGTAGTAATAACACTTATTTTTAAATCTTTAGATAAAGCTCTTATAGATGGTAAGTTATCACCCTCCTTTAAAGTTCCATTTAAAATATTCATTCTTATTTGATAAGCTATTTGCTCATAAATAGGCTTATCTGAGCTATTTGATATAATAATATTCACATATAACCTCCCAAGCGTATATACTGTATATATATAGTATATACAGTATACTAAAACTTGTCAATAACTAATTAATAAGATTTTTAATAGTTTTAATAAAAATATTTAGCTGTATAATTGTAATATAAAAAAGAGAGATAGTTTTAAAAACTATCTCTCTTTTTTATAAGCTATCCATTATATCTTGCATATCATATTTACCAGCAGGTTTATTAGCCAAAAACTTACTAGCTTTTACAGCTCCTATTGCAAACACTTCTTTTGAATGTGCAAAATGAGTAAATTCTATTATTTCATCTTTACCTGCATATATAACAGAATGTTCACCAACAATATTTCCACCTCTAATGGCAGATATACCTATTTCTTTATTGCTTCTTTTTTCTCTAACCTTACTTCTATCATAAACATAGTCAAACTTGTTATCCATAGACTCATTTATAGCATCAGCAAGTAAAAGAGCAGTGCCACTAGGGGCATCTATTTTTTGTTTATGTTGTTTTTCTATTATTTCTATATCAAAACCATTTTCATCTAATATAGCAGATGCTTTTTTTAATAAACTTGCTATAAGATTAATACCAAGGCTCATATTAGCAGACTTAAAAACTGGTATATGTTTAGATGCTTCTTCTATTTTACTAATAGTCTGGTCATTAAGCCCAGTAGTACATATAACAACAGGTATTTTTTTATCTAAGCAATAGTCTACAAGTCTATCAACTGCAGTAGCAGTAGAAAAATCTATAATAACATCTGCCTCTATGCTACAATCATTTATATCACAAAATGTAGGGAAATTAGCATTAACAGGATTTATATCTATGCCTGCTACTATTTGGCTATTTTCATCTTGTTCAACTATTTTACAAATTGCCTGACCCATTTTGCCATTACAACCGTGCATTATTATTTTTATCATATTATCACCTTTTCATTAGTTATTTTATTATAGTTAAATTAGTCCATAGTTTTTCATAGCATTTTTTAAAACTATAATATCTTCTTGTTCCATTTCTATAAGAGGTTCTCTAAAATAAGCTTTCCCATAGCCAATAATCTCTAAGGCAGTTTTTATAGGTATAGGGCTAACTTCACAAAATAGCGCATTGTTAAGCTCTACGGTAGAAAGCTGTAAGTCTTTACTTTTTTCTAAATCTCCATTAAAAAATGTATCTATAATATTATGAGTATCTTTAGGTATAATATTAGCCATAACAGATATAACACCTTTACCACCTATTGATAATATAGGTAATATTTGGTTATCATTACCAGAATATATATAAAAATCTTTAGGGCAAATACTAGCAATTTCTACAATTTGAGAAATATTGCCACTAGCTTCTTTTATACCAACAATATTATCTATTTTAGATAACTCTAAAACAGTTTTAGGTAACATATTAAGCCCTGTTCTAGAAGGTACATTATAAAGTATAATAGGTAGGCTAACACTTTGTGCTAATATTTTATAATGATTAATAATACCTTTTTGAGTTGTTTTATTATAGTATGGCGTAACTATTAAAAGCCCATCAACGCCTATTTCTTCACATTTTTTGCAAATTTTAACACTGTGCATTGTATCATTGCTACCAGCACCAGCTATAACTGGTACACGTTTTGCTACCTTTTCTACACAAAATTTGATAACTTCAAAGCGTTCTTCTTCTGTTAATGTGCTAGGTTCACCAGTTGTGCCACATACAATAATTGCATCTGTACCATTTTCTATTTGAAAGTTTATAAGCTTTTCAAACACTTCAAAATCTACGGTTTTGTCTTCTTTAAAAGGGGTTACTATTGCAACGCCCGAGCCTGTAAAAATACTCATATTATCCACCTCTTTTATTTGGTTATTAAATCATATTATTTTTTATAATATACTCTGCTATTTGAACAGCATTAGATGCAGCCCCTTTTCTAATGTTATCTGCAACAACAAACATATTTATGCCACTGTCTAAGCTTTCATCACGTCTTATTCTTCCTATGTATACTTGGTCTGTCCCGTTAGATATTGTAGCTAAAGGATACTCATTTTTTGTATGGTCATTTAAAACTACAACACCTTCCATATTTTCTAAATCTTTTATTAATTCCTCAAGATTAAATTGTTCATAAAATTCTACATTTATACTTTCGCTATGAGAATTTTCTACTGGCACACGAACAGTAGTCGCTGTAATTTTTAAATTATCATCATGTAGTATTTTTCTAGTTTCGTTTACCATTTTCATTTCTTCTTTTGTGTAGCCATTATCTAAAAAGTTATCAATATGAGGTATACAATTGTTAGCTATTGGGTGTAAAAACATTTGAGGTTTTTCACCTTTTAAGCCATTTTGTAAATCTACAACCCCTGCTCTACCAGCACCAGATACTGCTTGATAAGTAGAATAAACTATTCTTTTAATTTTGTATTTATCGTGTAAAGGTTTTAAAGCAACAACAGCCTGTATAGTAGAACAATTAGGATTTGCTATAATACCTTTGTTTTTAGCAATATCTTCAGGGTTTACCTCTGGAACAACAAGGGGCACTTCTTTATCCATTCTAAAATATGAGCTATTATCTATTACAATACAACCTTTGCTAGCAGCTATTGGCGAATATATTCTACTTGTTTCTCCACCAGCAGAAAATAAAGCTATATCTATTCCTCTATCAAAAGAATCTTCTTTAAGCTCTTCCACTTCATATTCTTTGCCATTAAAAGTTATTTTACTGCCTGCACTTCTCTTAGATGCAAATGCATAAAACTTATCTATAGGTAAATTTTTTTCTTCTAAAACCTTTAAAAAAGTTCTACCAACCATACCAGTAACACCAACAACAGCTAAATTAACTTTTTTCATAAACATTCTCTCCTAAAAATATAATATAAAAGACTGACTAAAAAGCCAGTCTGAAAATTTTATAGAACTAACCTAAAAGGCTAATAAGGATACAATTGTTCTAATCTTCAGATAGCTCTCCGTCAGAAAAAGACGACAGTCATACGGCTATTAACCAGCACAACCAGGTTTAAAACATTTAGGCATTTTAAACCTTCGGCATTTTTTCCTTTTAGTATATTTCTTTTGTACCTAAATACATCTACATACTTACTAATAAAAAATGCACCTCTATCATTTTTTATATAATAACATTTAAATATTTTTATGTCAATATATTATATTATCTTTGAATAATTTTATACTTATTTTTATATTTAAAAATTAAAAAAATATTAAAAATAATATTAAAATAATACTTATACTTGTGGCTAATAATAAACATACTATTGCTATAAAGAAATAATCATTTTGTTTTTTATTTTCTTTAATAATACTATAAGTAGCTTGTGGTGTATCACTATCTTTTTTATTTGTATCATTTGTATGTGTTTTATTATTTACTATATCAAGTTTATTTTTAGAAATATTTTTATTATTAACTTTATAGCTTATATTACCTGTTCCACCACCGGTTTTTATATTAATATTATGCTTTGAAGCACTAATTATTGTTATTATAAAAAACAGTATAAATAAAACTGTCCATATAAATATTTTTGTATTCTGTCCCATAAAAACCCCTTCTTTTAAAGCTTATTTTATTGCAAAATCTATTATATTATCTAAAAATTCTTTTAAGCTATTATTTGATAAGGATATACCTCTAGGTAATAAGCTTTTATCAGTAAAACCTGGTATAGTATTTATTTCTAATACATATATATCATCATTTTTTATAATAAAATCAACGTTAGCATATCCTTCACAGTTTAAAAGCTTAAAAGATTTTTTTGCAACTTCTTTTATCATAGTTTGTAAAAATTTAGGCAATGTAGAAAAATATATATTTGTATCTTTATCATATTTAGCACTATAATCAAATATATCGCTATCTGTATTAATATCTAAAATAGATATAACTTGTAGCCCATCTTTATTTTCAATAACACTACATATAGCCTCTTTACCATCTATAAATTTTTCTATTAAAATATCATCATCTAATTTTTTTATATAATTTATAGCTTCAAAAACCTCATCTATATTTTTAGCCACCTTTATACCTATGCTAGAGCCACCTTTATTAGGCTTTACTATAACGGGATAAATAAGCTCATCTATTTCATTTTTATATAAATATGGGTCTTCATCTTTTTTTATATAAACATAATCTAAAACAGGTATATTATTAGCCTTTAATATAGTTTTGGAGAGATTTTTATCCATACATATACCACTAGATAAAGCCTTACTACCTACATATTTTACATTTAACATAGATAAAACAGATTGTATAGTTCCATCTTCACCTATACCACCGTGCATAAGATTTAATATAATATGTGGTTTAAAATGTTTTATAGCTTTAATAAGTATATTTATGTCTTTAACATCAATATCTAATATATTATATTTTTGAGTATCAATATTTTTTATAACATTTTCAAAAGATTTTAAAGATATTTCTCTTTCTAAAGATACACCACCTTTTAAAATCATAAGATTAGTTTTCATAATCTCCCTCCAAAACTATAAATATTATATTTCTCTTAAATTTTTTGCTGCATCTTCTGGCAAAATAGAGTTTACAAACATACCAGTAGAAAACTCAAAGCCTGCCAAATTGCCTACTCTAGGTATAATTTGTATAAAAAAGTGATATTCATTATCTTCTCTAAAACCATTATAAACACATATATTATAATCTACATTGCTATATATTAAGTCTAGCTTAATTAAACATTTTTTTAATATAACCCCTAACTGTTTTAATAAAATATCATCTAAATATCTAATATTAGTAATATGCTTTTTAGGTATTATATTTATTTCATAACAATATAAACTATCTTTAGGGCAAAAAGCTAAAAAACTATTATTTTCATACACTAAATTGTTTGTATAATCTATACTACAAAAATAACATTTACCCTTTTCTCTTTCATATTGTTTTAGCATATTTATCATATATTTTTGTTTATTAGGCAACATAGATAACCCTAAAATTTGCCAATGAGAATGGGACTGAGATGCACCAGCGTTTATACCTTTGTTTTTAAATATTTGTACATATTTAAGTTTTTTATCTTCATATAAAATATTTAAAATATCTTTTATAGATTTTATTAAATAAAACATATGTTCATCAGTATAGTTTATTATATTTTTTTCGTGGTCTTTTGTGTCTATTAATACATAATGTATGCCATATGCTTCTCTATCATCTGTTATTATAGGGTATTTATTATCTATCAACCTTATTTCATCATTAAAGCTAGTATATATTTCTTTAGGTGTCATATGCTTATTTTCTATACAAAATGGACAAAATTTTACTGGTGTTATTAGTATATCTTTTTTAATATTTTGTGGCCTTTTTGCTCTATCTAAAGAATAAATAACATATTCTCCAGTTAAAAAATTTTTTTTAATCATTTTCCACTTCCTGTTCTATATACCATTTTTCTATATTATTAAATTGGTTATAAATATTAGGCTTTTTATCTCCTTTTACAGTATAATCTGTAAGAAGTATTTGTTCTTTAAAAAATATACCAATAACTGGAAGTTGCTCTACAAAATACTGCTGCATATCTATTGATGCTTTTATAAAAGCTTCTTCAGATGTAGCAGTATAAAGGTTACCAACTAAAAAATCCATTCTAGCATCTTTAAAATTTTGATAATTTATACCACCTGCACCTGTTCCAGAAGACATTAAAAAGCTTTGTAAATTAGGTATTACACCAAAGTCTATACCAGCTAAAAACATATCAAAATTACCATTTTCTAAATCGGCTTTATATTCTTCAAAAGGCTTTTTTACAACAGTCACATTAAGCCCTATTTGGTTTAACCTTTTTTGTATAAGCTCTGCCGACTCTACTCGCTCTTTGTTTTCTTGATTAACTAATAAAGTAAAATTAGTCATTTCTTTTGTAAGGCTTGCTTTGCCTAAAGCCTCAATAGATTTTTGTATATTATATTCATAGGTTTCCATATCATTATAAGCTAAAAATGATTTAGGGTTTATAGGTGTTAGGGTTTTTACACCGTTACTTAAATATATATTTTTTATAATTTCATCTTTAGGTATAGCATAAGCTATTGCCTTTCTAAGCTCTATATTTTTAAATATATCTTTATCAAAATTAAATCCTAAATATTCAAAATTATTACTGTTTATACCTGTGCTTATTTTTTCTCTTTTATAATTTAGGTTACCCCAGCTAGAAAAATCTATAGTTAAGCTATTAATAATATTTTTTTCAAAGGCATATAAATCTGTTTGAGTATCTGAAGTTATTATAACTTTTATAGTATTAATATAAGGAGTGCCCTTAAAAGAAGTAGTCTTTTCTAAAATAAGCTCATTGGCTAATCTATAACTAGAATATTTAAAACTGCCACTTCCTATTGGTTTTAAACTTCTACTGTTTTCTATATCCAAATTATTTTTGTAATAATGGCTAGGTATAATAGGAAAACATAAATTATACATAAAAAAACTATAAGGCTCTGTATAGTTTATGATAACTTGGCTGCCTTTGCTACTATATGATGCTACTCTATCTAAAGCACTTTTATATAAAGAATTTTCAGTAGCTTTTATAACATCTAAAGAAAATATAACATCTTTAGCTGTTAGCTGCTTTCCATCATGCCAATATACGTCATCTCTAATATTTATATAAACCGTCTTGCCATCTTCAGACATAGAATATGAGCTTGCTATATTAGGCACTGGCTTTAGGGTTTCACCATCTATGGTAAAAAGTGGCTCAAATATAAGCTTTAATATATTATCAACAGTTACATCTTCATTTATTAGAGGATTTAATGTTTTTGGCATACGCATAGAAAGTATTAACTGTCCACCTTCTACTGGTGTTTCTTGTTGATTTTGTGCTTTAGTTGTTTCACTTATTGTTTCGGTATTGGTGTCTTGGGTATTGGTGTCTGATGTACTATTTATTTCTGTTATTGTTTGTGTAGTATCTTCTATAATTTTGTCTTCTTGACAACCAACTAAAATAGTAAAAACAAAAATAATAAAAAATATTTTATATATTTTCATATATCCTCCAAAAAATTTATCTTTAGAAAAAAGATTTTAGTATTAAACTATATCCCTTTTTAAATATTTTTATTTTTTTTATATATTTATCTGTTTCTTTAAAAGGTATTGTATGTACATAACCATCTAAAGAATATTTTTCATTATCAAGCCATTTATAAACATTAGTAGTACCTGCATTATATGCACATAATGCTAAGGTTTCATCTTCAAATTTTTCTATTAAATATCCTAAATAATAACAACCAAGGTTTATATTTACTTCTGGCTCATATAGCATATCTTGTGAAAAGCCTTCCATCTTAATTTTTTGTGCAAGCCATTCTCCAGTTTCTGGCATTATTTGCATAAGCCCTATTGCACCTTTGTTAGATACGGCGTCTTTATTAAATCTACTTTCTGCATTTATAACTGCAAAAACTAGTTCCTTTTCAAGGTTGTATTTATCAGCATATTTTTCTATTATATCTGCATATTTTATAGGCAATATATAGTTAATAGCTATTTTACCTAATAATATTAATATAATAAAAAATATTATTATTTTAAAAACTTTAATTATTTTCTTTCCATTTAAAACATAAAACATTATCAAACTTCCTTTTTTAATTTTTGTTTTATAATTTCTTCAAGATTAGCTCCTTCTTCATTAAATATGATAAAATCTGCATATTTTTTATTTTGTTCAAAAGGTGTTTGATTATTTATTCTTTTTAACAATATATCTTTTGGCAAATTATCTCTTTTAATAAGTCTTTTAAGCCTAGTTTCTAAAGAACAATGTACTATCCAAACTTCATCTACTATTTTATGTAAATTAGTTTTTATTAGAAGAGGAGCATCTATAACTATATATTTATAATCTTGGTTATCTTTTGCTATGTTTATACAATCTTTTATTTCTTTTATAATATATTTATGTGTTATACTGTCTAAATAGGCTAATTTTTTTTTATCACTAAAAACAATACTACCTAATTTTTTTCTATCTATTTGTTTTTCACTATCTAAAATGTCTTCTCCAAAATAATCTACAATTTCAAAATATGCATTAGTGCCTTTTTTTATAATATAATGCCCTATTTTATCTGCATCTATAATATAAGCATTATAATTTTTTAATATAGAACAAACTGTGGACTTCCCACAGCCTGTTCCTCCTGTTAAGCCTATTATAATAGGTTTATTTTGTATCATACCAGCTTTCACCTTCATTTATATCTATAAGAAGTTTTACAGAAAATTTTATAGCATTTTCCATTTCATCTTTTAATATTTCTTTTATAATATGTTTTTCATCTTTATAAGCTTCTATTAAAAGCTCATCGTGAACTTGTAAAATTAATCTAGATTTTAAATTTTCTTTTTTAATACGGTTATAAACTTTTATCATAGCTATTTTTATAATATCGGCAGCAGTGCCTTGTATAGGTGTGTTCATAGCTATTCTTTGACCTACACCTCTTTGCACAAAATTAGAAGAATTTATTTCTGGTACGTATCTCATTCTGTTAAACATTGTTTTTGTATATCCTGTTTCTTTTGTACTTTCTACAACACTATCTAAAAATTCTTTTATTTTAGGATATTTGTCAAAATAGTCGTTTATATATTCTTCTGCTTTAGCTTTTGTTATGCCTAAATCTTGTGCTAAAGAAAAGGCTTGCTTTCCATATATAAGCCCAAAATTTATAGCTTTAGCTGCACTTCTTTCAAAGGTTGTAACCTCTTCTAAAGGCTTTTTAAATACTTTAGATGCTGTTATTTTGTGTATATCTTGCCCTTCGTTAAAAGCTTGTATAAGGTGCTCATCTTGAGATAAATGTGCAAGAACTCTAAGCTCTATTTGCGAATAATCTGCATCTATAAAAATATATTCTTCTTCTGGCTTAAATACCTTTCTAATTTTATGCCCAAGCTCTATTTTTATAGGTATATTTTGTAAGTTTGGCTCTGTGCTACTTATTCTACCAGTAGCAGTTGCTGTTTGGTTAAAATTAGAATATATTCTGCTTGTTTTTTCGTCTAAAACATTTAAAAGCCCGTCTGCATAGGTGCTTTTAAGCTTTGCATAGGTTCTATAAACTAATATTTTAGGTATTATTTCGTGTTGGTCATATATTTTTTCTAAAACATCTGCTGATGTAGACCAACCTCTTGTAGTTTTTTTAGAACCTTTTAAATTAAATTTATCAAAAAGTATTTCTCCTAGTTGTTTAGATGAATTTATATTAAATTCTTCACCTGCTAGCCAATGTATCTCTTTAGTAAGTTCTTCTATTTCTTTGTCAAGCTCTTGTTGATATTGTATAAGCTCTTCTTTACAAACTTTTATACCATATATTTCCATACTAGCCAAAACTTCTATAAGAGGCATTTCTATATTGTAAAAAAGCTCCTGTTGATTGTTTTCTTCTATTTTTTTACTAATAATAGGTTTAACTTTATATGCTACATAGCTTTGCTTAGCACAATAATCAAGCCAGTCTTGTTTATCTATATCATAAATAAACTTTTTAGATTTTCTAGTACCTAATAACTCATCTTTATCTTTATATTCTAGCTCTAATATTTCTTCTGCAATGTTGTTATAATCATATTTGCTTTTTGTAGGATTTAATACATATGTTCCTATCATAGCATCAAATA
>CALWSN010000006.1 GCA_944384215.1 uncultured Clostridia bacterium | reverse complement strand
CTGCCCAGTGTGACACTTCTTGTGTATTGTTAGTTGTTGTTTCTGTTTCTTCTTCAACATTTTCAACAAAGTCTGGTGTTTCTGGGGTTATTATTATCATTTCCCCATATATTTTCTCTTCTGTTTCATTTATATTTTCTGTTTCTATATCTTGTGCAAAAACCGATTGTATACTAATTATAATCATTATAACTATAGCTATTATTGTTTTCATTTAAAATATCTCTCCTGTTTTACCATATACTCCAAAATGGACCTCCTGCTCCTGTCCCTTTTTTAGCTTCTTTAATTATTAAGTCTATACTATATTTTTTATTGCTTTTTTCATAATTTTGAGAATCTGCTACTAATATCTCACCATTATTTGATAGACCTCTTAATACAATAAAATGCCCACCACCAGTAAATGTTCCTTTACCCATTAAAGCAACAACTAGTTTACCATCTTTAAGTGCATTTAACACTTTGTTTTTATCTGTGCCTAAGCCTTCGCTTTTTAAACCAAAAGCTTTTGCTGAGTCTGGTATTAGGCTATGAGCAGAGCCGTTACCTTTTACATAATAATTGTTACTAACGCTCCAGTTAGCCATATATAAAGGGTCATAAACATCTCCTGTTAAGCTAGATATTACCATAGACATTGTAGTAGGTCCACAAGCATTACTTCTAAAGTTGTCTTGTCCATATAGTTTATTCTTATATTTTTCATCTAACAAGCTAAAATATACCAAGCCTAAGTTTTTATCTTTATGTATTTTTTGACTATTTAAAAATTTATATGTTTTATTAACTCCATTAAAAAATTGTTCCTTATTTATGTTATAATTTTTATTTAAAATATTATTTATTATTGCATATCCTTCAGCATAAGTGATATATTTTTTAGGATTAAACTTATTATTATGATCTTTTTTAAGTATACCCTGTGCCGACATTTCTTCTACACTTGTTTTGGCAAAGTAAGATACATCATTAAAATCACTTATTATTTTATATGTATTAGCATTCACTTTATCTTTATTAGGATTTATTATGTTTTGTATAGCAAAACTTGACTCTTCTCTTGTTACATAATCTAACGTTTTAGGTAAATATTTCTCTACATATTTCTGATTAAAAATTAGGTGTAAATTTTTATAAAATTCACTTGCTGGCATATTTGTATTATACAAACTACTATCAACATGTTCAAAGTTTTCTAAATTTTCTTTAAGATTATCAACTATATTGTCTGCCCAATGAACAATTTTTATTTCTTCTATTTTTTCTTTAGTAATTTCTTTTACTTCATTCTCTATTTCGTATTTTTCTGCAATATATTTTTCCTTGCTTTGTGCAAAAATAGTATGGTTAAATAATGTAAATACATAAAGTATTATTATTATTTTTCCTATATATTTCATATACTTTTCCTTTCTATACTAATTAAACTCTCTAAAAAACGAGGCTTTAACTAATAAAGCCTCGTATAAATAAAATTATTTTATATTTGGTATTAATATTTGTTGTCCTTCATATATCATATTAGCTTTTTTTATTTTATTTTTATTAGCATTAAATATTATGTTATATTTACTAGGTGTTTTATAGTATTTATTAGATATTGTACCTAAAGTCTCCCCTGCTTTAACTGTATGTATCTTACCTTTCGTTGTATCTAGTGAGGCAAGTCTTGGTGCATTTCCTATTTTTGCTGGTAAAATAATTTCCATACCTGGTACTAATTTTCCTTTTGTCTTAGCAAATGCTTCTTTATTTATTCTATATAATTCTTGATGATAAGCATAAGAACCATAGTTTCTTAAAGAAATATTGCCTAAAGTATCCCATTTTTGTACTTTGTATTTTATGCTACCTGTTGGTATAGGTGTTGTATTAGTATTTATTGTTTCATTTGTTGTTGTACTTGTCGTTGTATTTGTCGTTGTAGATTTATCATTATTTGTTGAAACTGATTGTACTGTACCATTTACTTTACCTACATCTAATGGTTGTGCATTTTTTATATTTTCTATGCTTGGAACACCTTTAGAAAAATCTAAAATATATACACCCTCTTTTAATCCTTTTTCCTTAGCTAATTTATCATATTCACCAACAGATACAAATGCTTTATTATTTTGTAAAACTGTTGCATTTTTAAAAATAGGTTCTATTACAACATTTCCTTTTAAATCTGCAAAACCATATGCTTGGTCTAACCCATCATTTATAGTAACTCTAAAAGGTAAATAATTACTTAATTTTACAATTTGTCCAGCAATTCTTAAATATTGAAATTTATCAAAACTATTCTCATCATAAATTTCAAAATCTGCATCTTTTATTATACCATATGGTTTAGATAAATCATTTTTATTTAAAATATGTACTTCATTTTTTTCTTTTGGTTTACCTAATGAATACCCTTCTGGTGAAAAGTGCATAAATAAACTTTCATAGTCTTCTGGTAATAGTTTTTTTCCAGTTTTATCTATATAGTTATAACTATATTCTTCAGTTTCAACTTTAGCTATTCCATCTTTAAAAGGAAAAGTTTCTACAAATTGTCCTGGAATAATAAATTTATTAGCATTTAAATCTAAATAACCTTGAGATTTATTTTTATCTGTAGCATTTGGGTCTTTAGTCCCTATAATCCCATCTTTTGAATAATTAGTAACACCTACATTAGGCTGTATTTTATCAGAAAAAAATTCTTTTCCTGTTTTATCTATATAAACTGTGTTAAATTCAACCCAATTTCCATTTTCATCTTTTTTCTTTCCTATAAATGCTGTTGCATATCCATCAGAAAAATCAAGTATATCAACATATTTTCCAGCAGGAACAACTACTTTTCCATTTGTATCTATAAGTCCAACTTTGGCATTTTCACTATCCCAATATCCTTCTGGTGTTTTAGGGGCTTCCCAAAATCTTAGAATATTATCTCCTGCCCATTCTAAACTATAATATTTATATGGAATAATCATTTTTCCACTTGTATCTATAAGACCGTATTCTACTCCCTCAGTTTCTTGAGATTTATTTCCCGTAATTATTTTATCTCCTTCTATATTTCCATAATATTTATAGTCTTTTATTATTTCGTGAGATGTATCCTCTAATTTTCCTAGAGTACCCATTTTAAATTTTGAAATAATATTACCATTAATATCAATATATAACCTATCTGTTCCTAAATTTACACTTATAACATCATTTCCAACTGTATTAGCACTAGGTACATTAAAATCTATTGTAGCATTTGGAATAAACTTTACATTGTTAGAAGTTTGTGCATATACTTCTTGGACATTATTTATTTTAAAATTACCAGTTCCTATACCCCCTGTAATAGTCATAAGTGAAGCTAAAACAATACTTCCTAAGATTTTTACTTTCTTCTTCATTTTAAAATTCTCCTTTACAAATAATTTATTAAGGACATAAATTATACTTTTTGTCCTTTTATAAAATTATTTAGAAAATTATACATTTTTATAATTTTTTTATTGACTTTTTATAAATATTAATGTAATATTGTAATGAACGTAGTAGAATTTTACTATATAACAAATAAAGGACAAAAAGTATACTTTTTGTCCTTTTATGTACTAATCTAATTCCTTTATTCTTCTATACACAGTTTTTACTGATATGTTATATTTTTTAGCAATTTTTTCTTTAGATATCTTTTTATTTTTACATTTTACTAAGTCTATTTTAAAGTTTTCATCAAATTCTTTTTTAGGTCTTCCAAACTTTACACCTTTTTCTTTAGCAATTTTTATCCCTTCTTTTTGCCTTTGTTTTATATTTTTTCTTTCATTCTCTGCCACAAATGATAGTATATTCAAGACTATATCACTTATAAAACTCCCCATTAAATCTTTATAAACTCTTGTATCTAATAAAGGCATATCTATTACAACAATATCTACTTTCTTTTCCTTAGTTAATATCCTCCAGTTTTCTAATATTTTATTATAATTTCTCCCTAGCCTATCTATACTTTTTATAAATAAAATATCATCTTCTTTTATCTTTTTTAACATTTTCTTATATATTTCTCTCTCAAAATCTTTACCAGAACATTTTTCTACATATACTTTTTTAATTCCTAGTTTTTTCATACTCTCTATCTGCCTATCTTCTTTTTGGTTTATAGTAGATACTCTTACATACCCATATTTCAATTTTAACACTCCTTACATAAGTAATAAGGTAATTATATACTTATATAAGGATATTATCTCTATTTTTTCAATATAAATACAAAAATTAATACTATTTTTGCATTAAGTTATATATAGTATTAATTTTTATATTCATTTCTATCTATATTTAATTTTTGATTTGCTAACCTTTTTTATTCCTACATATTTTGCATAAGCTGATATAGCTTCAAAATCACCTTTTGGTCCTACTATTATTTCATCTATCATATCACTTGTTATAGGTGTTTCAAAATCTATATATAATTTTGGCACATCATATTTTTTATCTATTTTTGCCTCATTATAATCTCTTAATTTTATAATTCTTACTTCTTCCTCGTATGAATATGCTTTATCTTTAAAAAGATATGATGCATAATTTAATATAACATTTGCTAATTGTAAAAATATTTCTTTTTCAGAATTAAATTTTGTTAAAATACTATATATATTTTCTATTTCTTCTTTAAATTCTTTAAAAGTATCATCATTAGAAATATTATTAACATCTAAATATTTTACTTTATACAATTCTGTGTTTTTAAAAAAATCTTCATTAAATACTATAGATACACCATTTCCTCCATCTGCATAATGTATCCACATAGGCAATTTATCTTTTTCTTTCACAGGTGAAAAACAAGTTAAATATGTATAATCTTTATTGTTTAACAAATATTCATCATCAATCATTTTAAAGTTTTTATTAAGTTTATTATTTTTATCTATATTTGATAATATCTTTTTAAAAATTTTACCCTTTTCTGGATCGTTCATATACACTGCGTTATTTAATCTTAATTTAGGAAAAATACTTTTTTCATTTTTATCTTTTTCTACATCTTTTTCATTCTGGAATAAAAATTTTAATGTACTTGCTTTTGTATAATGCAAAAGTTTTTTAGGTTCTTTTATTTTAAATTTTTTTATTAATTTATAAACATTTATAATTAATTCAACTAATGTCTTTTTTTCTTTACTTTCCAAGTTCCATTCACAATAAATTAAAATATCATATAAAAATTTTAAAATATTATCTGTAAATGATATATTTGTTTTATGTAAATCAATAGATTTATTAAAATCTTTTATTATTTTTTTGTCATTTTCCTCATCTAATTTTATAACTTTTCTATAATCTTTTATTGCTTTTTCATATTCTTCTTTTACTAAATAATCAAT
>CALWSN010000005.1 GCA_944384215.1 uncultured Clostridia bacterium | reverse complement strand
ATAATTTGTCAATATAAGGTTTTGCCCAATGATTAGCAGAAACATCACCAAATACTTTAGCTTCTCCTTCTACACTTGGTAAAGAAATAGCATCAAAGCTAAGTTCTTTATCTTCTACTGTAGAAGTCACGCCACTATTTGTAGTACCCTCTGTAGTGCTTTCTGTTTTGTTATCATTGTTTGTACCAATTACAGCACCACCACCAGAAGAGCCACCAGAACTACCACCATTATTATCTGGTTTAACTGTTTCTTTATCTCCACCAGCATCTAAGCTAATATCTTTAGAAGAAGAGTTTTCAAGAGCAGTTTTTACAACATCTTTACTGTCTTTGTTAGTATTAACAGTTTTAAGAGTGTCTACACCAGAGAATGCACTAGAATCTATTGATATTTTACCACTAACATTAGTACCTAATGTAGCAGAAGTAATATCTGTATTAGCAAAAGCATTAGCTCCTACTTTTTCTACTTTAGGGAAATTAGCTTTAGTAATGTTTTTATTTGAAGCAAAAGCATTATCAGAAATTTCTTTTACATAATTAGTGTTACCATTTAGTGCACTATCTGTAATATTTGATAAAGATGTACCATTACCAATTTTTGTTAAATTATACTTAACATTATTATGTGTTAAAACACCATTAGCAAAAGTAGCACTATCATTTTTTGTAGCTGTAGAAGGAGCTGTGTATCCTATTAAAGCTACTTGATTACTATCATTAGAAGTATAAAGTTGTTCAAATACATAAGTGCCATTTTCATTTGTAGCTTCAACTCTAGATACAATGCTAACATTTTTATTATTTAATTTACTTTCTAAAGCATCTATATCTTGTTGACTAGTGCCAAAAGGTAAAATTAATTCAACATTTGCATTTGTACCAAAAGCATTAGCATCTATGTTGATTTCACTAGTATAATTTGGTAAAGATATATTAACTTTTTGTGTATTAGCTACATCAAATGCGTTAGCACCAATAGTTGTAGCATTAATAGTTACATTAGATGGTATTATAGCACCTTTAAATAAAGCATTAGGTATAGTATCATCATTAGTTATACTTTCACCTAAATTTTTAATAGTAGCACCTGTAAAGAAACCATCTTGTTTAAATGTAACTTGCTTGTTTAAAATTTCAAGATTTTCTATAGTAGCATTTGTAAACGCACCTTCTTCGCTTATAAACGCAGCACTTGTTTTAGCATCAATATTTAATTGATAAATATTAGCATTTTCAAATGCTTTTGTTTTAACCGTAAAATCACCAGTATTGATAGGTCTAAGATTTACAATACCATTAACTGTAGCACCATATAAATGTCCTTCATTAACAGAATCTCTACCAGCTCTTAATAATTCAGTTGTTTTTGTTGTTTCATCACCTATTGTAGCATTTTTAAAAGTATAATTTTCTGTACTTATAGACGCTATTTTAAGTTCTTTTACACTAACTTTTTCAAATTCATTATTTTTAAATTCATGTGTTTTAACTCCTGAAGATTCATCTTTATATACATATAAGATACCATCTACAGTTACACCCTTATTACCTTCATCACCTTTAAATGGTTGGTTAGATAAGTCGATTTTTTGTGGGCTTAAATTTGAAAAGTCTAAATTACCTTTAATGTGTGCATTTTGGAAAGCTTTTTTACCTATTGAACCACTTGAACTAAGATTAGCTACTCCAAAAGTTAAATCTCCATCAACTGTTACATTGTTAAAAGCATTATCCCCTATTTTTGTAACATCATTAGTAATAACTGCATTTATTGCAGTAGAAGCAATAGTTTTACCTTCTGCTATGCTATTGCCATCACCTATTTGAGTGATTACAAAATAGTAATTTTTTTCTCCACTTTCATTAGTTGTAACTTTAATAGTTGTTTTGCTACTAACTGTTGTTGTGTCTATAGACCCTGTAAAATTTTGATTATCTGCTTGTACAACTTCAGAATTGATACTAACAAGTGTTACAGCACCATTATTAACCTCTTGGTTACTACCATCACTATCAGCTACAGTTACTTTAAAAGTATAAGTAACCCCATTAGCATCAACAGTAATAGTATCATTCATAGCTGGAGCTTGCTCAGGATTAGCTTGTTCACTAATTAGAGCTTCTTCTGCTGGAACTAAAGTTTCAGCTTCTACAGTTTCATTTGCATAAACATTAACCCCACCGATAGCAGTAGAGCTACCAACAGCAACCGCCATACCGATAGCCATAGCTTTAATAGCTTGGCTAGATAAATTTCTTTTCATAATATAATTACCTCCATAAAAATAAAAAATATATATATAAAGTATATAAATTATATATAAACTATATAAATTATATATGTATATAACTTATATTACTACTTTAATTAAATTAAATCAATAGCAATATATTACATAATTATATAATTTTTTTACATTATAATTGTATATCTATAACTATACCTTGTTCTATAAGTTTAAATGAGCTATTTTTATTATAGTCCCCACTATAATTAAAATAATATGAAAAATCCCTAAAATTCATATGGTTTGACATAGGTTCAGACATAAAATCACACATTTTGTCATAAAAATTAAGATAAAATTTTTGTGCTTGTTTTATATCTAAGTTATAATCTTTTATATTGTTATCTTTTTCTAAGCTTAAAAAACCATTTTCAGATACATTTATACCAATTTCATTTAATGTTGATATATTTCCATTAACAATATCTTTAGTATTTTCTAAAATTTTTGTAAAACCACCGCTATTTTCTAAGTTTTCTTCTAAAAACCCAATAAATCTATTATATGTATAAGTAAAATTTTCAATGTTTTCTTGCAAATTATCAATATTTAAACCATAATACATTTTTTCATATATATTATTAGCTATATTTTTAAGCCCATTAAAATTAGAAGATAGCTCAAACATATAAGATTTTACATTGTCATTTAAAGATTTGTTAAGAAAATATGTAAATTGTGTGTTTTTATATTCTTTAGCCTGATTATGCTTATAAGGAGAGATTTTACGCTCTCTATCTTTTTCTTTATCTAGTATAAAAGGTTGATAGCCATTATAATAGTGCAAAGTAGATATCATATAGTTCTCTCCTTTCTAAAAATTATATACTTATATACTTATATTACTCTTCATCTTCTTCGTCATCATAGTCGTCATAATCATAGTCTTCTTCATCTTCAAAAAGGTCTTCGTCAAATATATCAAAGAAAGCATCTTCAACCATAGCAAATTCTTCTTCTGTTTCTATATTTAAAAGTTCAAAATCTTCTTCACTATGCTCTAAATACTGATATAATAAAACTTGGTCATCTCCAACAGGTAAAAGAGCTATATATTCTTTATCATTTACATCAAATATTGATAACACACTACATTTTAACTCTTCGTCATTTTCTAATAAAACAGTAAGATATTGTTCTTCGTGGTGATGATGTCCACCACAACCACAACCTTCGTGATTATGCTCACCACCACAGCAACCTTCGTGGCTATGTCCACCGCAACAGTTATGTTCTTTTTCGCTCATAATAAAGCCTCCTTTATAATTTTATATATAAAATTATTGACATTTTTTTATTGTTTATAACTTTTAATGTCAATTTACTATTTTCATTATAACACACTATATTTTTTATTGCTATATTTATTTTAAGTTAAATATTTCATTTTCTACTTGCTTTTTAATATCTTCTTCATTATCTATATTCGGCATATTATCTAAAGAACTAAAGCCAAAATATTTTAAAAAATATTCTGTTGTGCCAAAAAGTATAGGCTTACCTATAGCATCTAACCTGCCTTTTTCTTCTATAAGCTCATATTTTATAAGGCTATTTATAGCGTGTTCACAGCTAACCCCTCTTATATATTCTATTTGAGCTCTAGTTATAGGCTGTTTATATGCAATAATAGCAAGTGTTTCCAACAAAGTTTGAGATATAGTCTTTTTTTGTGGCACACTATATAAATTTTTTATATAAGAAAAATATTCAGGGTTTGTGCACATTTGGTAGCTATTATCTATTTTTATTATTTTTATACCTTTTTTTTCTGTTTCATATTTATCTATAAGATTTTTTATTATTTCTTTAGCTTCTTCTTCTTTTTTGTCTATTGCATAAGCAATATTTTTTAAGGACACAGGCTCACCTTTTGCAAATAATATAGCCTCTATTATACCTTCTATATTTTTTACATCCATATGCTATTCCCCTTGAGTGATAATTATTTCATCAAAAATATCTTGTTGTATAACTTTTATATCTTTTGTTTTTATAAGCTCTAAAACAGCTAAAAAAGTGACTACTACTTCTGCTTTAGAAGAGCTTTCTTCAAATATTTTATTAAAACTTATTCTACTGTTTAATATAATTAAATCTTTTATATAATTTATTTTATCATTTATATTATAAAGTGCCTTTGTTACAGATTTAAAGCCACTTCTTATTTTATCTGTTTTAAGCTCTTTTCTTTTAAGCACTTCTTCAAAAGCATTGTATAAATCTTTTAAGGTAATACCGTCTAATATCTCTTCTACGGTAGGTTCTGCTTTTATCTTTATACTATTAATAGCTTTTATATCTGGTTCTTTAAAAATAACTTTATCTGTAAAAATATCTGTGTTATATAGCTTTTCTGCTATCATTTTATATTTTTTATATTCGATAAGTTTTTTTACAAGCTCTTCACGTGGGTCTATCTCTTCGTTTGTTTCTTCATCTTTTTCTTTAGGTAAAAGCATTTTAGATTTTATCTCTAACAATGTTGTAGCCATAACTATAAATTGGCTCATTTCTTCCATATCTATTATGTTGCTATGCTTTATATAATAAAGATAATCATCAGTTAGCCTAGATATTGGTATATCATATATATCTATCTTGTTTTTATCTATTAATTTTAAAAGAAGGTCTAAAGGCCCTTCAAATTCTTCAAGCTTTATTTGTAATACACTCATTATAAAAGCCCTATTGGTAAAGATATAGCATTTAAAATAAAAACAGATATAATATTTAACACTTTTTGTAACAACCCAGATAATAATAAAAATATTACTATTAACTGAAATATTTTTTCATATTGAGATAACATAATTGCTCTATTAGCTGGCAAAAGTGTTTGAAAAAGTTTTTGTCCAAAAAGTGGATATATAGGTATTAAATTAAAAATTGCAAAATTTACAAAATACATTGCTAAAACAGATAAAAATACACTAAAAAACATTTGCAACATAGATAATATATTATTACTTGTAAAATTTAAAGGTATAAAAGCTGATATAAGCTGACAAACAAAAGCAATTAAAATAGCAACTATTAAAGGTATTATACAAACTAGTATAGTATCTCTTTTTCTATTTTTATAGTATAAAGAAGATGTATCTATTGGTGCAGTCCAACCATAGTTAAAAAATACAAATATAAAAAAACCTATTATTTCAAAATGTTTTTTAGGGTTTAAGCTTACTTTACCTTTATTTTTTATAGCAGTATCGCCAAGTTTATAAGATACATAAGCTTTTGTAAACCCCATTATTGTTATTACTACAATAACTGATAAAACTTTAGCTAATAGCGACATCATAGTAATTATAAATGATGAGTTCATTTTTTTCACCTCATTAATTTTGTATTCTTTTAAAAAGCTTTTCTATTTCATATTTAGTCATCTTTATAATGGTAGGCCTACCGTGAGGACAACTAAAAGGATTTTCTAGCTTTAATATTTGTTCTATAAGAGATTTAGCCTCTATAAAACTAAGCCTATCGTTAGCTTTTACGGCTTTTTTACAGCTGATAGATATAATTTTTTCTATTTTCATATCATAAAGGTTAGATATATTTTTATCTACAAGCATATCTAATAGCTCTGTAAAAAATTTAGGTTCTACTGGAGCTTTAAATATAAAGGGAACCTGCCTTATAGCATAAGAGTTTAGCCCAAATTCTTCTATATCAAAGCCACACTTTAAAAATAAGTCCATATTTTCTTCTATTGTAGCCTTTTCTAAAGGGGTTGCATTTATAATGATTGGTTGTAAAAGCTTTTGACTGTGTATATTTTCTTCTTTAAATTTTTTACTAAGCTCTTCATATATAACTCTTTCGTGGGCAGAATGTTGGTCTATTAAAAACATTTCTTGGTTTTGTTCTACAATCCAATAAGTATTAAATATTTGCCCTACAATTTTATAGTTGTTAAAAAATGAATGTTTTTTTATATTTTTCTCTTTAGCCTCTTCTTTAATGTTATATTCTTTAAGTGTTTCTAGTTTTGTTTCTTCTTTTATGTTTGATTTTATCTCTTCTTTTGGTTGTTGCTTTTTGTCTTCTTTTAAATCTTTGCTATATACCATATCTATAATAGTCTTATTAGGTATATTAACTTCTTTTTCACAAACTTCATTTACCATAAGAACATTATTTTTAGGTTCTTTTACTGGTATAATAACATTATCTTCATCTTCTACCAATAAATCTTCTAATTTTTTTTGTATTTCTACATCAAAAGGCTTTGTTTTAGTTACCTCTAAAAATGTCTTTTTTTCTTCAATCTCTATGTTAGGTACTAAAACTTCTTTTTTTAATGTTTTTTCTATTGCCTCACATAAAAAATTATGAATAAAGTTTTCATCTTCAAAGCGTACTTCTAGCTTTGTAGGGTGAACATTTACATCAACAGTATTTTCAGGCACAGTCATATTTATAATAAATATAGGGAACTTGCCAACCATTAGCTTACCTTCATAGCCTTCTTCTATTGCAGACTGTACTATACTGCTTTTTATATACCTACCATTTATAAAAAAGTTTTCATAAGAACGGTTCCCCCTTGATAACTCAGGTATACCTATAAGCCCTTCTATACTAAAGCCATTTTTACTAGCTTTTATAGGTGTAAGTTTTTTGCAAATTTCTTTACCATATATATAAAATGCTGTATTTTTTAAATTATTATCGCCAGTTGTTTTTAATATTTCTACACCATTGTTTATATAAGTAAAAGCTATTTCAGGGTGTGCTAAAGCAAGTCTGTTTACTATTTCTGATATATAGCCACCTTCAACAGAATCTTTTTTTAAAAATTTTCTTCTAGCAGGTGTATTAAAAAATATGTTTTTAACAATAAAAGTTGTACCTTTTAAAGATGCTACCTCTTCTTCACTTATTATATTTCCACCTTCTATTGTTATTTTATGACCTATATCATCATCTTCAGTTTTTGTTGTCATCTCTACCATAGATATAGATGCTATACTAGCTAATGCCTCACCTCTAAAGCCTAATGTTAAAATACTATCTAAATCATCTATTTTTTCTAGCTTGCTTGTAGCGTGTCTTAAAAAGGCTGTTCTTATTTGGCTTTTTTCTATACCTATGCCATCATCTTGTATTTTTATAAAAGATGTTCCACCATTTTTTATTTCTATTGTAATATTTTTACTATCTGCATCAATAGAGTTTTCTACAAGCTCTTTAACAATAGAAGCGGGGCGTTCTATAACTTCCCCCGCTGCTATTTTATTAATAAGATTATTTTCTAAAAGTTTTATTTGTTTTTTCAAAAGCCTACCTCATTTCTTATAGGTTTTGTAGCTTAGTTTTTATATCAAAAAGCTTTTGCCAAGCCTCTCTAGGAGATATATTGTCTATATCAAGACTTTTAAATTCTTTTTCTAGCTCATCTACAAAAAGTATAGTTCTTTTAGTAGATGCATTATAATAAAAATCTTCATCATTATTTTGATTTTTTTCATCTAAATTTTGCATACCTACATTAGATGCTTTTGTAGCATCACAAGCGTTTAAAACTTCTAATATTTCATTAGCTCTGTCTATAACTCTGTTAGGTATACCAGCAAGCTTAGCAACGTGTATACCATAGCTACCTGTTGCTCCACCTTTTATAATTTTTCTAAGAAAAACTATGTCATCACCATTGTCTTTTATCTCTACACAATAGTTGTTAACACCTGATATTTTACCTTCTATTTCAGTAAGCTCGTGATAATGCGTTGCAAAAAGAGTTCTAGCACCTATTCTTTCTGCTATATGTTCTAAAACTGCCCAAGCTATGCTAAGCCCATCAAACGTACTTGTACCTCTACCTATTTCATCTAATATTAAAAGACTTTTATCTGTTGCATTGTTAAGAATATTAGCCACTTCTGTCATTTCTACCATAAATGTGCTTTGACCTGTTGCTAAATCATCACTAGCTCCTACCCTTGTAAATATTCTATCTACAATAGATATAGTAGCATCATCACAAGGTACAAAGCTACCTATCTGTGCCATTAAAACAATAAGTGCTGTTTGTCTCATATATGTAGATTTACCAGCCATATTAGGCCCTGTAATAATAGCTAGCCTATTTTCATCTTTATCTAATATAGTGTTGTTAGGTATAAAGCTATCTTCTGTTAAAAGCTCAACAACAGGGTGTCTACCAAGAGATATGTCTATATTACCTTTTTTATCATCTAATATATTAGGCTTTTTATAGTTATTTTTTGTAGCTACCTCTGCAAAGGATATTAAAACATCTATTGTAGCAACAATATTAGCCATTTTTTGTATACGGTTTATATTATCTGATAAATTGTTTCTTACTTTGCAAAACTCTTCATATTCTATCTCTACAAGATTTTCATCTGCACCAAGTATAGCCTCTTCTATTTTCTTTAAATCATCTGTTATAAATCTTTCACAGTTAGCTAAAGTTTGCTTTCTGATATAGGTATCTGGTACCAATGATAAATAAGAGTTTGTAACTTCTATATAATATCCAAAAACTTTATTAAATCTTATTTTTATATTTTTTATGCCTGTTTTTTCTCGTTCTTTTTCTTCTAGCTCTAAAAGCCAGCTTGTACCTTTGTTTTTTGCCTCTCTAAAATTATCTATTTGCTCATTAAAGCCATCTTTTATCATATCACCTTCTCTAATACTAAAAGGTGGTTCTTCTTGTATAGCAATATCTATTATGTTGTATAAATCTTCTAGAGTATCAAAATCATTGCATATATCTTTTATTAAAGGTGTTGTAGATTTTAACAAAAGGTTTTTTATATCTGGTAAGCTTCTAAAACTATTTTTAAGTGCTATTAAATCTCTAGCATTAGCTGTTTGATAAGATATTTTGCCAATAAGCCTTTCCATATCTTTTATTTTAGAAAGATAGTCTATTATATCTATTTTATCTAAAGGGTTATTTTTTAAATATTCTACTGCTAAAAGCCTATTTTCTATATCTTGTTTATCTATTAAAGGCTGTTCTATCCATCTTCTAATAAGCCTAGCTCCCATAGGTGTTTTAGTTTTATCTAATACCCATAAAAGAGAGCCTTTTTTAGATTTTTCTCTAATAGTTTCGGTAAGCTCTAGGTTACGCCTAGAAGATATATCTAAAAACATATATTTATTAGAAGTATATTTTTTAACATTAGATATATGAGATAAATTATTTTTTTGAGTGTCTAAAAGGTATCTCATTAAAGCCCCACTAACGCTTATTAGTATAGGCTCTTCATCTATACCAAACCCGCTTAAATTTAATACATTAAAATGTTTTAAAAGTGTATCTTTAGCATTGTCTATTTCAAAATAAAAGTCAAGGCAAGTATATACCCTAAGGCCAAAAACTTTTTCTATTTTAGATGTTAGGCTAAATTTACTATTACATATAATTTCAGACGGATTATATTTAGCAATTTCATCTATAACCTTTGATTTTTCGCTAAGGCTAAAATCTATTGTTAAAAACTCTCCCGTAGAAACATCACAAACAGAAAGCCCAATAGCAGCTTTATTTTCAAAAAGACACATAATATAGTTGTTTTTAGATTCTTCTAAAACGTTAGTATCTATAACAGTACCGGCAGTAACAACTCTTACAACATCTCTTTTTACAATTTTACCAGACATATTTTTAGGGTCTTCTACTTGTTCACATATAGCAACTTTATGACCTTTTTCTACTAATTTTGCTATATAACCATCTGCTGAATGAAAAGGAACACCACACATATCTACCTTTAAAGGTTCGCCGTCTTTTTTGCCACAGCTTTTTTTAGTAAGAGCAATGTCTAGTTCAGAAACAGTTATAAGTGCATCTTCAAAAAATAGTTCATAAAAATCTCCAAGTCTAAAGAATAAAAGACAGTCTTTATAGTTTTCTTTTATCTCTAGATATTGGCTCATCATAGGTGTATACTCTATCATATAAGCCTCCTAATTAGTGGCAACCAGAGCAACCGCCACAGCCTCCACCACAACAGCCCCCTTGTTGTTCGCTTTCGCCCATAATAGTTGCATTAAATATATCCATAACGCTAGCTACCATTTGGTTAAATTCGCCTTCAGCTTTAAAAAGTTCTGTTATAATGTTATTTTCTTTCATTTCTAAAACAAGTTTGTTAAGCTCTTCTCTAGCATTTTCAAACTCTGGGCCAGCTTCGCCTTTTTGCATTCTCATTTGAAAGTCTTGAGTTTTTTTGCCATATTCTTGTAACATAGCAATAGCCTCGTCGTCACCTTCAAATATATATTTTGCCTCTTGATATTTTTTACCTTCTTTAGTATCTAATAAAGCTTTTGCAAGTTCTCTTGCTTGTTCAAAAAGATTGTTCATTGTTTTTTCCTCCTAAATGTATAAATATTTTATATAACTTCGCCTATTAAATAGAATGTTTTACAGTCTACTATTTTAACATCTATAATATGACCTACCAGCCTTTCGCCACCATTAAAGTGTACAAGGCTATTATCTTCTAATCTACCTTTTAAAGTTTTAGTTTCGTTGTCATATTCTTCTGGTAACACTTTATAAGTATTGCCAACTTTTTCTTTGTTAATCTCTAAGATAATAGGATTTAAAGCCTCTAAAACTTTATTAAAGCCTTCTTTAATTACTTTTTCATCAACTTGATTTTCCATTTTGGCAGCTGGTGTACCTGTTCTTTTAGAGTATATAAAAGTAAATGCACCGCTAAATCTTACTTTTTTAATAACATCTATTGTATCATCTACTTGTTCTAATGTTTCACCAGGGAAGCCAACAATAATATCAGTAGTAATAGCAATGTTTGGTATTTCTTTTTTAATTTTTTCTATAAGGCCTAAATAATGCTCTTTAGTATAGTTACGGTTCATTTTTTTAAGTATCTCATTGTTACCAGCTTGGAAAGGTAAATGTATATGATTACATACTTTTTCGCAATCTCTCATAGCATAAATTAAATCATCAGATAAATCTTTAGGGTGGCTTGTCATAAACCTAATACGCTCAAGACCTTCTATTTCATTAACTTTTCTTAAAAGTCCTGCAAAATCTATATCTTCTTCAAGACCTTTGCCATAAGAGTTTACATTTTGTCCAAGAAGTGTAATTTCTACAACGCCATCTGCCACAAGTTCTTTAATCTCTTTTATAATATCTTCACTTTTACGGCTACGCTCACGGCCACGAACATAAGGCACTATACAATAAGAACAGAAATTGTTGCAACCAAACATAATATTAACGCTAGCTTTAAATTTATATTTTCTAATGCTAGGTAAATCTTCTACTATGTCTTTATGCTCTTTCCATATGTCAAATACAGGTTCATTTGTTTCAAAGTTAGTATATAAAAGCTGTGGAAACTTATATAAATTAAATGTACCAAAAACTAAATCTACGTGTTTATATGTTTTTTTAATAGTTTCTATAACTATATCTTGTTGCATCATACAACCACAAAGAGCTATTTTAAGCTCAGGGTTTTGTTCTTTAGCTTTTTTTAGATAACCTAAGTTGCCATATACTTTATTTTCTGCATTTTCTCTAACACAACAAGTGTTATATATAATAAAATCTGCATCTTTTTCATCTTTGGCATCTATATAGCCCATATCTTTAAGCATACCGTCAAGTTTTTCACTATCTCTAGCATTCATTTGACAGCCAAAAGTAGATATAATCATTTTCTTTTTTCTACCATTAGCCTTTTCAAAATCTTCATTTATTTTTCTTATTTTTTCTATATATTGTTTTTGTAATAAAAGCTCTTCTTCAGAAACTTGTATTTCTTCTCTTTTGCTCAAATTTTTTACCTCCATAAATTATTTTTTATATAAACATATTTGTTATCATAGTAAAATTAAGATAAATAACCTTAAGTTTAATTTTACTCTAAAAAATTTATTTTGTAAACAGTTTAAAATTAAATATATAAAGTAGGTATAATTTATAGTTAATAATATAAGGTTTAATAAGTAAAATAAAATATAACTAAAAGGACTAAAATTTTATATATTACAAAATTTTTAGTCCTAAATAAATTTTATTATTATAATTTTAGTTAAAGTTTTTAGTTTCAGTACCTATTAGTTTACCATCTATATAAAGTTCAAATTGTGTTGGTTTATCTCCTGTAACAGTTATTGGTAAAGGAAAATTGCTAGCATTGTGGTTGCTTGACCATATAACAGTAGACTGTCCATCTACAACTTTTACAACTTTTACCTCTACACTTTCTGTACCTTCAGGTAAAGTAGGATTTATAACTAATGTATCTGTTTTCAAAACAGGTTGTGTAGTAGTTTCTTGTGTTATAAGCTCAGTTGTAGCTTGTGATGATGTATCTATTGTAGTATCTTCTACTATTGGCTGTGTAGTAGTTTCTGTTGTTGTTTCTGTTGTTGTTTCTTTTTTACCACTGCTAACAACTATACTAACTGCTGTGCCTTCTGATACTTCATTGCCATATGCTATACTTTGTTCTATAACTTTACCTTCTTCTACTGTGTCACTTTCTGCTTTGCTAACTCTACCAACAGATAACCCTTCACCTTTTAGCTTATCCTTAGCTTCTTTTTCAGTAAGACCTATTAGATAAGGTACTTCTACATTATTTTCTTCATCTTCTTTACCTTTACTTATATAAAGTGTTAAATCGTCACCAGGTTTTAGCTTGCTACCACCTTCTGGTCTTTGTTTAATAACCTTGCCTATTTCCATTTCTTCATCTGATATATATTCTTCTTTAAGATTTATATCTAATGTTTCTATTTTTCTATAAACTTCTGATATATCAAGGCCTACATAGTCTTCTATTTCAAACTGACCACTGCCTAAACTAAGGGTAACATTTACATTGCTACCTTTTTTTACTTTAGTGCCAGCTTTTATATCTTGTTCTATAATAGCCCCTTCTTTTATATTGTCATCATAGTCTTCTTTTACGTTAGTTATATATATTTCTTTATCTTTAGCAAGCTCTACTGCTTCTTCCCAAGTTTTGCCTGTAAAATCTGGCACTTTAGAGCTACCACCAGATAATACCCAAACTATTAAAAACCCTGTTATCACCCCTATAAGCAATAAAGATGTTACAACGGCCCATATAGTTACTTTACGCTCCATAGATTTGTCATTTTTACTATCCATTTTAGGAGGTGTAATCTTTGTGCCAGTTTTTTGTTGTATTGGTGGTTGTTTATTAACATTTGATTTTTCTACATTTCTTGTAGGGTGGCTCATTTTAGATTTTTCTTTAGCCATATATTCTTTGTCTTCATATTTATCTTTTGGTTTATCACTATTTTTTGCCATATTTTTTATTTGTTCCATTTCTTCTGATTTTATAACAACAGTAGGGCTATCTTCATCAATAATATTATTGTTTGTTACAAAATTTCCACTTTCATCTGATAAAGCTTTTTTAAGGTCACTGTTAAGCTCTTTTGCTGATGAATATCTATTGTCTGCATTTTTAGTAGTAGCTTTTAAAATAATTTTTTCTAGGCTATCAGATATGTTAGGGTTTAATTTTTTCATATTTGGTATAGGTTCATTAATATGTTTCATAGCAAGCTGAACAACACCATCTCCATCAAAAGGTAGCTTGCCTGTTATCATTTCAAACATTATTATACCAAGAGAATATATATCACTTTTAAAATCTACATAGCCACCTCTTGCTTGCTCTGGTGAAAAATAATGTACGCTACCCATTGTATCTGTTGTTATAGTATTTGATGTTGTAGCTCTTGCTATACCAAAATCAGTAACTTTTATGCCACCTTCTTTTGTTACTAATATATTTTGAGGCTTTATATCTCTATGAACAATATTATGGCTGTGTGCCACTTCTAAAGCATTAGCTATTTGTATTGATATGCCAAGCACTTCTTCATTAGTAAAAGGTGCTTTTGTTTTTATAATATCTTTTAATGTATACCCGTCTACATATTCCATAACTATATAGTATATATTACCATCATTACCTACATCATATACATTAGCTATATTAACGTGAGATATTCTTGCTGCTGCTCTAGCTTCTTTGCTAAATTTACCTATAAACTCTTCATCTATAAATTCTTCTTTTAAAACTTTAAAACTAACTTTTCTATCTAATTTTAAATCTTTGGCACAGTAAACATTGGCCATACCACCCACACCTATTAGCTCTATTATCTCATATCTATCGCTAACAACTGTTTTTGGCTCTAATCTCATATTATCACCCCTATTTCTCAATAATAATAACGGCTATATTGTCTTTACCACCGTTATCATTAGCCCTTTGTATAAGGCTTTCTACTTTATCTTCTGTTGGTATATTTTTAGATGCAATTTCAAATATTTCATCATCTGTAAGCATATCGCTTAACCCATCTGAGCACATTATAAAAATATCGTCTTCAAAAACATCACAAAATAAAGCATCTGCCTTTACATTTTTTTCTGTGCCTAAAGCTCTTGTTAAAACGTTAGAATCTTTAGAGTTTTTAGCCTCTTCTTTAGATATAACACCTGCTTTAAATAAGTCCATAGCATATGTATGGTCTGATGTCATTTGAGCTATTTTATTATTTCTTATACCATATAGCCTACAATCTCCTACGTGAGCTATAAATATTTTACCATTTTTAATAGTTGTTGCTAAAAGAGTTGTTCCCATATTTTCATATTGTTTATTAGTTTTTGCTAGCTTAAATACCTCCTCGTTAGCGTAGGCAAGTGCTGATACTAAAAGGTCTAAAATTTCGTCATCTTCTGTTTCATATATAAATTGTTCAAAAAAGTCTATTGCCGATTCACTAGCAACTTCACCAGCTTTATGCCCACCAACGCCGTCTGCAACAATATATAAATTATCAAGGCTACCTATTGGCTCATTATTTATATATACATAATCTTGATTTACTTTTCTAAGTTTTCCAACATCAGTATTACCATACCCTATCATACTAACACCTCTTTTCTAATATTTGTAGCTTTTTCTAAGCTGACCACAAGCTGCATTTATATCGCTACCTAGCTCTCGCCTTATAGTTGTTTCTATACCTGCGTTAATGAGAGTATCTGCAAATTTTTTAATTTGTTCTTTTGAGCTTTTAATATAATTTCGCTCTTTAACATCATTTACAGGTATAAGATTTACATGGCAAAGGCTACCTTTTAATAGCTTTATTATTTCTTTAGCATCTTGTTCTCTATCATTTACTCCCGATATAAGAGCATATTCATAAGTAACTCGCCTTTTTGTAGTATTTGCAAAATATTTACAAGCCTCTACTATTTCTTTAACTGTATATTTTCTAGCAATAGGCATTATTTTTTTTCTATTTTCATCTGTTGGAGCGTGTAAAGATAAGGCAAGATTTATTTGTAGCTTTTTGTCTGCAAGCTCATATATTTTAGGCACAATACCACAAGTAGAAACCGTTATATGTCGTTGTCCTATGTTTAGCCCATCTTTATGATTTATTATTTCAATAAATTTTAAAAAGTTATCAAAATTATCAAAAGGTTCACCGCTACCCATAAGAACAATACTTCTTATTTTTTCACCACTATCTTGTTGTATTTTATATATTTGAGATAACATTTCAGATGCAAGCAAGCTTCTTTCTAAACCATCTAAGGTAGATGCACAAAATGTACAGCCCATTCTACAACCTACCTGAGAAGATATACAAACAGCGTTGCCATAGCTATATTTCATTAATACACTTTCTATAATGTAATTATTTTCTAGTTTAAATAAATATTTAGTTGTTTTGTCTACACTAGATACAAGCTTATCTACAATTTCTATTTCTGTTATTTTAAATTTATCTTTTAATTTTTCTCTAAAATCTTTAGATATATTTGTCATTTCATCAAAAGAAGAAACATTTTTTTGGTGCAACCAGCTAAAAACTTGTTTTGCTCTAAATTTAGCCTCTTGCATATCTAAAATTTCTTTTTCTAGCTCATCTAATGTGAGATTTTTTATATCTATTTTATCCATAAATTACCTTTCTAATTTACTCTTTTTAACTTTGCAATAAAAAATCCATCTGTGTTAAACATATTAGGTAAAATTGTTATATAACCTTTTTCTTTGTTTTCTATATTTAAAGAAGTGTTTATATTGCAAAGCTCAAATCCATAATTTTCACAAAACCATTTTACATTTTCTATATTTTCTTCTTCAAATAAAGTACAGGTACTATATAAAAGTATTCCACCTTTTTTTACATATTTATAAGATGCTTTTAAAATTTCTCGTTGTATATTAACAAGTTCTTTTATATCATCTTCTGTTTTTGAATATTTTATATCTGGTTTTTTTCTAACTATACCAAAACCAGAGCAAGGTGCATCTATTATTAATCTATCTGCTATTTCTTGGTCTTTTTCATAAAATTTTGTACCATCTTTTAGCTCTAGTTTTATGTTTTTTATATATAATCTTTTTATAGTATCTTGCATAAGCTCTATTTTATGTGGGTGTATATCTCTTGAAAAAATTTGTCCTTTATTTTTCATAAGGTAAGAACAATAAAAAGATTTTCCACCAGGAGCAGAGCATATATCTATTATAGTTTCATTTTCTTTAGGGTCTAATGTTTCTACTAAAAGCATAGAGCTTTCGTCCATAATATGAAAATATCCATTTTTAAAAGCCTTGCTATCTGCTATATTTTTAGTTTTTGTTATATATAGGCTGTTATTTGATATAACTCCGTCTTCTACTAACATACCTTCTTTTGTTAGCATATCTTTTAATGTATTTTTATCTATTTTATTAGTATTTACACATATAGACACTTTAGGCGATAATATATTAGCCTCACATATATTTTTTGTTTTATCATATCCAAATTGTTTTATCCATTTATTAATAGTCCATTCGTTATAAGAAAACTTTGTAGCCAAAAATTTTATAGGTTCTTTTTGTTCATCTGGCAATTGTATATTATCTATATTTCTAGCTATATTTCTTAAAACACCGTTTACAAACCCACTAAGACCATTAAATTTTTTCTTTTTAGTAAATTTTACTGCTTCATTACATACAGCAGAAACAGGTATTTTATCCATAAACATTATTTGATAAACAGATATTCTAAGTATATTTAATATAAGCGGTTTCATTTTTTTAGTTTTGGTATTAGAAAAACTGTTTATTACATAATCTATATAAATAATATTTCTAAGAGTACCGTTTACAAGCTCAGTTATAAAGGCTCTATCTTGCACTGTTATTTCTTTATTTTCATTAAAAATTTTTTTAAGTGTTAAATTATTATATAATTGTTGTTCTAATATATCTATAAGTGCATAAACTGCAATTTCTCTAGCATTCATTTTTTCACCTAAAATCTTGTTTTTAGCTATATTTATACAAAATATAACATTATAATTTTATATTAAAATATTATAATTTTCAAGCATTTAATCATATTTTTTAATACATACTTGAAAATTATAATATATAAGTTTTATAAACTATTGAAATTTTTTCCAATATTCATCTATTTTATTAGCATCTACTGCATAATAATATTCATCTGCAATATCAAAAATTTCGCTTTCATCATCTATTAAATAATAAGTGTTTTCCTTTTCTTTTTTTATATTTTTCTTTTTAATTTTTTCATCTTTAAGCCAAGCTAAAAAACCTTGTTCCCATCTGTCTGCATATTCTTCGCCTAGTTCTTCATAGCTTAATATTTCATCTTTTACTTCAAATATAAATTCTTCAATATCAAGTTTTATCATATTAATTTCTCCTTTTGTAATATTTAGATATAAACATACCAATTATTATGCCGCAGATACCACCTACAATGTGAGTTATTTGAGATATATTATCACTATAAACTATTCCATAATATATTTCTTTACCAAGATACATAGTAGCAATAAGTATCATAGTTATAGGTATTTTGCCATCTTCTACATTAGTAAAAGATGTTAAAATAATAAGCATAAAAGCTATGCCACTAGCTCCTAAAAGAGCGTTATCTGATATAATAACCTGAATAATGCCTGTTATAAAAGCCGTTATAACAATAAGAGCTAATAACATTTTAGAGCCATATTTTTCTTCAAGCATAGGTCCTACTATAAGTATTATTAAAAAATTATTAAAAAAATGTTGAAAGTTAGAGTGTCCTAATATATGTGTAAAAACTCTTACATAAGATAGAGGGTCTGCAAGGCTTGAACGATAAACACAAAATAACTTTGTAGTAGTATATCCACCTGTTATAGTTCCTAAAGCTAAAACTATAAGACATATTATTGTAAAAGTTAGTATGACTGGTGAATTGTATTTTAAATTTTTTAAATATTGCATATATTCTCCTTATATTAAATGTTTGCATATATAAAACATCTAGATTATTATTCATATCTAAGAGCTTCTATTGGGTCTAATTTAGCAGCTTTACCTGCTGGATAAACACCAAATACTACCCCTACTATTGTAGATACAAGCACAGAACCTATTGCTACTGCTATAGATAATACTGGTGGGTGCATTTCCATACCTGTATTTTGTTGAAAAAATGAGTTAAGGACACCACCTAAAGTTATAGCAACTCCATATCCTATTATTATACCAATAATACCACCTAAAGCACATATAAACATAGATTCTATTAAAAACTGTGTTTTTATATTGCTATCGGTAGCTCCTAAAGATTTTCTTATACCTATTTCTCTTGTTCTTTCTGTTACTGTTACAAGCATTATATTCATAACGCCTATACCACCTACAAATAATGAAATACCTGCTACAAAGCTTATAAATAATGTAAACATTTTTATAACTTTATTTATCATATCAACTGCCTCCATATTAGACATAGCTAAATATTTGTCATCTGTTGTGTTATGTGTAGCAGATAATATTCTTATAATTTCATTTTGAGTTCTTTTTAAATTAGTAGTATCTTCTGCCTCTACATAAAGCATATTAAGTTCTTCTGTGTCCATTATATCAAGGGCAGTATTAATAGGGATAGGCATTGTATGCCCCATAAGGTCAGCATTTTTCCCGTCTGTAACACCTACTACTTTAAATTGATACTCTTTACCATCAATAGTTACATTTATTTCTTCATCTACAACATCTCTTCTACCAAATATATCCATAGCTAGCTTTTCATCTATAATACATACTTTAGCATTTATGTTGTTTTCTTGTTCTGTAAAAAGCCTACCATATTTTAATTGAAAAAAGTTTTGTTGCATTTTAGCAAATTCTGTATGAGAGCCAAATGCTGATACTTTACCTTTCTCATTAGGATTTTTAAGTTCTACAGTAGCATTAAAATTAAGATAACCAGAAGCATATTTAACATTAGGGTGTTCCTTTATTTTTTCTACATCATCAATAAATATTTTATCTTTAGATGTTAAGTCTGCTCCCCAGTTAACTATAACCTGCATAGCTTTAGAATTTAAAATTTCAAAAGCACTAGATATACTTTTTTCAAACCCTTTACCAATAGCAGTTATAGTTATAACAGATGAAACACCTATTATAATGCCTAACATAGTAAGAAAGGTTCTCATTTTATTAGAAAAAACACTAGATATAGCAGCAGCTATGTTTTCAAAAATACTCATAATATCACGCTCCTTATTCATATCTAAGTGCTTCTATTGGGTCTAATTTAGCTGCCTTACTAGCAGGATAAACACCAAATACTACACCTATAATAGTAGATATTATAGCAGCACCTATAACAACTGGTAAAGAAACAGAAGGTACTATTGTAAAACCTAATATTTTTATAACTAAACCAACTATAAAACTGCCTAAATATCCAAATGTTATACCCATAACACCACCTAGTAAAGAAACAGTTATAGCCTCTATTAAAAATTGCATTCTTATATTGCCATTAGTAGCACCTAAAGACTTTCTTATGCCTATTTCTTTTGTTCTTTCTGTAACTGTTACAAGCATTATGTTCATAACCCCAACACCACCTACAAGAAGAGATATACTAGCTACAATACCTACAAAAACAGTGAATATTTGTAATGCGGCTAAAGAAGAATTTACCATATCAAAAGTAGCATTGTAGCTATATACATCTTCATTATTGTTATGGTTTGCATTTATAGTTTTTATAATTACTCTTTGTGTTTCATTAAAGTTTTTAGTGTCTTTAAGCTTTACTGATATTCCATTAAATGTATCTTTATCATCTGCCAAAGCCTCTTTTAAAGTTTCTACTGGCAAATATATTTGTGGTGTAACATCATAATCTATTTCATACACCCCTACAATTTCTAGCTCTATTGTTTTTTCTTGTCCAGTTACAGTTTTTGCAGTTATAGTTTCACCTACGGCATCTTCTCTACCAAATAATATTTTAGCAAATTTATTATCTATAACACATACTTTAGATTTTGCCTGAGCATCTTTATCATTTATAAATCTGCCATATTTCATTTTTAAATTAGAAAATCCCACTTGGTCTTCATCTGTGCCTTGTAGATTAGAGCTTTTAAATTGAGATGGGTCTCTTAAATCTACGGTAACATTAGAGCCATATTCTGGTATAGCATATAATACCATATCTAGCTCTCTTAAGCTTTCTAAATCTTTTTTATCAAATTTATCTGTTTCTTTAGCTAAACTAGTTGTATAAAAGCTAGCAACCCCATTATTAACATTGCTAAATTGTTTTTTCATATCTTCTTGAAAGCCTTTACCTATGGCAGTTATCATAATAACTGCTGTTATACCTATAATTATCCCAAGGGTTGTAAGAAAAGTTCTCATTTTACTAGAAAAAATATTAAATATTGCAGATTTAAAATTTTCTATAATGTTCATTAATCTTCACCTACAATCTTTTGGTGTTCATTTATATAGTCTTCTAAAACCACTCCATCTTTAAAGCGTATTATTCTTTTTGTATATTCGGCAACATCTGGTTCGTGAGTAACCATAACTATTGTTACACCGTTGTTATTAAGCTTTTGAAATATTTCTATAATCTCAAAAGTAGATTTAGAGTCTAGGTTACCTGTTGGTTCGTCTGCAAGTATTATAGCTGGGTCGTTTACAAGGCTTCTAGCTATTGCCACTCTTTGTCTTTGCCCACCAGACATTTCGTTAGGCTTGTGGTGCTCTCTGCCTAAAAGCCCTACTATATCTAAAGAATGTAGTGCTTTTTTTCTTCTTTCTTCTTTACCTATGCCAGCATAAACCATAGGTAGCTCTACATTTTGTAAGGCAGAAAGTTTTGGTAAAAGGTTAAAAGATTGAAAAACAAAGCCTATCTTTTTATTTCTAACAAAAGCAAGTTTTTTACCAGATATTTTACTAACATCTTCACCATCTAATATGTACTGTCCTGAAGATAATGTGTCTAAACAGCCTAAAATATTCATCATTGTAGATTTACCACAACCAGATGAACCCATTATAGAAACAAATTCACCTTTAGACACACTAAAGTTTATACCTTTTAATGCTTCTACCTCTATCTTACCATTTTTATAAACTTTCTTTACATCTTTTATCTCAATTATACTCATATTAGCACCTCCTTACTTAACAGGGGCTTGTTGTTGTGATTTATCTAGTGGGTTAATTTTCATACCGTCTATCATATCCTCTGTTGGAGTAGATACAACTTTTTCTCCTTCATTAAGGCCTTCTACTGAAGCAAGAGAATTTTTAATTGTTTTTATTTTTATATTTCTTTTTTCAAGGGTACCATCTTCTTTAACAACAAAAACATATTCTGAGCTTTTGCCATCTACTTTTTCGCTCATATAAGACATAATAGGTATAACTAAAGCATTTTCATCTACTTTTGTTGTAATAGTTAAATCTGCAGAATATCCTGCTTTTAAAGGCGAATTTGCTGGTATAGATACTTCTACCTTTACAACATTTTTATTATCTTTGCTAAGCTCTGCCACTGGGTATATTTTTGTTACCTGCCCTTTAAGTTGTTCTTCTGTTGTATCACTTTCTATAAGCACCTCTTGTCCAACTGCTAAACCATCCATATCATATTCTGGTATGTAAGTTTCTATAACAAGGTCGTTTAAGTTACCTACCTCTGCTACCATTTTACCTTCTGTTACAGCTTCTCCATCTGTTACGTGAAGTTTTATTAAAGTACCTGTTATTGGCGATAATGTAGCTGTTTCAAAATCATTTATATCTTCAGTAAGTTGGTTTACTCTAAGTTGTGCTTGTTGCACCATAACTTTTTGGCTATCTATTTTGTTTTTTGTATTAGGGTCTTGGTTTTTGTTTTTAGCACTTTCATATTGAGATTTATTAGCTTCTAGTTGTTTTTTTGTACTATCCAAACTATTTTGTGCACTTATTTTTTGGTTTTCTAAATTAGTAAGTTTTGTTTCAAAACCATCATATTCTGTTTTTGAAATAGCCCCTTGAGAATATAATATATTTGCTCCATCTAGGTCTGTTTGAGCTTTAGATATATCTGTATCTAACTGTGTAAGGTTATTTTCTAAATCAAGTATAGTTTTTTCTGTTTGGCTAATTTGTGCCTCTAATTGTTTTATTTGGCTATCATCTGTTGGCAACATAAGCCCTTCTAATGCTAAATTGGCAGATTTTAAAGAAAGTTTAGCATCTTCTAACTGTCTTTGTAATGTTTCTAATGCCGATTTGTCATAGTTTACCAATACATCACCTTGGTTTACGCTATCTCCTTCTTTTATAGGCCTATTACTTACTTTTCCTGTATTTTTAGCATATACAGATACTTTATCTCTAAAAGCAACTGTCCCTTTAGCTTCTATTGTTGTTACCATTGTTTGTGTTGTAACTTTATCCACTTCTGCTGTTACTAACATATTTTCTTGTTTAGGCTTGTTCATTGCTGTAACAACACCAATACCTGCACCACCTAATATTACAACCCCTGCTATTATTATTGCTATTTTCTTTTTCATAGTATTATCCTCCTAATGTTTTATTATATTATAATACGAATATTCTTTTTTAAAGTATTATAATATTAAAACAAAACGTTACTTTATTTTTACAATTTAATACTTAATCAATATCTATTCCAAAATGCTTATAGCCTATATTAGTTATTTCTCTACCTCTTGGCGTTCTTTTAATAAACCCTAATTGTATAAGATAAGGCTCATAAACTTCTTCTATTGTGTCGCTTTCTTCACCAATAGATACAGCAAGATTATCAATCCCAACAGGCCCTCCAGAAAATTTTTCTATAATAGTTTTTAATATTTTTTGGTCAATAGGGTCAAGGCCTAGCTTATCTACATCTAAAAGGTTAAGAGTTTCATCTGCAACAGTTTTTGTTATGTTACCGTCATATCTAACTTGTGCAAAATCTCTAACTCTTTTTAATAGCCTGTTAGCTATTCTTGGTGTACCACGAGAACGCCTTGCAATCTCTAAAGCCCCTTCATCTTCTATATCTACTTCGAAAACATTTGCCGAACGTTTTATTATATGCTTTAGCTCATCAGGATTATACATTTCTAAACGGCTTATAACGCCAAATCTATCTCTTAAAGGGTTTGTAAGTAAACCTATTCTTGTTGTAGCACCTATAAGAGTAAATTTAGGCAAATCTACTCTTATACTTTTACTGCTAGGCCCTTTACCTATCATTATATCAAGAGAAAAATCTTCCATAGCAGGATATAAAACTTCTTCTATTGTTCTATTAAGCCTATGTATTTCATCTATAAAGAGAATATCTCCTTCGTTTAAAGAGTTTAATATAGCCGCCATATCACCTGCTCGCTCTATTGCAGGTCCTGATGTTGTTTTTATATTAACGCCCATTTCATTAGCTATAATATTTGATAGTGTAGTTTTACCAAGCCCAGGAGGACCATATAATAATACGTGGTCTAAAGGCTCGTTTCTCATCTTTGCTGCCTCTATGTAAACTTTTAAAGTTTCTTTTACTTTTTGTTGTCCTATATATGTATCTATGCTTTGTGGGCGTAGCTTTGTTTCTATTAAGGCATCTTCTTGTTTAAAGTCTGATGTTATTATCCTATCTTTTATGTTAATCATCTCCTATTTAGATAATTTTTTAAGACATAGGCTTATCATTTTATCTACTGGTATATTTTTATCTTCTATATTATTAATAGCCTTTAATATTTCTTGTTTTGTAAAACCAAGAGCTACTAAAGCTTCTAAAGTTTCTCTTGTATTATCATCTTGCTCTATATCTTGTGCTACTTGTGGTTCTATATTTATAGCATCTATTATATCTACCTTGTCTTTAAGCTCTAAAGCTATTCTTTGTGCTATCTTTTTACCTATACCTTGTCCACTAGATAAAGCCTTTATATCTGATGTTATAATAGCAGATATAATTTCTTGTGGGCTCATAATATTTAATAGAGCTATTGCACCTTTAGGTCCTACACCAGATACAGTTATAAGTCTTTCAAATAACTGCAATTCTTCTAATGTTAAAAAGCCAAAAAGAGAGATATCTCCCTCTTTAACATTCATAAATGTATATAATTTTACATTTTCTCTATTTTTATATAAATAGGTATATAATTTTTCAGAAACATTTACCTTATAGCCTATACCATTATTTTCTATTATAATTAAACCTTCTTTTAATATTTCAATATTACCTTTTATAAAACTAATCATTTTCACACCTAAGCCTTAAATTGATTTTCACTAGATATATATTTATATCCTACATTTTGTAGCTTTTCTTCTATCTCTTTTTTATCCACATTGTAATTATCACAAAAACTATCTAAACTATCAAAATCATCTCTAAGTTTTGTATTTATAAAACTAAGTAACATATATGGGTCTTTTGGTATGCTCATTTTTAATACCTCCTTAAAACTTTTCCTTATATTATAACATATATATATATATACTGTTTGCTATATTTACTTTTATTATGTATTATTATATAATTATTAAAACTAAAGGTGGTGGTTTTATGAAAACTTTTATTAACAATTATAGTGATAAAATAAGCCTTGTTCTGTGTATATTTAACTTTTTTGCTTCTTTTACACATACAAAATATGGCACATTATATTCTTATTTATTTAAAAATTTTGATGGCTTTATTACAATTGGCTTATTTGTATTATGCTATTTTTTAGCTAAAAATAAAGTGAGTAAATATTCTATAATAACAATAGCTATTTTAAGAGTACTTGTTGCATTAATAATTTTTGGATTTATATTTGGGGTCATTTTAAACCTTTTAAAATTCTTCTAAAATAGGTAAAATAGAATAACCTTCATTTTCTATTTTATCGCCTAGTTTAAATTTTACTTTTTCTTTAAAGATAGGGCCGTCAGATACAAAGGTATGGTATTCTCCATTTTCTCCACATATGTCTGCCCCTTCTTTTTCTATTTCATTGCAAATATCTTTTGTCATAGTAAGCCCTAAAAATCTATCATCTAGCATTTTTGTGTTTATAACTGTAAATGTAGATGTAAAGCCACTTTCTAAAAATTCATACACAAGTTTTTTTCTATCTTCTTGCCATAATGGAAAACAAGGCTCAAGCCCTACATTTTCACATCTTTCGCTACACCATTTTAAATGCCCCTCTAGGTCTATATCTCCAAATATACAAACTTCTGCCCCTTGTTCTTTAGCTTTAGTAAGAGCATTTTCAAAATTTTTAGTATATTCTTCTCCGCTTGTTTCTATAAGCCGTATAGGTATATTTAAAGATTTTGAAACACTATCTAAAACACCTTTTGGCACACCGTGAAACCAAGATAAATTTCTATCTTTGTTGTAAGTTATAATAAAACATAAAGGCTCAAGCCCTGCTTTTATAGCTCTATATATAGCTAACATACTATCTTTACCACCACTATAAGATGCTACAAATTTTTTACCTTTTAAACTTTCTTTTATCATTTTATCACCTTTTCTATTTCTTTTATTGCATTTATTAATTTTTCATTTTGTTCTTTTTTATATATGCCTATCCTAAAATATTCATCTGAAAGATTAGTATAGTTACCACAGTTTCTTATGCAAATATTATATTTTTCATATAAAATTTTATCAAAATTTTTAAACCCTTTAAAAAATATATAGTTTGCATTGCTACCTATTATTTTAAAATTTAATTTTTTAAGAATATTTATTATTTTGTTTTTTTCTATTTTTATGTAATCTAAGCTTTCTTTTAAATATGTATTACAATCTTTAAGACAATATATACCCATTTCTTGTGCAAATGTAGAAACAGGCCAGTCTGCACCATAAAAATATAGGTTTTCTATTGTTTTTAAATTAGAAGTTATACAATAGCCAAGCCTAAAGCCTGCAAGAGCAAATATTTTAGTAAAAGCTTTTAAAATAATTAACTTATCATATTTATCTATAAGTTTTTTACTTGTATAGTTATTATTATCTTTTATAAAATCAATAAAACATTCATCTACAAACACATAACCATTGCTAATTTCTAATACTTTTTCTATTAACCCATTTTCTATTAACTGGCCTGTTGGGTTATTAGGGTTACATAAAAATATTACATCAAACTGTTGTTCTTGTACAATATTTAATATGTTGTCTTTTAAATTAAAATCATCATCTTCTAATAAAATGTGTTTATATATTTCACAATTAACAGTTTTTAAAGCTCTTTCATAATCTGCAAATGTGGGAGCTAATATTAAAGCCTTTTTAGGTTTTACATAATTAACAAATCTAAAAATTATATCAGATGCACCGTTGCTACAAAATATATAATCTTTATTTATATTTTCATAATCTTCAATAGCCTCTCTTAAATTGGTTGAAAAATTATCAGGGTAAAAAACACTTTTATCTAAAGCATTTTTTAATACATATAAGCTATTTTCTTTTAAGCCTAAAGGGTTTATATTAGCAGAAAAATCTATTATATTTTTATTTTTAAAAACTTCGTTTCCACCGTGTTCATATTTATACATACTATCACCATATTAAAAATATTATTATTAAACCTATTATATAAATTATTGTAGATATATACATAAGTTTATTAGCAAGAACAATATCTTCTATATTGGCCTTTCTATTGTTATTACCTATTGTTTTCTTTTCTACAATTTTTCCTTTATAAGTGCTTGTACCACCTAGCTGTATATTTAAAGCACCAGCACAAACAGCCTCCGTATGAGCAGAGTTTGGGCTTAAATGGTTATATCTATCTCTCAAATAAATTTTTATTGCATTTTTTACATTAAGCCTAGCTATTAATGTTGCTATTATCATTAAAATAGCCGATATTCTGGCAGGTATAAAATTTACAATATCGTCTAACTTAGCAGAAAATCTACCAAAATACATAAATTTTTCATTTTTATAACCTACCATAGAATCTAATGTATTAATAGCTTTATAAACCATACCTAAAGGCACACCCCCAATAGATAAAAATATTAAAGGAGCTATAACCCCGTCAGATAAATTTTCTGATATAGTTTCAACTGTTGCCTTAACTATTTTTTCTTCATCTAAATTTTGTGTATCTCTACCAACAATATAAGATAAATATAACCTAGCATTTTTTGTATTGTTATTTTTAAGCTGTTTGTATATTTTCATACTTTCTGTATAAAGACATTTAGGAGCTATTATAAAATAGCACATAATAGCTTCAAATATAATACCTATGTAAAAGTTTATTTTATAAAAAACATTTACTAAAAATAAATTTATAAAAAATACTAAAGTTAATATAATAATATTCATAATCATACCATATAAAAATTGTAGCTTATGTTTTTTTATATTTAATTTATCATATATTTTTATACCTATATTGTTTATATACCCTAAAAACCTTATAGGGTGTAAGGGGTTTTGTGGGTCACCTAATATACAATCTATTATAAAGCCTATTATTATAGCATATTTAAAAATCATACTAACCTCTTATTAAATCGTTTAAAAATTTATATAATTCTTTGTCATTGTAAATAACATAATCTGCACTTTGTTTTAATCTTTTAGATATTTCTCTGCTTCCACTAAAGGCTATGCCTATATTGGCTTTTTTTAACATTCCTATATCATTATCTCCATCACCAATAGCAACAAAATTAAAATCAAATTTTTCTACTATATGTTCTTTATTAATAACTTTTGTTACACTATGTATTTTATCATTTTTAACTATACTTTCACAAGAAAAATATCTATCTTCCATATTAAGCCTTTTTAAAATAGGCTTTATTATAATGTCTAAATTACCTGTTATAATGTAACATCTATCTTTATTTTCTAATATAAATTTTTCTATGTATTCATTTAATTTTATACTTTCTATAATTTTATGCATATTTGATATAGGCATATTTTTTAACATATTAATTCTATTTATAAAGTTTGTAGAAAAATCTTCTTCACCATTCATAGCTTTTTCTGTTAAATTTTGTATTTGTTCATATAATCCTATTTCTTTAGCTATTATAGGTAAAATTTCTTCTTTTGTTATAGTAGAATCTAAATCAAAAATAAATTTATAATCCATAATACCTCACTATTTTTCTATACCAACACGAGCCATAACACCTTGTTTAAAATAATGTTTTATCTCTTTCATTTCTGTAACCAAATCTGCCTTTTCTTTAACACTATCAAGTGCATATCTACCTGTTAGTATAAGTTCTGCATTATATGGCTTTTTATCTATTAAATCAAGTATTTGTTTTTCTGTTAAAATTTCCATATAAACAGCAACATTTATTTCATCAAAAATATAAATATCATATTCATTTTGTTGTAAAATTTCTATTGCTCTATCATATCCATTGTTACCACAAGATATGTCATAGTCTTTTAAAGCACCTTTTTTAGCAAAGCCTTTACCTGTGCCATATTGCTCTACTGTAACATTAGGTAAAAACTGTCTTATAGCTTTTATCTCGCTATATTCATCATCTTTCATAAACTGTCCTATATATATTTTTTTACCAGCTCCACTTGCTCTAAGGGTTAAGCCTAGCATACAAGTAGTTTTTCCTTTTCCATTACCAGTATAAACTTGTATATATCCTTTTTCCATAATATCCTCCTAAATTTTACAAAAGACAAGATATTTATCTTGCCTTAACTTTCAACTTTTATATTTATACCATTTTTCTTAAAAAATTTTAAAATAATGTCTTCCCATATTTTATCTTCTTTTTTATCTAGCGAGAAGGCTTTTTGGCTTGTACCAGTTGTACCTGTTATTACATTATTTTGATAAATAATGTTTAAAAATAAAGCATTTGCATTATCACAAAGGTTGTTAACGGTTTCATCATCTAAAGAAAACACTATCTTAAAAAATTTAGGCTTTATATTGCCTTTTATAAGGCTTACAATATATGGTTTTAGCTCTTTCCATTTAACAAAATATCTATTTTCATCTTGTTGTAAATAGTCTTTATTAATATTACCTAAAATTTCATATTTTACAATAGTTTCTAAAGATATATTTCTAACTTCTAATTTATCAAAGCTATCTTCTTTTAAAAGCTTTTGCATAAAAATTTTTACTTCTTCATCTTCAATAGAAAAAACTAACATACCTCTTCACCTCAAAAGTATTATATCAAAAAATAGTATATATAACAAGCATATATACTATTTTAATATTATTGTTCTAATAATTTTATAGCTTTAAAGGCTGCTGCTTGCTCTGCATCTTTTTTACTTTTACCTTTTCCTATACCTAGCTCTCTATTATTGTGGCTAACTTTAACAGTAAAAATTTTATCGTGAGCAGGGCCTTCTTCATTTATTATTTCATATTTTATAGGTTCTGTGCTATCTTTTTGTATAATTTCTTGTAAATATGTTTTACAATCATTCATTTCAAAAGTTTCCCTTTTTTCTACTATAATGTCTTCCATTTTTGTTAATATAAATTCTTGTGCTTTTAATATATCATTAGAATCTATATATATAGCACCTATAATAGCTTCAAAAGCATCTGCTAGTATAGAATCTCTTTCTCTACCACCAGTAAGCTCTTCACCTTTACCAAGCCTAATATTTTCACCTATATTAATTTCTCTAGCTTTTTTAGCTAAAGAACCTTCACATACTATACTTGCTCTAAGCTTTGTAAGCTCTCCTTCAGATAGCTCACTAAATCTTGTAAAAATATGCCTGCTTATAACAAGCTCTAAAACAGCATCTCCTAAAAATTCTAATCTTTCATTATTTTCAATTTTTTGTTTTTTCTCGTGGCTAAAAGATGTATGGGTTAGTGCAACTTGTAACAAATTTTTGTCTTTAAAATTATATCCTATATTTAAATTCATTTATCCTCCTATAATAAATCTTTCTTAAAAATAAATACACATTAAATATTATTTATATTTAACAAAAATTTATTCTTTTAATATTTGGTACTTAAAAAGTGAGCATAAACCATAAGGTATAGCTCACTAAAATAATACAATTATTTTGCAGCTTCTATATAATTCACTGCATCTCCAACTGTTTTGATTTTTTCTGCATCTTCATTTTGGAACTCAATACCAAAGCTATCTTCTAAGTCAGATATAATTTGGAATAAGTCTAAAGAGTCAGCGCCTAAATCATCAGCAAAAGTAGTTTCTAAAGTAATTTCGTCTTCAGATATACTCATTTGTTCAGCAATGATTTCTCTAACTTTTTCAAATACCATATTGAATTACCTCCTTTATATTTTTTAACACATATAAATATACTAGATAAAAGTAAATTTTACAAGTGTTTTTTTTATTTTTTATAAAAATTTTTATAAATTATTATCATCTAAAATAGCATTTTCTATTTTTGTAGCAATATCTGTGTCTATAAACTTGTAGCATTGATTAATAGCACTTTTAATAGCTTTAGCATTAGAGCTACCGTGAGCTTTAACTACAAGAGATTTAAGGCCTAAAAATGGTGCTCCACCAACCTCTGCATAGTCAAATTTCTTTTTAATATTTTTAAAAGCACCTTTTGATAATAACCCACCAATAGAATATAAGAGGTTAGATTTTATTTCTGTTTTTACTATTTGAGAAAAGGTTTTAACAATACCTTCAGATAATTTTAATATAACATTACCTACAAAACCATCACATACAACAACATCAGCATCACCTGCTGGTATCTCTCTACCTTCTATATTACCTATAAAATTTATATTTTTAGTTTGTTCTAAAAGTTCATAAGCTTCTTTTGTAAAAGTATCACCTTTTTCTTTTTCGGAGCCTACATTTACAATAGCCACTTTAGGGTTTTCTATTTTCATTATATTTTCCATATATATTTTACCCATTTTAGCAAAGTTAGGAAGATAAGATGGCTTACAGTCCATATTAGCACCAGAATCTATTAAAAATGTATATCCATTATTAGCATTTGGTATTAATGTAGCTAAAGCTGGTCTTTCTACACCTTTTATACGTTTTATAATAACAGTTGCTCCTGTAAGCAAAGCTCCTGTGCTACCAGCAGATACAAAAGCACTAGCCTTGCCTTCTTTTAATAGCTTTAAGCCAACAACTATTGAAGAGTCTTTCTTTTCTCTAATAGCAGAAGTAGGGCTTTCTGTTGTTTGTATCACTTGTGTAGCATTTTGTATTTCTATTTGTTCTTTGTTATATTGATATTTGCTAAGCTCATTATTAATAGCATCTTCTTTACCAACTAATATAAGCTTTATATTTTTATTTTCGTTAATAGCATCTATACTTCCTTTTACTATATCACAAGGTGCATTATCTCCACCCATTGCATCAATAGCTATTATATAATCTTTCATATTTATCACCTAATATCCTTATTTTATTATCTATCAATATAAATTATACATTTTTAAAGATAAATTATCAAGTATAAAAAGTTATATAATAAATATGACTAAATTTTATAAAAAATATTAAGCCATACCTTAATTGTAATTAATAAAAATGCCTACCAAATAATTAGTAGACATTTTTATTAAATCTTTTATAAACTTATTTATTAAGCTTCAATAACAGTTCTTTTGTTGTAAGAGCCACAAGATTTACATACTCTATGACGTAACATTAATTCGCCACATTTATCACATTTAACTAATGTAGGGCTAGAAATTTTCCAGCTTTGAGCTCTTCTTTTATCTCTTTTAGATTTAGACATTTTCCCTTTAGGACAAATAGACATTGTTTATACCTCCTTGTTATTAAAAAGATGTGAAAATTTTTCAAATCTAGGGTCAATATAGTCCCTATCGCAACCACAGTCGCCCTCATTAAGGTTATGACCACATATACGACATAAGCCTTTACAGTTCTCAGAACATAGAGCTTTCATAGGTAGATTAAGCAAAATATTTGTTTTGATAGGCTCTTCTAAATTTATAATATTATCTTTACTAGAAAATAACCAAATTTCATCATTATCAGTCGTATCTTTAGAAAAAACTTCTATCATATCAAAGGCTATTTCTTTAGAAAATTCTTTAAGACAAGAATTACAATTAAAGATAACTTTAGCAACAACGCTACCCTCAAATGTATATTTACCATAAGAATTGGTGATAGTACCTTTACCTTTTACATATACATCTTGGTGATAGACTAAAGACTTAGGCAAGGTAATATTACCATCAAACTCAACCTCTTTACTAAACCCGTTATTAAGACTATCAACATTAATATTCATAAAAACACTCCTGTCCATACGAACAAATTAGTAATTAAGATTAATAATTACTTTATCAATTTTTAATATAAAAATTAAAAATTGATTATCATAAAACACAACCTATATTATAAAGCTTTATTAACTATTTGTCAAGAAGTTCTTTTGTATCTCTTGCAATAACAAGCTCTTCATTTGTAGGTATAACTAAAACTTTAATATTAGAGCTAGGAACAGATATAACTAGCTCTTCACCTCTTTTAGAGTTTTTCTCATCATCAAGCTCTATACCAAGCCAAGATAAATAGCTACATATTTCTTTTCTACTTTCTTTACTATTTTCACCAAGACCAGCTGTAAATACAATAGCATCTACACCATTTAAAGTAGAAGTATATTCACCAATATATTTAGCAACTTTATAATGGAAAGTATCTAAAGCTATTTGAGCTCTTTTGTTGCCTTCTTTAGCAGCATTTTCAATATCTCTAAAGTCACTAGATACGCCAGATAAACCAAGAACACCAGATTTTTTGTTCATAAGCTCATCTACTTGTTTGTTATCTAAGCCTTCTTTTTCCATAATGAAAGATACAACCGCAGGGTCTATATCACCACATCTAGTACCCATAACAAGACCTTCTAATGGTGTAAAGCCCATACTTGTGTCCATACATTTGCCACCGTTAATAGCTGCAACACTACCACCATTACCTAAATGACAAGTAATAATTTTAAGGTCTTTAATATCTTTACCTAAAATACTTGCAGCTCTTTCAGAAACATATTTATGGCTTGTACCGTGAAAACCGTATCTACGTATTTTATATTTTTCATATAATTCATAAGGTATACCATAAAGATATGCTTTTTCAGGCATAGTTTGGTGAAATGCTGTATCGAATACTGCTACTTGAGATACACCAGGCATTAAACTTTCACAAGCTCTAATACCCATAAGGTTAGCAGGGTTATGAAGAGGTGCTAAATCTATACAATCTTCAATAGCTTTTATAACATCATCTGTTATAACAACAGATTTTGCAAAGTGCTCACCACCATGTACAACGCGATGACCAACAGCATTTATTTCTTTAATATCAGATATAACGCCGTGTTTTTCATCTAATAAAGCATCTATAACCATTTTTATAGCATCTTCGTGATTTTTCATTTCTTGTTCTACTTCATAAACTTCTTTGCCTTTATGTTTAAGTCTACCATCAATACCTATTCTTTCACATAAACCAGAAGCTAAAGGAGTTTCTGTTGACATATCTATTAATTGGTATTTTAAAGAAGAGCTACCACAATTTAATACTAAAACTTTCATTTTTTTACCTCCAAATATATGTTTATTACTATATTATTTATTTTGTGCTTGAACAGAAGTAAGAGCAACTACACCTACTATATCTTTAGCAGTGCAACCTCTTGATAAGTCGTTTACAGGTTTTGCAAGGCCTTGAGTGATAGGGCCATAAGCATCTGCTTTTGCAAATCTTTGTACTAATTTATAACCTATGTTACCAGCATCTAAATCTGGGAAGATAAGTACATTAGCAGTACCCGCCACTTCACTATCTGGTGCTTTATTTTTAGCAACTTCTGGAACAATAGCTGTATCTAATTGGAACTCACCATCTACAATCATTTCTGGATATTCTGCTTTAATAAGCTCTAATGCTTTTAAAACTTTGTCTACATCTGGGTGGCTTGCACTACCTTTTGTAGAATGTGATAATAAAGCAACTCTTGGCTCTTTACCAGTAAAGCCTTTAAAAGACTCTGCTGAGCTTGCAGCAATAGCACAAAGCTCTTCGCTTGTAGGGTTTTGGCATAAGCCACAATCACCAAATACAAATACGCCATTTTCTCCATATTCACAATTAGGTACCATCATTAAGAAAAAGGCTGATACTGTTTTTACACCTGGAGCTGTTTTTATAATTTGTAAAGATGGTCTTAAAACATTTGCAGTAGAGTTTATAGCACCAGCTACCATACCGTCTGCTATATCACATTTTACTAATAATACCCCAAAATAAAGAGGGTCTTTTAATAAAATCTCTTTTGCTTTAGCTTCATCAATACCTTTAGATTTTCTAAGCTCTACAAATTTATCTATTAAAACATCTAATTTTTCATAATTGCTAGGGTCAATAATAGTAGCTCCAGATATATCTAAGCTACCAGCCTTAGCTAATATTTCTTCTCTATTTCCTACTAATATAATATTAGCTATACCTTCTTTTATAATCTCTTGAGTGGCTTCTAAAGTCCTCATTTCTAAAGATTCAGGTAAAACAATAGTTTTTTTACATGCTTTAGCAGATTTTTTTAATTCTTCTAAAAAGTTCATTTTTATCCTCCTTCTCAAGAAAATGTAAAGTTTATACTCTACTTATCTAATATATTTTCCTTCAAGTATATTATAATCATTTTTATATATATATACAATATAAATTTTAATTAATTTTTAAATATTATCCATCATTATTTTTGGTATATCTTCTAAATGTGCTTGTACTAAAACTCCTCCTATTTCATTTGCAGCCTTTGGCATACCATAAACAACACAACTTTCTTTATTTTGACCTATGGTAAACCCGCCTTTGTTTTTAATACTTAATATACCTAAAGCACCGTCATTCCCCATACCTGTTAATATTACTGATACAACCTTAGGCGCTACATTTTGTGCCACACTTTCAAATAAAACATCTACTGATGGCATATGGCCATTAACTTTTACTTCTTGTCTGCAAGATATATAAAACTGTTTGCCACGCTTTAATACTCTCATATGATAACCACCAGGTGCTATATAAACTACACCATATTTTAAAACATCTCCATCTTCTGCCTCTTTAACGTACATTTTACAAAGTTCGTTTAACCTATTTGCATACATTCTAGTAAACCCTGGGGGCATATGTATAACTATAACTATTGGTGGTATGTTTTCATCTAAAGTTGTTAATATAGATTGTACAGCCTCAGTACCCCCTGTTGATGCACCTATTGCTATTATTTTATCAAATGCTTTATCTACTCTTTGTTTTTTCGTTCTAGATCTTATTATATTAGCAATCTCTCTCGATTGGTTTATTTTATTTATTAAATTTTTTATAAATACTTTATATTCAGTATTAGTAGGTGTTTGCTTTAATATAATATTTGCCATAGCGCCTTTTGTCATAGCAAAAAAATTGGTAGTGCTACTTTCTCCAACACAAATCCAATTTAATTTTTGCTCATGAAAAAAACTAATTATATCGTTAGTACGTTCTTTATTTTTTGAAGGTATTTGAACAATAAAAATTTTATTTTTTTTATTTGTATATCTTTTTACCATATCTAAATTATTTATACATTTTTCAATACTTATTTTGTAAATTTCTAAGCTTCTTTTGGTAATATTTAAAAATTGGGCTGATTCTGAAAATAAAACAATACTAAGTTCTTGCAAAAATATCACCTCATTAAATAAAATATAAATTTAAGCTCCAATAAAGCTTAAAATATATCCACTTTATCAGAGCTTATCTTTTGCCTAACAATATAAAAATTTATCAAGGTCTAATAAAAGCTGTACTTCATCATTCATTTTGCCAATAGCTTTTATAAATTTGTTTTGATATTTAAGTTTTGCGTTAGGTGGAGAAGATATAAATTTTCTAGGGATATATAATACTTCATTTACTGTATCAACAATAATACCTATTTGATTATCTTCATATTCTATAATTATAATACAAGTAAATTCATCATATGGTCTTTCTTCTTTATTAAATCTTATCCTAACGTCTATAACTGGTATGATAGAACCTCTAAGATTTATTATACCCTTAATCGCTTCTGGATTTTCTGGCATCCAAGTTATAGCAGGCACTGGTATTATTTCTATAACGTGACTTATATCAATACCAAAAATTTCATCTTCTATAATAAATGTTAAATATTTATTTTTAGTAGTATCATTTTCTACTTCATTTTGATATAATTCATTTTCCATTTTTCTATCCCCCTATATTAGTTGTCATAAAATCCTGCAACATCTACTATTAAAGAAATATCTCCATTTCCAAGAAGAGTACAGCCACTTATGCCTTTTACTTTTTTAATATATTTAGGTATACTTTTTACAACTACTTGTTGCTCGCCTATAAGCTCATCAACAAATAAACATACTGTTCTACCGTCCATTTCTAATCTAATAACAACACCTTCTTCAATATCTTTAATATCTGTTGGTGCGTTAAAGAAATCATATAATCTCACTAAGTTAAATACACCATCTCTAAGAGTTATCATTTCGTTACCATCTGGGTCTAAGAAAATATTTTCTTTTGTTGTTTTAAAAGTTTCTTGTATAGCAGCAATAGGTATAGTATATTTAGCACCACCCATACTAATAAGCATACCTTCAATAATAGCAAGAGTTAAAGGTATTTTAAGTATAGTAGTTGTACCATATCCTTGTTCACTTTCTACAATAATACTACCACCAACAGCCTCTATATTAGCAGTAACAACGTCCATACCAACACCACGGCCAGAATAGTTTGTAACAGCCTCTTTTGTAGATAAGCCTGCGTGGAATATAAGCTGATATATTTCTCTATCTGTATATTCTTCTTCTGGTTTTTTAAGAATGCCAGCAGATTTTGCTTTAGCCATAACTTTTTCTTTATTAATACCAGCACCATCATCTTTAACACTTATAAGAATTTCTCCACCAGAGTTTCTAGCTTCAAGTTTAATAACACCTTTTTGGTCTTTACCAACTCTTTCTCTTTCTTCTGGTAGCTCTATACCGTGGTCAACAGAATTTCTTATAATATGCATAAGAGGGTCAGCTATATGCTCGATAATATTTTTATCTACTTCAGTTTCTCTACCTTCAATAATAAGCTCAATGTTTTTACCAAGAGCTTTACACATATCTCTAACAATTCTTTGCATTTTAAAGAATGTAGCATCTAATGTTACCATACGCATACTCATAACACTATCTTGTACATCTTTTATAATCTTTCTAAGCTGTCTAGCAGATTTATTAAAGTTTTCAAGCTCTAAGCCATCAAGGTCTGGGTTTTGAGTAGTCATAGCCTCTGATATAACAAGCTCACCCATAAGATTTAATAATTGGTCTAGCTTACCAATGCTAACGCTTATCATTTGTTGTGATGAGCCTTGTTTTTTATTAGCTTCTTTAGATTTATCGTTCTCTTTTTTAGGCTTTTCTTTAGATTGTTGTTTTGGCTGTTCTTTAACCTCTTGTTTAGCTTCTTCTTTAACTGGTTCTTCTTTTTTAGCTTCTTCTTTAGTTTGAGGTTTTTCTTCAGCTTCTTCTATTTCTTCAAGATATAAAGCTTTTAAAAATACTGTTTGGCTAAGCATTTCGTGTACTTCTTCATAATCTTTGTTTATAGAAAATTTAATTTTAAACCCTTTATCTCTAATAATATCTATCGAATCTTCAGATACAACGTCTTGTGGTTCATAAACAATATTGTCAGCAATAGATTGTAAATTATGTACAATCGTATATGAACGAATATTTTCCATTTCACAACCATCATCAAAATAAATAGTAGCTTTATATCTTTTTAATATATATGGTTTAAGCTCAAAGCTTTTTAAATATATTGTAGAATTTATAGCTTCGTGTATTTGTTCATATTCTATATCTGTTGCTATAACAAATTTAAAACCATCTTTTTTAATTATTTCTTCAGATTTTTCATCTGTAACATCTTTAGGTATAGTATGAATTATCTCTCCAAAATCTTTTAAATGATTTATAACGTTAAAAGCTCTAATGTTTTCCATTCCGCTTTCATCTTCAAAGTATAAATGGCATTCAAATTTATTTTCAAACTGAGTTATATCTACGTTATTATCTTCATTATTATTTGCTACTTTAGGTTTTTGTTCTGTTTTTTCTTCTTTTTCATCTTCAGGTGCTTCTTCACCTTTTAAAACACATAAAAATGCTTTAATTCTTTTAATAACTTCTGTTGGGTCTGTGTCTGCTTCTCCCCCATCTGCTATTTTAGCAAGCTCATTTTTTATAAAATCCATACCTTCAAGAACCAAGTCTGTAAGTGTAGAATAGTCTACCTCAGATGGATTTTCTTCTCTTAAGAAGAAAAATAAATCTTCTATTGCATGAGCTGTTTTAGAAACATTATCATACATCATCATAGCTGCAGAGCCTTTAACAGTATGCATTATTCTAAATATTTCGTTAATATTGTCCATAGAATATCCATCTTCACACTCTATTATCAGTTGCTCTAACTGGTCTAAAAGTTGGTTCATCTCAAATATGAACATATCTAGCATAGATTCTCTTGAAAAATCCGCCACTTTTTATCAATCCCTTCTATCTTTAAATAAATTTATATTTATAATAATTTTTGTTAATTTTAAAAGATATAATTATTCACTATATATTATATCAAATTTTTATAAAAAATCAAATTATGTGTCTATTTTTTTCTATATACTGCTGGCATAACATATTCATAATCTGTTTCTATGTTATTTAGTGTTTCAGAGTGGCCTATAAAAAGGTAAGCTCCTTTTTCTGAAGCATCATAAAACTTTTTGATAAGCTTAGTCCTTGTAGCATCATCAAAATATATCATTACATTTCGACAAAATATTGTTTGAAACTTTTTCTTAAATGGAAACTTAGGCTCCATTAGGTTAAACTTTCTGTAAGTTATTTTTCTTTTTATGTCGTCTGTAACTTGAACTTGTCTATCATTTATAGATTTAAAATAATTATTTTTCCAATCTTCACTTAAAGGTTTTATTTGGTCTTTTGTATAAATACCAGTTATAGCTTTTTTTAAAACAGCTGTTGATATATCAGTTGCCAAAAGCTCTGTATCCCAATTGCCTTTATTTTTAAAATAGTCTGTCAATATCATTTCTAGTGTATAAGATTCTTCTCCAGACGAACAACCTGCACACCATATTCTAACATCTTTATCTATTGATGTAGATTCTATATAAGGTAATACAGTTGTTTTTAAGTATTCAAAATGGTCTACTTCTCGCATAAAAAATGTATGATTAGTTGTCATTTTATCTATAAATGTGATAGATGCAGTTCCTGTTTTATCGTTTACTAAATAATCATAATATTCAGAAAATGTTTTAAACCCTTTTTTATCTAGAGTATTTTTTAACCTAGAATATACTAAAGATTTTTTGTCCCCAGCTAGACTAATACCATAATTATTCTTTATATAATTACTAATAATAGAAAACTCCTTATCAGTCATATCTTGCATTTAACATCACCCAATTCTCTTTTATATTATAATCATTATATTAATTATACATAAAATTAACAAATATGTCGATAGTTATATTTAATATTTTATACTTTTTATAAAAAAATATTTATTAGTAAGCTATATTAATTATGTTTTATAAAAACTTTATAATTAAATAAATTGAAAAAAATTTTTATTTATTATATAATTAACACATAGCTATTTTATATACTAATATTTTAACATTATAAATAAAGGAGATGATTATATGAAACATACACCACATATAAATCAAACTGCAGAAATAGCAGAAACTATTCTTCTACCAGGAGACCCTTTAAGAGCAAAATTTATAGCAGAAAACTTTTTAGAAAATCCTGTTCAGTTTAATGCTGTAAGAGGTGCTTTAGGTTATACTGGTACATATAACGGCAAAAAAATCTCTGTTATGGGCACAGGTATGGGTATGCCTAGCATAGGTATTTATTCTTATGAACTTATAAAAACATTTGGTGTAAAAAATCTTATAAGAATAGGTTCTTGTGGGGCTTTAAGTAAAGACTTATCTGTATATGATATAGTTTTTGGTATGTCTGCATCTACAGATTCAAATTTTGCAAGCCAATATCAGTTACCAGGAACATTTGCACCTACTTGTAGCTATGCTCTTTTAGAAAAAGCTAAAAATATAGCTGATAGTAAAAATGTACCAGTACACATTGGTAATATTTTATCTAGTGATATCTTTTATTCAGAATTTAAAGATGCTCACAATTTATGGGCTAAAATGGGTGTATTAGCTGTTGAAATGGAAGCAGCTGCCTTATATATGAATGCTGCAAGGCTTGGGGCTAATGCGCTTTGCATATTAACAGTTAGCGACCATATAATGACTGGTGAAGAAATATCTGCCGAAAAACGTGAAAAAACATTTACAAAAATGATGGAAATAGCTTTATCTATGGCAGAATAATATGTTAATAATTATCTAAATAAAATAATAAAAGGCAAGGTTATCCTTGCCTTTTATTATTTTATTACTTAGAAACAATTTCTTCTGTTTCTACTACTAAATCTTTTAAATCTTCATATTTAGTTAAATCTTCATTAGGAATATTTACAACAGTTGTTCCTATGTTTTTATATTTCATATCCATATTAATATTTGCTTTTACATCAAAACCTTCTGCAGTTAATTGCATATCAAAAGATATACTACTATTTATTGGTTGGTTTTTGCTGTCAACAGTTATATATATATTAGTATTATTAAATTTTATACTATCTAAATCTTTTAAATCTTCTTCACCTAACTGTAAATCTTTTGTAAATTGTTTAGCAATATCAACAGCCTTATCCATATTTAAATTAAAGCTATATTGTTTGTTACCATTTTCTAGGTTTTTAACGCTACCATCTAAAATAATTTCTTC
>CALWSN010000004.1 GCA_944384215.1 uncultured Clostridia bacterium | reverse complement strand
ACAGGCAAAACAACTCTTGCAAAAATTATAGCTAATACAACAAAAAGTATATTTTTACAAATAAATGCTACAACATCTGGAACTAAAGATATTAAAGAAGTTGTTGATAATGCTAAAACAACTCTTGCTTTAAATGGTAAAAAAACTATCCTTTTTGTAGATGAGATACATAGGTTTAATAAAAGCCAACAAGATACATTGCTACCTTATGTAGAAGATGGTACTATTATTTTAATTGGAGCTACTACTGAAAACCCTTATTTTGAAGTAAATAGAGCATTAATATCTAGAAGTATTATTTTTAAACTTGAACCTTTATCTAGTAAAAATATTAAAAAAATTATAAAACGAGCAATAGAAGATAAAGATAATGGACTAGGATATTTTAATATAAAAATAGATGAAGATGCCCTTGACTTTATAGCTAATATATGTAATGGTGATGCAAGAATAGCTTTAAACGCCATAGAGCTTGCAGGTTTAACAACAGAAAAATCTAATGATAACACAATACATATAGATTTAAAAATAGCACAACAATGTATACAAAAGCGTGCTATAAATTATGATAAAAGTGGTGATAATCATTATGATACTATATCTGCTTTTATAAAGAGTATGCGTGGTAGTGACCCAGATGCAGCAGTATACTATCTTGCTAAAATGCTTTATGCTGGCGAAGACCCTAAATTTATAGCTAGAAGAATTGTTATATGTGCTTCTGAAGATGTTGGTAATGCCGACCCTAGAGCATTGCAAGTAGCAGTATCAGCTTTTCAAGCAACAGAGATGATAGGTATGCCAGAATGTAGAATTATTTTATCACAAGCAGCTTGTTATATAGCGTCTGCTCCTAAAAGTAATGCCTCTTATATGGCTATAAATAAAGCTATGGAAGATGTTGAAAAAATAAAAATTAAACAAATACCACCACATCTTAAAGATGCTCATTATAATGGTGCAACTAATCTTGGTAATGGAATAGGCTATAAATATGCCCATAATTATGAAAAAAATTATGTAAAACAACAATATTTACCAGACGAATTAAAAAATAATATTTATTATGAGCCTTCAGATAACGGTTATGAAAAAAATATAAAAAAATGGTTAGATTTTTTAAAAAGTAATTATAATAACTAATATATCATACTATTTGTTGACATAAGTAAATATATATTATACAATAAAAATATATACTTATGATAGGATGTGATATTATGAAACTATCTCAAAAAGCAAAAAATATTAATCCTGCTATTACATTAGCATTAACATCTAAGGCTATGGATATGATTAAAGAGGGAATAGATGTTATAAACTTTAGCTCTGGCGAACCAGATTTTGAAACACCAGATTATATAAAAAAAGCGGGTATAGAGGCGATAGAAAATTTTTCTTTATATGCTAGTCCTTCTGACGGCTTAAAAGAGCTTAGAGAAGCAATAGCTAAAAAGCTACATAATGAAAACAATATTAAGTATAGCTACAGCCAAATTATAGTTTGTCATGGTGCCAAACAAGCATTAAATAATGCATTTTTTGCAATATTAAATGAAGGTGATGAAGTTATAATACCTGCTCCTTATTGGACAAGTTATCCTGAAATTGTAAAAAAATGTGGTGGCAAACCTGTTTTTATTTATACACAAAAAGAAGACTTATTTAAAGTTAATGTAAATATGTTAAAACAAGCTTTAACACCTAAAACAAAAGCTATTATTATAAATAGCCCTAATAATCCTACTGGTATGGTATATACAGAAGAAGAGCTTAAAGAAATTGCAGATTTTGTAATAGAAAACGATTTATTTGTTATATCTGATGAATTATACGAAAAATTAATTTATAGTAATAAAATTAAACATACTAGTATAGCATCTTTAGGTAAAGAAATATACGATAGAACAATTGTTATTAATGGTTTTTCTAAATGTTATGCTATGTCAGGTTGGAGAATAGGCTACACTGCTTCTAATAAAAAAATAGCCAATATTATGTCAAATGTACAAAGTCATACAACATCTAGTGTTAATGTTATAGCCCAAAAAGCAGCTTTAGAAGCTTTAACATCAAGCAACCCTGTATTAGATGATATATTGTACGAATTTAAAAAAAGACGCGACTATATTGCTCAAAGAATATCAGATATACCTATGCTTAGTTCTTTAAGACCTAAAGGAGCATTTTATCAATTTATAGATGTATCTAAGCTATTTGGACATATTATAGATGATATAACTATAAATGATAGTGAAGATGTTGCAAAAATTCTTTTAGACAAATATAGAGTTTGTGTAGTACCTTGTAATATGTTTGGATATGAAAAATATATAAGATTATCTTATACTACTAGTATGCAAAATATTGTAGAAGGTATAAATAGAATAGAACAATTTATAAAGCAAAATTTTTAAATATTTAAACTATAAAAAGGTTATGTAATACATAACCTTTTTATATGTTTTCTAGCTCTTCTATAAAAGATGTGCTCTTTAAATTTGTATATAAATGAGCATTTAAAAGCTTTTTGCTAACTAATGCAAGCTCATTTAAAATATTTTCAGACACATTAAAATTGTATAATTTATCTACTTTTGAAGATAAAATATGTTTTAATACCAAGATGATATTAGGAGATATTTTTAATAAAAATTGTTCATTATTTTGACATTTTTTACATACAACACCATTATTACCCCAATATAAATCTTTTTCATTTTTAATATCTATATTACAATAACTACAATTATTTATAATAGGCATATATCCATTTAATTGTAAAAATTTAATTTCAAAAATTTTAGCTATTAACTTAGGCGATATAATCGTAGATTTTGAAAGAATAAGAAGAGATTTTAATAAAAGTAACATTATATCATTTATAGGTGTTGCTTCTTGTGTATTTTTATCTACAAATTCTAAAAAATATGTACCATAGGCTAGGGTATCTAAATCTTCAGTTAAGGTATAAAAGTTTTCTATTATATCTATTTGATTTAATGTTAAGCTTCTACCATTATCATATATAATAAAATCTGCATATGAAAATAGAGAGGAGCCTGCTAAAAGCTTACTTTTACTATTTCTACAATTTTTAGCCCAAACATTAAACTTTCCATAATCTTTTAATAATATAATAAGAGATTTATCATTATCTCCTACCAAAGTTTCTTTTATTATTATACCTCTAGCCTTAAATGTACTCATCTTATCCTTCCTTAATAGTTATTTTTATCTTGTTGTTCATTGTTTTTAGTGTTGTTTTTATATTCTTTATACGCCAAAAATGCATTAATATCGCCACTTTTTTCAAAAATACTCCAAAATAAATGTTCCATAATTTTAACCCCCATTTATAATTAGTATATTTATATTTTTAGTAAAACATATATTTATATACTATTGAAAATTTACCATAAAAGGAGCTAAAATACTATTGACATTATATTTGTTTTTGGTCATAACCAAAGTTTTTAAGTAAAAAGTCGCTATCTCTCCAATCTTTTTTTACTTTTATCCATATTTGTAAATTTATAGAAGAGCCTAAAAGCCTTTCTATTTCATAACGTGCATTAGAGCCTATTTTCTTTAACATAGAACCTTGCTTACCTATAATAATGCCTTTATGAGAATCTCTTTCACAATAAATAGTTGCTTGTATATCTATAATATCTTTATCTTTTCTAGCTTTCATAGAACTTACTTCAACTGCTATGCCGTGTGGTATTTCATCTTGTAAAAGTTTTAAAGATTTTTCTCTAATAATTTCAGATACTATTTGTCTTTCTGGCTGGTCTGTTATCATATCAGCAGGGAAAAACTGTGGCCCTTGTGGCAAATATTTTTTTATACATTTTAATAATTCATCTCTATTTTTACCTTTTAAAGCTGATACAGGTATAATCTCTGCAAAGTTATATACCGATTTGTAGCTATCTATAACAGCTAATATTTCTTCTTTAGAAACTGTATCTATTTTATTTATTATTAAAAATACAGGAGTAGATACATTTTCTAATCTTTTTATAATAGATAAATCAGATTCTTTAATTTTTTCAAAAGGTTCTATAAGATATAATACTATATCTACTTCATTTAATGTAGTTTCTGCCGATTTTACCATATAATTGCCTAGTTTAGATTTTGGTTTATGTATACCTGGTGTATCTATAAATATAGCTTGAAAATCATCTTCTGTTAAAATAGATTGAATTTTATTTCTAGTTGTTTGTGGTTTACTAGAAATAATAGCTATTTTTTCTCCTATAAGGTTATTCATAAGAGTAGATTTACCAACATTTGGTCTACCTATTAAAGATA
>CALWSN010000003.1 GCA_944384215.1 uncultured Clostridia bacterium | reverse complement strand
AAAAATATTATTAAATATAGAGAAGAAAATGGCAAATTTAAAAATAGAAAAGAGCTTTTAAAGGTAAATAAATTAGGGCCTAAAGCATTTTTACAATGTGCAGGCTTTTTAAGAATAACAGATGGTGAACAAATACTTGATAGCACATCTGTACACCCAGAAAGCTATGATGTTGCTAAAAATCTTATTGAAAAATTAAATATAGATATTAATAATTTAGGTAATAAGATTAGTGAAAATATTGATATAACAAAATTAGCCGAAGAACTTAACATAGGTGAACCAACTTTAACTGATATTATAAAAGAGCTTGAAAAACCAGGGCGAGACCCAAGAGATGAAATGCCAGCACCAGTTCTTAGAAGTGATATTTTAACTATGGAAGATTTACAAGAAGGTATGATTTTAAAAGGAACTGTTAGAAATGTTATAGACTTTGGTGCTTTTGTTGATATTGGTGTTCATCAAGATGGCTTAGTACATATATCTGAAATGACAGATAAATTTATAAAGCACCCATTAGAAGTTGTTAGTGTATCTGATGTTATAGATGTTAAAATATTATCAGTGGATATTGAGAAAAAGAGAATTGCACTTACTATGAAAAATATAAATTAAAATATATAATGAGGGATTATTGTATGAGTTTATTTAACTTTTTTAAAAAGAAAAATAATAATGAAATTAAAGAAGATTTAAAAGAAAATATAAAAAATGAACCTGTAGAAGAAACATCTATAAACAATAATCAAGAAGAAAAAAATAAAAATTTAATAGGATTTCCTTTACTAAAAGAAGATAAATTTGATATTGAACAATTTAAGTCTAACTTGAAAAAATATTGGAATATAGATGCAACAGCAGAGCCCAAAGAAGAGAATTCTTATATATTTTATATAGGTGATACAATGATTTCAGTTGGCTTAATGCCTGCACCTATTCCTAATCAAGAAGCAGAAAAAAATGCACCTTATAATTATATGTGGAAAGAATCTATAGAACAAGTAAAAAAACACAAAGCTCATTTATTAGTTATTGTTTTAGGTAATACTCCAATAATAGAAAAAAATATAATTTTAGTTAAAGTTCTTTCTACTATTTGTAAAAGTGAAAATACTTTAGCTATTTATCTTAATTCTATTACATATGAACCTAATTTTTATTTTGAATGTGCTAGTTTAATAAATGATGATGAATTTCCTATATATAATTTAGTATGGTTTGGTTTATATAAAAATGATGATGGCATAAATTGTGCTTATACTATAGGTATGGATAATTTTAATAAAGATGAAATAGAAATTTTAGGTGGAAATATTGATTTTAGAAAGATACAAGATTTTATTATGAACGTTTCTGTATATGTTATAACTCAAGATATTACATTAAAACCAGGAGAAACTATTGGTTTTACAGAAAATCAAAAATGTAAAATATCTTACGGAAAAGGACTTGCATTACCTGTTAATACATTAAAAATTGAAATGGAATAATTAAATGAAAAAAGTTAAATATTTTTTAGTATTTATAGTTATATTTATTATTATCATATTTTCTTTAAATTACATATATAAATTAAAAAAAATAGCTAGTACAAACCTTAGTAATGTTTTTATTGATGGTATAAAAACAGGTGATAACATAGAAGAAATTGATTTAACCAAATATAAAGTAGATAATAGTTTAAAAAGTGAAGAAAATACACTTCATTATGAACAATTATCTATAACTTTTAATAATAAAATTATAACAAAAATAACAGGAAGAGTTTATCAAAATGATATACTAACTATAAATAATGTAAAATGTAAAAATACTCAAGATATTATTAATATTTTAGGAAATGAATATTCATCTGGTTGGTATAATATAGAACAAAGATTAAAAAATTTGATTTTTTATGATTATAATAATAAACTAAAAGTTACTTTTGTTTACGAAAGTACAACAAATAATTTAGTTTGGGTCATTATAGAAAATTATAATTATTGATTAATTTTTTTATTGACATATATATTTTTTTATGTTATATTTAATTTATTGAAAAAGGGAGTAGCTTGCAAGATTTATCTTGTAGTACTTGCGTCATTACAGTTTTTTAACTCGCATTTACTTTAAATAGCAAGACTTTTATCAAAGTTTTATTTTGATAGAAGTCTTGCTTTTTTGCATTTCTCCTACTAAAAAATTAAATATGAAAGGAAGAAACTATATGAGCTTTTATAACAAAAGTGTAGAAGAAAGTTTTTTAGAGCTAAATTCTAAAAGAGAAGGGCTAAATAATGATGATTTAGCAAAAAGATATGAAAAATATGGATATAATGTATTGCAAGAAGAAAAGAGAAAAAGCCCTTTAAAAGTGTTTTTATCTCAGTTTGAAGATTTACTTATTATTATTTTAATAATAGCAGGTATTATATCTATGATTACTGGTAACATAGAGAGTAGTGTTGTAATATTTTGTGTAATAATATTAAATGCTATAATAGGTACTGTACAATATTTTAAAGCAGAACAATCTTTAAAAAGCTTAAAAAGTATGTATGCACCAGTGGCTAAGGTTATAAGAAATGGTAAAAGAGAAGAAATACTTGCTAAAGATTTAGTTGTAGGTGACATAATAGTGGTAGAAGCAGGAGATGTTGTGCCAGCAGATGCTAGAATTATAGAAAGTTTTTCTTTACAAGTAAATGAAAGTGCTTTAACTGGAGAATCTGAAGCAGTTGATAAATTTATTGATAAAATAGAAGGGGAAAATATTGCTTTAGGTGATAGAAAAAATATGATTTTCTCATCTTCTTTAGTAACTTATGGTAGGGCAATAGCATTAGTTACTAGCACAGGTATGCAAACAGAAATAGGTAAAATAGCTACATTAATGAACCTTACTAAAAATAAAAAGACACCCTTACAAGTTAGCTTAGATAATTTTAGTAAAAAGCTATCGATAATAATAATAGGTATATGTATAGTTGTATTTGGTCTTAGTATTTATAGAAAAATGCCTATGCTAGACTCTTTAATGTTTGCTGTATCTCTAGCTGTTGCAGCTATACCAGAAGCGTTATCATCTATTGTAACTATTGCATTAGCTATTGGCACAACAAAAATGGCCAAACAAAATGCTATTATAAAGAATTTAAGTGCAGTAGAAGGACTTGGTTGTGTATCTGTTATATGCTCAGATAAAACGGGTACTTTAACACAAAATAAAATGACTGTTCAAGAAGAATATTTTATTGGTGAAGAAACTAGACAACGCCTTTTACAAATAAGTGTATTATGTAACGATTCTTATATATTAAATGGAAAAGCCACAGGTGACCCAACAGAAACTAGCCTTGTAGAAAGCTATATTAAAAATGGATTAGATTATAATAAGATAATTGAAGAGAATAAAAGATTATCAGAAATACCTTTTGACTCTGATAGAAAACTTATGTCTACTGTTTATAAATTAGACAATGAATATATTATGCTTACTAAAGGTGCAATAGATGTTATTTTACATAGAGTAGATAGCATTATGAAAGATGGAAAAATATATCCTATAACACAAGAAGATATTGAAAATATTAAGGATATAAATCAAAAAATGAGTGAAAACGGATTAAGAGTTTTGGCTTTTGCGCAAAAACAACTTAGTAATATAGAAATAGATTTAAAAGATGAAGACAATCTAACATTTGTAGGGCTTATATCTATGATAGACCCACCAAGAGAAGAATCTAAACAAGCAGTAGCAGACTGCCATACGGCAGGTATATTACCAGTTATGATAACAGGGGACCATAAAGTAACTGCAACAGCTATTGCTAAGCAAATAGGAATATTTAAAGAGGGTGATATAGCTTTAACAGGTACAGAGCTTGATAATATGTCTAATGAAGAGCTTAGTAAGATATTAAACAAAGTATCTGTTTATGCAAGAGTTTCTCCTGAGCATAAAATAAGAATAGTTAATCTTTGGCAAGAAAAAGGCAATATTGTTGCTATGACTGGTGATGGTGTAAATGATGCTCCAGCCTTAAAAAGCGCTAATATTGGTATAGCTATGGGTATAACAGGTACAGATGTTTCTAAAGATGCAGCATCAGTTATATTAACAGATGATAATTTTGCAACAATAATAAAAGCTGTTGCTAATGGTAGAAATATATATGCCAATATTAAAAACTCTATAAAATTTCTATTATCTGGTAATACTTCTGGTATTTTGTCTGTTTTATATACATCAATTATGGCGTTACCAATGCCATTTAGTGCAGTACATTTACTTTTTATAAATCTTTTAACAGATAGTTTACCAGCAATAGCAATAAGTATGGATAGTCCTACTAAGGATATTATAAAAGAAAAACCAAGAAAATCTGATGAAAGTATATTAACTAAAGAGTTTTTTAAAGAAATAGTTATTCACGGTATAAATATTGCAATATTTACTATGATAGCTTTTTATATAGGATTAAAAACTAATAATGAAACAGCTAGTACAATGGCTTTTTCAACATTATGTTTAGCTAGATTATGGCATAGTTTTAACTCTAGAAGTAGAAAATCTATTGTAAAACAAGG
>CALWSN010000002.1 GCA_944384215.1 uncultured Clostridia bacterium | reverse complement strand
TAGAAATTTATAATCAAATAAAAGATTATAAAAATATTTGTTATTATAAGGATAATGAGAATATAAGTGTTATAGGTACAGGTATAGGACTAGACAGAAGAGAGCATATAGTAAGTGGTGATATATCCGAGGCTATAAAACAGCTTGAAGATCGCAAAGAGGCACTAAGCATAGAATGTTCGGTATTAAGCAATGAACAGTTTAAATATAAAATAGATTGGAATTTAGGGGATATTGTACTTATAGAAGATAAAGGGCTAAATATATTTATAGAAAAAAGAATAATTGAAATAAAAGAAACTATTAATGAAAGTTATTATGTAGAATTAGTTTTTGGAGATAAAATTTTAAATATTTATGAAAAATTAGGGAGGAGATTATATGGCAGAAGTTAGTTTTCCTTTTGATTCTGTGCAAGCAGATGGTATAGACGATAGAGTATATTATGCAGAAGATTTTAAAAGATATTTTAAACAGTTTTTAAAAAATGGTGTTTATCCTAATCCTAGTACAAATCTTAAAGTAGAGGCTTTAAACGATAATATGATTTTATCTGTAAATTTAGGTAGTGCTTTTATTAATGGGACTTGTTATTCAGTTATAGAAGATAAGTTAAATATAACAGTATCAGATGCACATATTAGTTATAATAGAAAAGATATAGTTGTAGTTAGTCTAAACGAGACCGACAGAACAGTTAATATATTATATAAAGAGGGGGTGGCTAGTGCTAGCCCTCAAGCACCAACTATAACAAGAAATGCTGATATTTATGAATTAAAATTATGTGAAATAACAGTTAAAAGTGGTGTAAATAGAATTACACAAGCAGATATATTAGATACAAGGCTTGATAATAGTGTATGTGGTTTTGTTACAGGACTTGTTGAAACAGTGGATACAACAGAATTATTTAATCAATATGAAACATACTTAAATCAAAAAATAGAAGAGTGGAAACAAACTCAACAACAACAAAGCAATGAATTTAATAATCAAATGACAGAAATAGAAAATTGGTTTACAGAGGTTAAACTAGATATAACAAAATTACAAAGTTTTGATTTTGATAACTTAGCAGAATTAAAAGGGGCTACTAAAAAGACAATTTTTTTAGAAAATGGAGATGCAGAAGAAAAAATATTTATAACGGCAGATAATACAAAAGTAGCAGATAGGGTTACCAAATTTTTAGAAAATGAAGATATAGAAGTAAATACTAAAGTATACGAAAGAAATGGCAAAACTATAATGAAAGAAGTTACTGTACTTACTAAATTTAATAGTGATGGAAGTATAACGGAGGTGGTTAGCTAATGAGTTTTGTTGAACTTAAAAAGATAAATAGTGATAATAAAAAAAGTTTAGATGTTTTGATAAAGGAACAGTTTGAAAATAACTTTGGTAGCTCTGGAGATGTAAGTTATATAAAAAATACACAATTAGGTACTAATCTTAATAATTTATTAAATGGTTCAAATTCAAATATTGACTTCAATAATAAGCCTTTAGTTGATAAGATAAACTATATTTTGATGAAAAATTCAGATTTTAGTTATATTCCGAATGGAAGTAATACACAAAAATTGATTTCATCAGGGAGCATATCTTCAAGTACAGTACAAAAGATAGCAGATGTTAATAGATTGATAGGTGAGTTTATTCCATTAAATGATGGCATTATAAAAGTAGAGGCGACTACTTATTTTGAATATAATATAAATGCGAACTCTTTACTTAGTAGTGATAAATTAGGAATATTTACTAGAATAAATGGAACAATAAATCAAATAATATTTGCACCTTGGTATAACTACAATTCGTATATTCCAAATACTGCAAATATATCTGTTAAAAAGGGGCAAAAAATAGAATTTTTATTAGGATTTATAACAGGTAGTAGTGATGGTAAATCAATAAAATGTAGTAAACTAGATTTAAAATATGGATATGCTTGGTCTTTATAAGGAGGTAAATATGGTATATTTATTACTAGATAATAGAAAACTAGCTTTTGCTTTAGTCTATGAAAAGCCAACAGGTGATATAAAATACATAGAAATAGAAACAGAAGAAGAGGCTTTAAAATATTTAGGTAAAATATGGACAGGAACAGAATTTATAGAGCTTTTAACAGAAGAGGAACAAGAAAAATTAAATTTAAAATGTGAACTTGAATATATAAAATGTTTATTAGAGCTAAATAACGGTATTTAGTTCTTTTTTATTGAAAGGAGAATGATTATGTATAACATATGTAAAAAAATGATTTTAAATGGTAATTATGATAAAGAAGATATGATGAACAAATTAGATATATACTTGTTAAAAAATAGGATAACGGAAGAACAGTATACAGAGCTTATAGATATGATTAATGATGGTAATTAATTATAAATATTGAATAACAGACTAATGCTCCCCACTTTTATGTCGGGAGCATTAAAACTAATATTAAAAAATAAGGAGATAATTATGAATAGTGAAATAGAAGTTGCGAAAATAAGCCTAGCATCTTTTTTAGGAATGTTTGCTAGTATTTTTGGAGAAACCCATAAGCATATAGTTGCTTTAATAGTGTTGATGATTATCGACACTATTTTTGGTTGGGTAAAAGGTTTTAAAAATGGACAATGGGCATCTAAAAAGGCTAAATGGGGTATAGCAGGTAAGATAGTAGAATTGCTTTTAAT
>CALWSN010000001.1 GCA_944384215.1 uncultured Clostridia bacterium | reverse complement strand
TGTCCATCTATGGCATTACCATTATATATTTCTGGGTTTAATATATTATTACCATTTGCATCTTTTATAATTGGTTTTTGGTCTGTCTTAAACCCAGAAAATAAACTTCTGCCCATATAATCACTGTTAAGCTCTTGCTCTAACTGCTCTATTAAAGACATATATTCAGTTAATACTTTTTTTCTATCTTCTAATGTATAAGTATCATTAGAACCTTGTGTCATTAATGATTTCATATCTTCTAATATTTTGTTCATATTAACAAAAACAGTTTCCGTAGCATCTATCCAAGATGTAGCATCAGAAGTATTTTTAGCATATTGTTCCGTTTCAGAAAGCATTGTTCTAAATTTTAATGAACGGCTAGCTATAATAGGGTCATCAGAAGGTACTTGTATTTTTTTACCTGTTGACCCTTGAGTGTTATATTTATTTAATAGTGTTAAATTTCTATTAATATTTGTTAACATTCTATTAGACATCATAGAATTTGTTACTCTCATATTTTAACCTCCTAAACACCAAGTCCATTTATAGTAGTATTGTATATTTCATTAATAACATTCATAAGCTTTGAAGATGCTTGGTATAAATGTTGATACATAACCATATTAGATATTTCTTCGTTTATACTAACAGCTGATACTTGTTTTCTTTGATTATCTATAGATTCTGTAACATCTTTATAAAAAGATGTAAAGCTATTAGCCTGTTTAGTATCTATACCAAGGGTTGCTGATAATGCATTAACAAATTGATAAGCACCACCTTCTGCAAATAAAGATACATCATCTTTAAGATTTAAAAATCCAAGCACAACTTTATTATTGCTTGTTTGAGTTGTATCAGGTGAATCAGATATAGCAAGCCTTGAAGGGTCTTCTTTTATTTCATCTGATATAGCAAAATTAAATGCATTAATTTGGTCATAATTTACTCTGTTAGAAATAGTTTGACCTGTATTAGGGTCTATCATAGTAAATAAAAGACCACCTTTTTGACCATTCATATCAAAGCCATCTTCGTGTCCTATTACACCTTCAAGTGGCTGTCCATCAGATAATCTTTTACCTGTGTTCATAGCATATGCTAAAGTTCTAACAAACTCATTTAATTTATCTATGTAATATGGTATACCTTTGTAGTTGCCACCGTCACCCATACCACTATCTCCGTCACGAACATCTAATATGCCCTTTAATTCTCCAGAAAGTGTATTTAAGTTTAATTCATCACCATTTGCCCATTGTATGTCATAAAGACCTGGTGGGTCGTTAGGGTGTAATAAATCTTCTCTTCTTACACATTCTAATTTTAGACTGCTATTATGGTCTACAAATTCGTGTCCATTTAATAATACAACATATTTGTTGCCAAGCTCTCTTCCACTTCCATCTGAGTATTCTTTAACTTCTACATTTGCATATTTAGATAATTCATCTATTAAAAGTGCTCTTTGGTCTCTAAGTTCATTTGCTGTATTACCATCTATTTCATATTTATATATTTGCTCGTTAAGGCTAGCAATTTGAGTTCCAATAGAGTTGATACGCTCAACTAATGCATATGCATCATCATTTAAATCTATTTGTTGTTGTCTTAATTTTGTAGCATGGTTTCTAATATTTGTAACTAATGTATCTGCTGTGTTAATAACTGACATTCTATATTCTAAGCTATCTGATGTAAAAGCAAGGTCTGATATAGATTTAAAAAAGTCATTTACATTATTAGTTAAGCTAGTTTTTGATAACTCACTAAGAGATACTTCCATAAGGCTTAATTGAGATGATTTTTGGTTATATTCACCTAATGTGCTAACTTGTGGCCAATATTTTTGGTCTAAATAAACATCTCTGTGTTGGCCTATACCATATACAACAGTACCTGTACCAACTTGACCTACGCCACTATATCTATCTAAAGGTATTCCTGCTTTTTGTTTTATAAACTGTCTAGAATATCCAGGAGTAGCAACATTTGCTACGTTATGTGATGTTATTTCTAGTCCTGCTCTAGCTGCAAAAAGCCCTGTTGTAGCTATATTAAATTCAAAAAAAGATGAACCCATATTTTATCCTCCTATTATATTCCTACTCTACCTGTACCATTTATTATTTTATCCATCATACCATCTATTACATTTACAATTTTAGCTGCCGAGTTATACGCGTGTTGAAATTTAAGCATATTAGATAGTTCTTCATCTAAAGATACACCAGATATAGTTAATCTTTTATTTTGAGCAAGGTCTATTGTTCCAACCTTAGACTCTAACTTTTCTCTATCTTCTTGCACCTTAACAGCAAAATCTGTAATAATCTTTTTATAATAACCATCTATTGAAGAACCTTCTAAAGAATCAATAGGCTCTTTCCATTCTTTTATAAGCTCCATTAAAATTGTATTGTCTTCTTTGTCTCCATTTTGAGAAAAACCTAATTTATTATAACCATCTGCTTCTAAAATCTCTGGGTTTATTTCTATATTATTAATAGTAAATAATGTGTTATAATCGTTTGGATTTTCAGCCCCAGTTGCTCCAGACTTTCTAACAAATATAGGTATACCAGGGTTACCATCTAAACCAACACCACCAGTAGATGCATCATTTAGCATTGTAACTATTTCGTGTACAAGTGTGTCTATTTTCTTTTGAATATTTGGAACAGAAAAATTACCTATCTCATCATCAGTCATAGTATAATTACCTATAACCTCACCACGAGATACTAAAAGCCCTTTTAATGAACCCTTTGTACTAGAAGAATTAGTGCCTAAATCTTCAGATGCTAAATTAGGAAAAAGTGGTGTAGATGTATCACTAGCTGGTAATATTTCTGTGCTAGATGTAAAAACAGGCTCAACAAAAGGATATTCTCCGTTACAATATTTAAGGCCTATTTTTTGTGGTATATTACCAACTAGCAATTCGTTACCTTGAAATAAAATATCAACTCTTGTAGAATTTCCATTACCAACTGGCGTTTCTTTAATCTCTATATCCATATAGCCACTAAGCTCATCTAAAAGATTGTTTCTAGCATCTCTTAAATCGTTAGCTCTGCTGCCATCAGCTTCTATTTCTTCTATTTTTTGGTTTAAGTCTGCTATTTGAGATACTATATTATTTATATCATTTACTTCTTTTTTTATTTGATTATTTAAGTTTAATTGATATTCAAATAAACTTCTATTAATATCTTTCATTTTATTTAAAAGAGTAACGCAACTTTGAATAAATGTAGACCTTGTTTCTATTGCACTAGGATTTTTGCTCATTTCATTTATAGCATCCCATACATCTGATATAGCCTCATGTGCTCTATATTCACTTTGAAGCTCACCTATAATACTATTTATTTCTTCTCCTGCAGTATATTTTCTAGCATAATAACTTCCAGAGCTATTTTCTTCACGGTATGCTGCGTCATAAAATTTATTTCTTAATTGTCTAATCTGACCAACGCTTGTTCCAAGCCCTACCTGCATTTTTAAGCTTCCTACTGGGCTTGAACCTAGGTTTCTATATGAAAAATCTTGTTGTATTGCTTGTTGTCTTGTGTAACCTGTAACACTTGAATTAGAAACATTATGACCTGTTACAGAAAGACCTGCTTGTGCTGCTCTAAGACCACTTAAAGCTGTGCTAATACTAGACATAGATGCCATAATCTTATCTCCTTTATTTTATATAATCTATTGCTTAGCATCAAACATTTTTTTATCTGATGCATTTATTTCATTACCTAAAGAGTCATAATAAGTTGGCGAGTTACCACCAGATGCTCTAATTATATTTATAGAAAAATCTATATAATCCATAGATATTTTTATTAGTTCTTGGTTTTGGTCATTTAAAGCTTTTAACTTAGGTAAAATATCTAATAGCTTTTCTCTAATATCTATAAGCTCTTTTTCGCCCTCTTGTCCTTTAATAGACTCTATAATTTGTTTTAAAGATAAATCATTATTTTTTCCTAAAACCATAGATATATCTTTAAATATTTCTATTCTTTTTCTATCTAATCTTTGATTTCTACCTATTAATAAATTTTCTTCTTTTATAAACTCTTGTAAACCTAGTATATTATTTTCTATGATATTAACCTTTTTTTTAGATGCTATATCTAATAAGGATTGATATATATTATTTTGTTCTGTAAGAGTATCTATAAGCTCTTTTATAAGACTTGCCAAAAATTATCACCTCTTTTTATTTAATAAGCTTATTAGCTATGTCTTCGGAAGAGATATTATAGCTTCCTTGTTGCATTTTTTTCATTATATTGTTAACTTTTTCTTCTCTAATATCTGGTGCATTAGATACTGCTTTTAAAACATTTTGAAAGTCTCTAGCTTTATCTGAAACAACAAAAGAATCTTTTGTTTTATTTTTTTTCTCTAATCTTTTTTCATTTATATTTGATTTATTATATATATTAGCTGTATTAAATAAATTTGTTATTTTCATATATAAATCCTCCTTTTAATAATATATACCTTCCCCTGTAAATTTAAAATATATACTTACTAAATTATATATCGTATTTATATAATAGAATATTAACATTTTTTTATAATTTATATAAAAAATATTTAAATAAATCAATTTTTTGGAATAGTTTATATTCAAAAACAAGTGTTACCAAATATTTTTAAACAAAGCTTAAACCAAAACTATTTATAAAATTTATTAAAAATTATTAAGTCATATCTTAATTTTAGTAAAAATTAAAAGAGTGTAAGCAAAAGCCTACACCCTTAAATTTATAATTAAAGTGGATTATTTTCCATATGTTTAATAAGTTCGTCTACTGTTGTAAATGCAATACCTGTTACAGAATCTGCACAACCATAGTATATACAAATTCTACCTGTATCTGCATCTGTTAATGTAGCACAAGGGAACGTAACATTAGGTACATCTCCTACACATTCATATAACTCTTCTGGCCCTAAAATATAGTCTTTAGAACGCATTAAAACTTTCCAAGGTTCATTTATATCTAATAATGCGCAACCCATACGATAAACAAAACCATTACAAGTATTAATAACACCGTGATATATCATTAACCAACCTTTGTCTGTTTCAATAGGAGTAGGTCCTGGTCCTATTTTTGTTATTTGCCAAGCACTTGTAT